>JBIKWG010000149.1:0-7305 GCA_044356425.1 Bdellovibrionota bacterium | reverse complement strand
GCTGCTGGCTAGTGAGTGGCAGGAATTCTTTAGCCGACTTGAGCGCGAGCAGGCTGGCGCAGCTAATCAATCGTCTCAGCCCGGAGGACATGGCGAGCATGCTGACGGGACGCTAATCAATGGTTCAGCGAACAGTCAGGCGACCAGAGAGTCGGCTGGGGATGCAGTGGCAGAGAAGCTGATTGATCTATTTCAACGTTACGGCCACCTCGCAGCGCACATAAGCCCGGTTCAGAAGGGCGGCCTTCAACCCGAGGATCCGCGTGAGTTAACCCTTTCATATGTGGGTGAGGTAAGGGATCCAGCCACCGTTAGCCTATGGCAAACGAGCTTTGCAGGGCGGTCGATCGCTACACTCAAAGAGCTTTTAACTGCGCTACAAGCGACGTATTGCAGCTCGGTTGGTGTTGAGTTCTGCCATCTAACGCGTGAAGAAGAGCGCGAATGGTTGCGGGCGCGAGTAGAGCGTCGCTATGTTGAACCAGCGGTGCGTTCGGTTGAAGAACAGAAGCAGATCCTGTCAGATCTAATCAAGGGCGAGCTTTTTGAATCCGAGCTTCACAGAAAATATGTTGGAACGAAGCGTTTCTCGCTGGAGGGAAATGAGACCCTCATCCCAGTTCTTTCAACACTCGTGCGGCACTGTGCTGCTACGGGGGTTAAAGCGGCAGTTTTTGGTATGGCACATCGTGGTCGGCTAAATGTGCTCGCAAATACCATTGGAAAGCCCCTGCCGCTGCTTTTTGCTGAGTTTGAAGATAAGACCTTAGCTGCGTTCGTGGGCGCTGGTGATGTGAAGTACCACCTTGGATACAACAGTAAGGCGTCGTTTGCTGATGGTGACGTTGAGCTGCAGATGGTCCCAAACCCGTCGCATCTAGAGTTTGTGAATCCGGTTGTTGAGGGGATAGCACGCGCAGCGCAAGATTTTTCACACGGTGGCAGTCGGCGTGCGGTGTTGCCGGTGGCTATGCACGGTGATGCGGCTGTTGCAGGGCAGGGCATCGTATTTGAGACGATCAATTACTCGCGCATCGATGGCTACGCAACGGGCGGAACTTTGCACATAGTCATCAACAATCAGATCGGTTTTACTACTACACCGGACGAATCTCGCTCAACGCGGTACTGCACCGATCTAGCCAAGGGGATAGATGCCCCAGTCTTTCACGTAAATTGTGATGATCCTGAAGCTGCCTGCTGGGTCGCTCGATTGGCCCTGGATTACCGAAATACATTTGGAAAAGATGTATTCATTGACCTGATCGGTCACCGAAAGCATGGGCACAATGAGGGCGATGATCCGAGTTTTACGCAGCCGTTGATGTACGGTGAGATTAAAGAGCGTAAGCCTACCTGGGTTGGATACTCAGAGAGGCTTAAAGCGCTGGGTGTTATTGATGATGCGCACCTGCAATTGGAGATAGAACACTACAAGGGTTATTTCGCGGCAGAACAAGAGAAGGTTAGCGTTGGAGCGCAGGGAGAAGCTGCGGCACTGCACGGTCGTCTCGTTGCAAAAGCCCCTGTAACGGCGGTTCCTGATGGTGTTCTAAAAGAGATCGGCGCAGCTCTTGCAGCTTGGCCAGAGGGGTTCTCGCCCCATCCCAAATTAGCGAAAATTATTGAGAAGCGCGCGGAGGCGGTTCAGTCCGGTGAGGGCATCGAGTGGGGTGTGGCTGAGGCGCTTGCCTTTGGCTCACTTGGGCTTGATGGTGTGCCTGTCCGATTGAGTGGTCAGGATTGCTGTCGAGGCACCTTTAGTCAGCGGCATCTGGTGCTTGACGATTACACACGCTCGCAGACGTTTAGCCCGCTCGCCGTGCTGCTTGATTCCAAGGGTGCCCAGTGCCATTTCGAAGTTTTTAATAGCCCGCTTTCTGAGGCCGCTGTCGTTGGTTTTGAGTTCGGTTATGCAGCTACCGTGCCGCACGGTCTCACGATTTGGGAGGGTCAGTTTGGCGACTTCGGAAACGGAGCGCAGGTGTTAATTGATCAGTTTATCTCAAGCTCTGAGTCCAAGTGGGGGCAGCTATCGGGACTTGTGCTGATGTTGCCACATGCCTATGAGGGGCAAGGTCCCGAACATTCGAGCGCACGGCTTGAACGGTATCTACAGATGTGTGCTGAAGGGAACATGCAGGTGTGCTATCCCTCAACAGCTGCGCAGCACTTTCATTTGCTGCGCAGGCAGGGGCTATCTGGCGTGAAGCGGCCGCTGGTTATAATGACACCTAAGAGCCTCTTGCGGCTTCCGGCTGCGGCTAGCTCATTGTCAGAGATGACCTCGGGCACCTTTAAACAGGTGGCAGAGACAGCGCTATCTAAAAAGAAGGTCAGCGAGGCGCTCGTGCTTCTTTCGGGAAAGGTCTACCACGACGTGATGGCATCGCTAAAAGACGCTGGCGAGCTTTCGGCTCGAATAGTGCGCATTGAGCAGCTCTATCCATTTCCGTCAGACGAGGTTGCGGCTATCTTAAAAGAGAGTCGGGCTTCAAGGCTCTGCTGGTTGCAAGAGGAGCCAGAGAACATGGGGGCCTGGAGCTATATCCGTGGACAGGTGAAAGATAGTCTCGGTGTGGACCTTACGTATATCGGTCGTCCCGCATCAGCTGCAACTGCAACTGGCTCGCCAAAATCACATGCCCGTGAACAGAAGGCCATCTTGACTTCATTGCTGGGGTTCCTTAAGGGATCGTAAGGGTGCCTTGAGATAATCGCAAGAATAGTGCGCTCTGCTAGGGGTTTTCCCTCGCCATGCCCCGGTAGTTTCGGCTATCGTTGAGCCCGATGTTCTCTATTTTTTACGACCTTGAGACAAGCGATAAGAATTGGGTTGGGCAGATTCTCAACTATTCGTTTATCCTTGTCGACGATCACCTGAAGCCCGTTGACGAGATATCTGGTCTCGTTCGGATCTCACGCCTGCAGCTCCCTGATTCAGGAGCGATAATAGCTAACCGCACTGATGTGCTAGCCCACCAGCAAATAGCTATTGATACCGAGTATGAGGCGATGCGCAAGATCGACGCATTTATCCGGCGCTGCATCGAGAAGGCAAATGGCGCGCTGTGCTTTACCGGATACAACTCTGCGCGTTTCGATCTCCAATACCTTCGCACGAGTTTTATTCGTAACGGGCTTGATCCGTATTATGGCAGGAGCCTTCATTATCGTGACCTCCTCCACGTTGTACAGAAGACCTACATCTCGGAACCTTCCTTTCAGGATCTGATTCGTAGACAACGTAAGGACGAAAAGAAGCTGTCCTTGGCCCTACAAACGGTTGCGCATGCCTTTGGCTTGCTTGACGGGGTGCAGGCTCACGAATCTCGCGAAGATGTGCTGTTAACGGTGCGAGTTGCAGAGCGGCTAAAAACTTCCTACGGAATAGATACCTGTGCATATCAATCTTACGAGGCGTTCAATCTGCACTCAACAGTTCGCTCTGGCGCTGTATATCTCTCGTTATCGCCTGAGTACGACCTGGCAAGCGACCGAGCGGTAGCGCGCACACCGATTACGCTGCTTGATACTGATCACCGTAGTGCCTTGTGGATTAATCTTGAGCGCTTTATGGATAACCCGCACGCACCGGGAGCCATTATGTATCGAGCCACTGCGCGCTCACCCCTGTACGTCTCTACGCAAGCGGTGCGAGACACCGGGCTTGAGAGCGCCGCTCGTGTAGCGCTGGCTCAGTATAAAACAGTAACCATTCGGAACTACTTTGAGAAAACAACGTGCGATATTGAGCAGGACATCTATCGTCTTGATGGTAACGATCGTGCATTGTTCTCAGAGGCGATAAAAAGCGGCAGCAAGGTGTGCCTCGAACGCGCTTCAAGCGATGATGCAAAAAAGCTCTGGGTGCGCTTTCAGCTGCTGCGGATGCAGGATATTCAAAACGAGCCGCGCGCGCGTGAGATGCTTGCGAAATATGCGCTGTACCGATACGGCGGAAAGTTGCAGCTTGCTAAGACGATAAAAGAGAGTGAGCAAGCGCAAAAAGACGATGAGCGATTTCATCCGACGTTAGAAAAGATGTTTTTAGAGCTGATTCGGGTACGTGAGGGCGCAGTTGCACTAGGCAACAAAGAGGACGAGCATCTGATGAACTCCCTTGAGAGCTTCTATCGTAAATCAGACATCGTCAGCTTGGTAGGTAACGAGCTTGTCCCGATGTGGGGCTTGAAAGGAAGAGTTGGCTAACTATCCTTAGCGGACATTCTTTTTCACAACGCCCCTTCCTTCAACTCGTACGCAGTTGTTTGAAAATAGGATGTAGTAAGCGCCTGCAAAGTCAACTGTAACATCAGTAAGAACCTCAGTTTCAGCGCTCTCTTTCGCTTCATTGAGCGCATGTTGAGTGCTAAATGAGGGCGAAATCGGGATAAGCCCGAGCAAGAAAAACTGGCAGTCGTCGCCGTAGGCTTCAACAGTGCCACGCTCGCCAGCCGCTAGTGGGCTGGTTGATGGCGCGATCGCGATAGGGATTGTGCCGCAACCTGAAGCGCTGACGGCCACTGTCAAGAGCAGTGTAGACGCGCAGGTGAGTATGGATTGGATCGTCTGATTCATAAGTGTCAGCCAGCTAGCCTGCCGTTTGTTGCCTACCGTGCACGAGTGCGAAGGTGGATATAGAGGTCAGAAAGTGACGCTTGCGGGGAGAGGTTTCTTAACCCATAGGTACTCTCGGGTGGGGTGCTCTCAGCAAACTGATAGAGATAGATGCGTTCGATTCCAGGGATTTTATCTTGCAGAAATGGCCAGGTCTGACGCCCGTACTTCAGCTGTTTGGTTACTCCCTGCTCACCGGATTCAGTAACCCAGATCGGCAAGAAAAGGCCGTTAGCAAAATCAGCCACACCGCCGCTGCGGATGACATTTTCATACTGACGGCCGTAATAGTGAATAGCCCAGATGTCAGCATACTCCTGCGCCCCTGCATCTCGCATGCCTCTGTTGTAGTTCAGCGAGCCTGGGTAGTTCTGATTGATGGCTGTGGTAGCTGCAGCAACTACCAGTTTGCTTGGAGCCGCAGCGCGGATTGCCGAGAAGGCGCTCTTAAGCATAGCGGTGTAAAGCGCCGGACTGTTAGTAATCTGTAGAGCATCGTTGTGAGGATTAGCCTGGTTGGGCTCGTTAAAAACTTGGAAGCCTATAACGCGGCTATTCGCAGCGTAACGTTTTACAACTGGCGTTAAGAAGCGCCTAACAAAAGTAGCTCGTGGGTCGCCACCATCCCAGTTTTGAGGGTTAGACATCCAAGAAGGGGTGCTGGTTAGAACGATCAGCGCGTCAACGCCACTGGGGACGCTGCCGATAATAGTATCAGCGAACGAAAGGTTAAGAGCCGCGCCCTTGGATGGTTGAACCTTATCGTCCCAGGCAACAAGGAGGCGCACAAAACGCAGACCAAGGGTGTTTTTTACCTCTGACAACTGCGCTGCGGGCGAACCGAAGCGACCGTCGTTAGCAAACGCGTTGGCGCCTAGTGTATCGGTATTAATGGTTTTCTCGGGCACGCCACCGGCCAAATCAATCGCGTCTTGCACGGCGTCGGAGCTGCAGCCACACATAATAATTGAGGCTAGGGCGCATGTTGCGAGAGCAAAGAGCTTTCCGTTACGTTGGAGCATGGATACACCGACCTTTTAAGTAAAACTGGCGAGAGTTTAGAGGACCCTACCGATAGGTCAATATAAAAATCATGAGAGCTAATTATTATGCTTTGCGGGGCACTGTTCCGCTTGAGGGGCGAACCAAAAAAGGGGTAAGCTGCGGCTCTGTTTCTTGAATGGCTTTCATCGATTTTGAGGCGACGTGTCGCGGTTCGTTCACCTCCACCTTCATACCCAATATAGCCTCCTTGATGGGGCTAACAAACTGCCCGAGGTCGTGCAGCGGGCGGCTGAATTAGGTCAGCCAGCTATCGCTATGACCGATCACGGCAATATGCATGGAGCGGTGGAGTTCTATGTAGAGGCGAAGAAGCACGGTATTAAGCCGATTGTTGGGTGCGAGCTGTATGTGACACCAGGCTCTCGTCATGAACGCAAGATGCGTCAGCAGGGGGGTGCTGGTACAAATCACCTGACCGTACTGGTGGCTAACAAGACTGGCTATCAGAACCTCTGCAAGCTTTCCAGCCTTGCCTACAAAGAGGGTTTCTATTTTAAACCGCGCGTCGACCATGAGCTGCTTGAGCGGTATTCCGAGGGTCTAATCGTATTGAGTGGCTGTCTTGCTGGCGAGTTGGCTCAGGCGGCGATGGTTGATGATTTCAAGGGGGCGCGGCAAACGGCTGAGTTCTATGCCCGTGTTTTTAAGGATCGATACTACGTTGAGATTCAGCCGCACCCGGTGCGCGACCAGCAGCGGCATAATGCAGCAGCAATTGATATTGCAAACTCACTCGGCCTTCCGCTGGTAGCAACTACTGATTGCCACTATCTGAACAGTGACGACCACTTCGCGCAAGAAGTGTTGATGTGCGTGTCAACCGGCAAGACTGTCATGGACCCAGACCGCCTCCGTCATGATGGCGTGCAGCTGCACCTAAAGACTGAAGCCGAGATGATCGCAGAGTTCGGCGCGACGCCGCGCGCAGAGGAGGCCGTTGTAAATTCAAGCCTTATTGCAAGTCAGTGCGACTTTGGTTTTAACTCAAAAACCTATTTTATGCCTAAATTTGAGAGCGAGGATCCTCGTCCGCTCGACCAGGTTATGGCCGCTTTAGCCCGAGACGGTCTTGCAAAGCGTCTAGAGTCGCTCGTCTCGGCGCCCTCATGGGAAGCCTCTATGCGTCAGCAGTACGTTGACCGACTTGACGAGGAGCTGTCGCTTATCTCTAAGATGGGATTTGCCGGATATTTCTTGGTAGTGGCAGACTTTATTGTGTGGGCCAAAGATAACGGCATCCCGGTTGGCCCGGGTCGAGGATCGGTAGCCGGATCGCTTGTGGCCTATGCTATGCGTATTACTGAAGTGGACCCTATCTCAAACAAGCTGTTCTTCGAGCGGTTTCTCAATCCTGAACGTATAAGCATGCCTGATATAGACGTGGATTTCTGCATTTATGGGCGTGAGCGGGTCATTCGGTACGTTGTAGAGAAGTATGGCAAAGAGAACGTTGCCCAGATCGCTACGTTCGGAACACTTAAGGCGAAAGCAGCAATCAAAGACGTTGGTCGTGCTCTCGGTATGAGCTATGCCGAGACCGATCGGGTCGCGCAGCTTGTGCCGGCACCCAGACAGGGTTTTGATTACCCGCTCAGGGAGGCCCTCAAGATGGAGCCGAAG
>JBIKWG010000015.1:0-23958 GCA_044356425.1 Bdellovibrionota bacterium | reverse complement strand
ATCTTTTCCAGAAGCTCCTGAGGAAGTTTTTCTCCGGTTTCAAAGTGGGAAGCAAAAAGATCAAGAGCCGAGCGTTCCCAGCACCAGTTCTCAAGAATTTGAGATGGCAGCTCAATGAAGTCCCACGCGACTCCCTCCATCGCTTGCCCACGTAGCTCTGTTTCTGAACAGAGGTGGTGCATCAGATGTCCAAATTCATGGAATAGGGTGGTAACTTCGTCATGAGTTAGCAGCGAAGGCTTCTCGCCTTGTGGTGGCGTAAAGTTGCCTGCAATCAGACCTACGTGAGGCAGGGAGTCAACTCCGTCATTCACATGGGTTATAAACGAGTTCATCCAGGCTCCGCCGCGCTTGTTCTCTCTCGGAAAGACATCAACATAGAAATGTCCGAGCAGTTTGCCACTCTTGCTGTCAGACGCAGAGAAGGCGCGCACCTCTTTATCCCATCCTCTGAGGAAATGGCTCTCTTTAACCGAAATGCCAAACGTCTTTTCAACGATGAGAAAGAGCCCCTTCATTACCTGCTCAAGGGGGAAGTATGGACGTAGCTCCTCTTCATCAAACTGATAGTGAGCGAGGCGCATCTTTTCGGCATAGTAAGCGATGTCCCATGGCTGCATAGCGTCGGGGTCGCTCTTGAGATCGTGGCGTACAAATTGTTTAAGCTCTTGCTGTTCTTTGATGAAGTGGCCCTGAATGCGCTCTGTAAGATCGCGTACGAAGCTAAGAGCACGTTCACCACTTTTTGCCATGCGGTCGGCTAGAACCAGATCGGAGAAGTCTTTGAAGCCAAGCAGTGCTGCTTTTTCAGCCCGTAGCTCAAGGATTCGATAGAGCGCGGGAACGTTGGTAAAATCTCCAGTTGTGCAGCGCGTGTTGTATGCTCGATAAAACTGCTCACGCAATTCAGGCTTATCTGCGTAGGTCATAATCGCCATGAAGCTTGGCGCTTGAAGCGTAAAACGCCATCCGGTGAGGTTTTTGGCGAGAGCCAATGACTTGCCCATCTCAAGCGCACTCTCAGGCAGGCCCGCCAGATCACTCAGAGTTTGAGTTGTGTATTCGAAGTCGTTGGTAGCATCTAGGGCGTTTTGGCTGAACTTGTTGGTAATCTCTGCAAGCTCCTTATTAATCCGAGAGAGCTGCTCTTTGGGCTCCTCAGCTAGATCGGCGCCGCTGCGTTTAAAATCATCGAGGGTTTTTGTAAGGAATCGCAGCTTGGGTCCTGAGAGCGCGCGCGCTTCATCGGTCTGAGAATACGCTTTGATTGCTGCCCAGAGTTCGGGATCGAGTGCCAATCGTGAACGAAATTCCGAGACGGTAGGAAGAACAGAATTGTATGCTGTACGAAGCTCAGGTGTGGTTGCCACAGATTCAAGGTGGCTCACTATACCCATTGCAAAATCTAGGGAGAGTCCGATGTTATCGAGGGCGCGCATGGTATTCTCAAAAGTGCGTTGCCCAGTGACAGCTTTTAGCAGGGTTAGCTCGTGGGTCGTCTGTTCGAGGAGTTCGCTTACCGCCGGTTCAACATGTTCGGCGCTTATCAGGTCAAAAGGGATGGTGCTGGTTCGTGATAGGAGAGGGTTTTTTGACATAGGTAGGTGGATTGTTAACTCAGACAGTTGCAACATACAGGCGACGTAGCCTGCGAACAATCCATATATCGCCACGGTGCCTGGTTGCCATGAGGGCGATAATTCCACGTGGATTGAATTTTATACCCTAACCGAGGTATCGTTAAGCACATGGAGCGGTTCGATTTTCTCGTTATTGGTGGTGGTATAGCCGGCTTAAGTTATGCCCTCAAAGTTGCCCAGTTCGGCACCGTTGCTGTGTTGTTTAAGAAAGACACCGGCACCTCGTCGACCCTCTGGGCTCAGGGTGGCATTGCCGCGGTTACCCAGCCAGACGATACCTTTGACCTGCACGTTGAGGACACGTTGGTGTGCGGAGCCGGCCTGTGTAAAAAAGATATCGTTGAGCTTGTGGTTCACGAGGGCCCCGAACGCGTCAGAGAATTAGTAGCTCTTGGCGCTCAGTTTGATCGTGAACAGGATGGAGACTTTCATCTTCACCGCGAAGGCGGGCATTCACGTCGAAGGATCTTCCACGCTGGCGACGCCACAGGGTTTGCAATCCAACGAGCTCTGTTGCAGGCAGTTGAGCAGCATCCCAACATCAAGCTTATACAGCGCTCAAATGCAATCGACCTAATCACTACTCACAAGCTGAAGATACATCAGTCACAGCCAAACAAAGTGCTTGGAGCCTATGTGCTGTTTGATAACACTCTCATTGAGCCGGTGTTAGCTGACAAGGTTTTGGTCGCCACAGGTGGCGCCGGAAAGATATACCTCTATACATCAAATCCAGATGTAGCGACGGGAGACGGCATAGCGATGTGTTACCGTGCCGGGGCCCGTGTTTCAAATATGGAGTTTTTTCAGTTTCATCCGACCTGTCTTTTCCACCCACAAGCGAAGAGCTTTCTGATAACTGAAGCGATGCGAGGTGAGGGCGCGAAGCTGCTGCGGGTGAATGGCGAGCAGTTTATGCAGAAGTATCATCCGCAAAGAGAGCTTGCGCCACGTGATGTAGTTGCCCGAGCAATCGATTACGAGATGAAGACACACGGTGATGAGTATGTACTACTCGACATCTCACACCGTGATTCCAGCTTTATCAAAGAGCATTTTCCAACGATCTATGAGCGGTGTCTCTCTTACGGGTTTGACATCACGGCGGCGCCGGTTCCTGTCGTACCAGCGGCCCACTATCTGTGTGGTGGTGTTGTTTCAGATGAGCATGGTCGCACTGATATTGTTGATCTGTATGTAGCAGGAGAGTCTGCCTGCACCGGGCTGCACGGTGCAAATCGACTGGCCTCGAATTCATTGCTTGAGGGGGTTGTGTTTGGTCATAGAGCAGCGATGCACTCGATTGATAACCGCGGAAAGAATGCTGTGCAGGCGAACCCTGCTGCCTGGGATCCTGGAAATGCGGTTGATAGTGATGAGCAGGTTGTGATTGCACAGAATTGGGATGAGATTCGGCGCACGATGTGGAACTATGTCGGGATTGTTCGCACCACGAAGCGTCTTGAGCGGGCGCTGCATCGAATCGAGCTGATGCGGCGTGAAATTCAGGAGTACTATCGCCAGAGCATCGTCACCTCTGATCTGCTTGAGCTGCGGAATTTGAGTTTGGTAGCAGAGCTTGTGATTCGCTCGGCGCTTGCGCGCAAAGAGAGCAGGGGGCTGCATTATACCCTTGATTATAAGTACATGCTGCCGACAGCGGCCGACACTCTTTTTAGTCGGTAAGAGAAACGAGCTTACGAACGGCAACCTTTTCGGGTTCTTGTAGGGCTTCGGTCACCTAAGCGGCTTAGGCGTTAGTTACAGTGCTACCGAAAGATACTTGAGCACGAGGTACTCCTCGATTCCGTACTTACTTCCTTCGCGTCCAAAGCCGGATTGCTTGATGCCACCGAAGGGGGCTTGAACTGCTGAAATCGCCGTAGAGTTGACCCCCACCATTCCATACTCAAGCTGCTCTGCACACTGCATGGCTCGCGAGAGGTTGCTCGAATAAACGTATGCTGCCAGCCCGTAAGGTGTATCGTTAGCAAGGGTGATTGCTTCGGTATCACTCGTAAAGGTCGTTATGGTGCTCACCGGTCCGAATATCTCTTCTTGGCTTATTTTCATTGCGGGTGTGACGTTGGTGAGCACGCATGGTGACATAAATAGTGATCCCGGGGCGCATTTCGTTGGAGGCAGGGCCGGCAGGGCCCCCTCGGCGATAGCACCGGCAACTAAAGATGCAACCTTTTCAACCGCCTCTTGTGAAATAAGCGGTCCAATATCGGTCTCCTCGTGGCTGCCGTTGCCCACCTTTAGCTGTTTTGTGCGTGCAATGAGTGCTTCAGAAAATGCGTCTGCTACACTTTTGTGAACCAAGAAACGATTGATGCATACGCATGTTTGTCCCGCATTTCGGTATTTACCGAACAGTGCCCCTTCAAGTGCTTGCGGGATGTCAGCATCATCAAAAATAATGCACGGGGCGTTGCCGCCTAATTCAAGTGTGAGTTTCTTTACCGTGTCAGCAGATTGCTTGATTAGCAGCTTGCCAACCGCTGTTGAGCCCGTAAACGTTACCTTGCGCACGACATGAGAGGCCATAAGCGCCTCGCCGATCTCTGCAGCATCTCCGGTAATGACGGATACTACCCCGCGTGGAAATCCGGCCTCTTTGCAGAGCGATGCCAAAAAGAATGCCGTAAGGGGGGTCTCCGGGGCGGGTTTTGCAATAAACGTGCAGCCTGCTGCCAGGGCCGCTGCCAATTTGCGCGTAACCATCGCCAATGGAAAGTTCCACGGGGTAATGGCGGCTACAACACCAATTGGCTGTTTAAGAACGAATATCTTCGTGTGTGCGCTGTCAGAAGGGATGATATCACCATACGTGCGCATGGCCTCTTCCGCGAACCAGCGCGCATAGTTTGCTGAGTATTCGACCTCTGCGCGTGCTTCGCGAATAGGTTTACCCTGCTCTGCCGTAATGAGCGCTGCCAGCTTATGAGCGTTGGTGCGCAGCAGTGCCTCAAGCGAATAGAGAAGTTGGGCTCGGGCTCGAGCGGAGGTAGCGGCCCAAGCAGGAAAAGCGGCTTCTGCCGCGGTTATTGCGGCGTTTACCTCTGCAGCAGATAGTTGCGGCACTTCTGCTATCAGTTCATCAGTTGCAGGATTGTAGACGGGTAATGTTGACCCACTTGCGGCAGCCCGCCAGTCACCATTGATTAGGCACTTTGAGTGATATTGTGTCATGTCGACTAGGATACCCCCTTGCGAAAAAACCCTCGATATAAAAACGCTGTTTGACCGTTTGGGAGGTTTCATTATTTCTGTTTTTGATCTACACCTTAGCCGGAAGTTCGGCTTGCGTCGGTCTAGTTGCTTCGGAACAATAAAAAAGCTCTCGGTATAGGAAGAATTACCGACATGCATTATGTTCCGACAGCCACTGTTTTGATAGTAAACGGCGCGGGGCGGGCTAAGGTCATTTTTTTGTTAAGTTGTAGGCGGTCAGAGCCGTAGGTTACAAAGCCCCGTTCTCATACCCCTCATATCTGCTTAATCCATGGTAAAAAAAATCAAGTTCGTAATTCTAGGAGCTGTAGCGCTGGCAAGTGCAAGTTACTTGGCCGCTACCGATAACAGTGTTGTTGGACGAGAGGCATTCGCGCAAACAAGCGCTGAGAGCTCTTCGACCCCAGCAACAGGCTATCCTACTTCCGGCGTCCGCCAGGGCGTCTGGAACGACGGCCAGGCCGCGCTGTGGGACTTTAACATGACCGACCATTTCCGCTGGTTCGGCCCTGAGCAGCGACTGCGTGGATACAAGCCCGAGCAGCCGATTAAGTTCAGCCATGTAACCCACGTGCAGCAAAATAAGATGGAGTGTCAGTACTGTCACTGGTCTGTTGCCAAGGCGAGTTACGCAGCCATCCCAGAAGTTGAGACCTGTGTAGGGTGTCACGGTGGACTGATTCCCGGGCGCACTGAGGAGAGTAAGGATGAGATTAAGAAGATCCTTAACTACCATAGAGAGGGCCAGCCCATTCCGTGGGTCAAGGTTCACGTTATGCCCGACTACTTAAAATTCAATCATAAGCGACATGTTAAGGCAGGAGTTTCGTGCCAATCGTGTCACGGCCAGATTCCAGAGATGGAGCAGGTGGAACGCGTCTCATCAATGAAGATGGGGTGGTGTATCAGCTGTCACCGTCAGCAGGGCGCAAGCATCGACTGCTTGGTCTGTCATGGACACCGTTAGTCGTACTCAGTTTGCGAGCGAAAGTTCAGGAGTTTCTTAGAGGACAAAGATGAAAGGCGAATCGTTTCAGGGTAATCAGAATCCGCAAGAGATGCAGACCGCGCAGGGCGGTAGCTTAGTGCAGATATCGCGACGTCGCTTCCTGCAGGTTCTTGGCGCGTCGTCGGCAGTAGGCGCCGCAGCGTGCGCCTCACCGGTGAAGCAAGAGATACTTCCGTATGTAAAGCCAGATCCAGAACAGATACCTGGTGTTGCGGTATGGTACAGCTCGACGTGCACAGAATGCTCAGCCGGCTGTGGTATTCGTGTCCGCACCCGTGAGGGGCGTGCGGTCAAGGTAGAGGGTAATCCAAATAGCCCGGTAAATCAGGGCAGCCTCTGCGCTCTCGGTCAGTCGTCTTTGCAGTCATTGTACGATCCCGACAGAATTCGCCAGCCTTTGAAAAAGGTTGTCGGCGGTAAGTTTGAGCCAGTAACGTGGGATGAGGTTTACGGCAAGATAAACGAAGCTCTGACAAAGGCCACGAATAAGAAGCTGCTGCTCACTGGTGAATTAAACGCTGCTCAAGCTGATCTCGCTGATGAGTGGACTAAGAACCTTGGTTTTAGCCATGTTGTGTGGGATCCAATGCAGCAGGTCTCAGTCGCTAAGGCGGCAGAGGCTGTGTTTGGCACTTACGGTGTTCCTACTTACAACATTGAGAAGGCCCAGGTTGTTATCAATTTCGGAGCAGACTTCCTTGAAACGTGGTCAAACCCAGTTGGGTATGCGCGTCAGTGGTCTAATTCTCGCAAATCAGACCGGCCATTACGTCTCGTTCACATCGAGCCAAGGCTCTCGCTTACAGGAGCAAATGCTGATACGTGGTTGAAGTCTAACCCTGGCAGTGAAGTTCGTGTCGCGGTGTTCTTGCTCGGCGCGCTGCTCGAGCGTGGCCGCGGTCAGGGTCTTCCAGAGGACGTTCGTCGCGGAATAAATTCGCTCACTAAGGGTGTCACCTCTGCTTCCGTATCAGCCGAAACTGGAATCGCAAAGGAGCAGCTGCTGCTCATGGTTGACTATCTTGCTAAGGCAGATAGCTCGCTAATCCTTGCTGGTGGAACAGCAACTGCAACGACCGATCCGCTGCCGTTGCTGGTAGCCGTGAACTACCTGAACGCTGTTCTCGGTAACGTGGGCAAGACTGTAAACGTTGCAGTCATGCAGAAGCCGCGCTCAAATGCCGCCCAACTGGCAGCATCAATCGAGGAGATGAACGCCAATAAGGTCGATGTTCTCTTTACTTACGGTACGAACCCGCAATTTACCTTTCCGGCAAGCTACGGCTTCGGATACGCAGTGGGAAGAGTTGGTATTAAAGGTGAGGGGTCTGGTAAGGGTGCAGGACTTGTTGTTGCTCTTGCTAGCCACCTTGATGAAACCGCACAGTTGGCTGATTACATCCTGCCTGTTCATACGAGCCTCGAAGATTGGGGTTACGTTCGTCCAGCAGGAGAGGCTATAAGCTTGATTCAGCCTTCAATGCGGCCAATCTTCCCAACGCAAAGCGTTGGCGATGTTCTGATGACGGTAGCCGCAAATGCAGAGAAGCCAGTAGCGGGTGCAGACGACAGTACGTTCGCCTCTTTTGTTAAGGCGAACTTCCTCAAAGTAACTGCTGCTCAGGTTGGTGCTGATAGTGAGAAGTATTGGATGCAGAGCCTAGAAAAGGGTGGATTCTTCCCTGCTGTAACAGGCGGCGGCAGTAAGCCTGCTATCAGCGCTAGCGCGCTCTCAATGTCGTTTGCGGCTCCCGCTGCGGCAGCTGCCGGAGACGAGTTGCTGCTCTATCCATATCCGTCGGTAAAGACCTTTGACGGCCGTGCGGCTAATCGTCCATGGCTGCAAGAGCTTCCAGATCCGATTACGCAAGCGGTATGGGGTGCGTGGGCTGAAATACACCCGGCAACAGCAAAGAAGCTCCACATTGCTCAGGGCGATGCGATGATCTTGAGAACTGCTGATGGTGAGGTACACGTGCCCGCCTATATTACTGAGCACGTTCATGAAGGCATCGTTGCCGTCCCTCTAGGTCAGGGTCACACGGCTTATGGGCGGTATGCTCAAAGCACTGGACAGGCGAGTGCTTATGCGCTGCTTTCAAAGGGTCTTGCTAAGGGATCGGATGCGCTAGCGTTAGTTGGCACAAAGGTCGCGGCTTTGCGCGGGCTCGGTTCGGGTAACTTAGTTACAGTGCAGGATTTCTCTTCTCAGGAAGGTCGAGAGCTTGCTCGTACTAAGATTGTTACAGCTGGTACAGCTGTAGCTGCGGGAGCTGCTCATGCAGCAACAGCTCACGCTGAAGGGTATGCAAACGGGCACGGTGAAGGTCACGGACACGATCATGCTGCGGGTCACGAAGGTGGTCACCACGAACCGAAGCAGATGTATGTTCAGCGGGAGCATCCGTTGTATCAGTGGGGGCTTTCTATCGACCTAGCGGCTTGCACTGGTTGCTCTGCATGCGTAGTAGCATGTAACGCAGAGAACAACGTGCCTGTAGTAGGAAAGAAAATAGTTGCGCAGGGTCGTGAGATGTCATGGATTCGAATCGAGCGCTACTACGACCTACTCAAGAAGGAAGATGGCGCAGAAGAGCTCAAGGTAAGTTTCTTGCCGATGTTGTGTCAGCACTGCCAAAATGCGCCGTGTGAGCCGGTGTGTCCAGTGTACGCCACATACCACAACGAAGAGGGTATGAACGCGATGGTGTACAACCGATGCGTAGGAACCCGTTACTGCTCTAATAACTGTTCATACAAGGTGCGCCGGTTCAACTGGTTCCAGTATGAGTGGCCAGAGCTGCTTGATTGGCAGGTGAACCCCGACGTGACTAAACGAACAGTAGGCGTGATGGAGAAATGCACCTTCTGTGTTCAGCGAATTGTTGAGGCGAAGGATGTGGCGAAGGATCTTGGACGCCTCGTAGAAGACGGTGAGATCAAGCCAGCCTGTGTGCAGACCTGCCCAACTCAGGCGATCACATTCGGAAATCTGAAAGATCCAGAGAGCCAAGTTAGTAAGAAGGCAAGGGATGAGCGCGCGTACAAGGTGCTCGACCACCATCTGAATACTCAGCCATCTGTAAGCTATCTCGAGGACATTAGGCACAAGGCGTAGTTTTTAAGATCGAAAACGCTATGGAACATACACACAACGAACACGAGCAGAATAACGAGCCAGAGGTAACCTACGCTGAGGTTAACGACACGGTGTTGAACATGCTTAAACCACCGGGAACCGGCTGGTATCTGCTGCTCTTCACCTGCCTCTTTTTCTTAGCTATCGGTGCCTCTTGCTGGTTCTACCAGATGTGGAGTGGATTCGGTGAGTCTGGAAAGAGCCATCCGATCGGTTGGGGTACATACATCACCAACTTCGTATTCTGGGTAGGTATCGCGCACTCGGGTACGTTGATTTCGGCGGTTCTGTACCTTTTCCGTGCACACTTCCGTCAGCCGATCTACCGTCTTGCTGAAGCCATGACGGTTTTTGCGGTGATGACAGCCGGCCTTTTTCCTATCATCCACTTGGGTCGGCCATGGTACGCTTTGTGGTTGATTCCGTATCCGAATCAACGCGCCTTGTGGCCGAACTTCCGTTCACCGCTTCTGTGGGATGTGTTCGCGGTGTCCACCTATTTCACGATATCCGCAACGTTCTTCTTCGTGGGGCTCATACCAGATATCGCAGCTGCGCGTGATAAGGCGACAACTAAGTTTCGCAAAGCACTGTACGGCGCGACGTCCCTGGGCTGGCGCGG
This sequence comes from Bdellovibrionota bacterium, assembly GCA_044356425.1. Classification (GTDB taxonomy): domain Bacteria; phylum Bdellovibrionota_C; class UBA2361; order UBA2361; family OMII01; genus OMII01. The sequence continues at coordinate 14,311 of JBIKWG010000015.1, read as the reverse complement.
CAATCATATTCAGTGGAAGCACTATACGGCAGCTTACCTGATTTTTGCAGCGTTCGCGACGCCTCTCGTAGTGTCGGTGCACTCAGTGGTATCGTGGGACTTCGCCATGAGTATCGTGCCAGGCTGGCATGCTACCATCTTCCCTCCATATTTCGTGGCAGGGGCGATCTTCTCTGGAGTGGCGATGGTTATTACGCTTGCGATTCCATTGCGTAAGGCGTTCAAGCTTGAGCGGCTGATTACGTTGTTTCACTTTGACGCAATGAGCAAGCTAATCCTGCTAACATCCGGAGTGGTTACGTATTCTTATATTACCGAGTTTTACACAGCTTGGTTCAGCAACAACACCTTCGAGCGGTTTCAATTTTGGTTCCGGCCGTTTGGTGAGTACTGGATTGCATTCTGGGGCATGACGTTCTGTAACTGTATCTTTCCTCAGCTGCTGTGGATCAAGTCGTTGCGTACCAATATTCCGTTCCTGTTTGTGTTGTCGATCTTCATAAACATTGGAATGTGGTTAGAGCGTTTTAATATTATCTTTCAGTCGCTTACTCGCGAGTTCATCCCTGCAGCATGGGGTGGGTACAACTTCTCGTGGGTGGAGATAGGGATCACCGTTGGAGCTTTCGGTTGGTTCGGCATGTGGATGACGCTGTTTATCAAGTTCTTCCCGTCTGTCGCTATCACAGAGATTAAAGAGGTTTTACCTCCTCCAATGAGAAACGCTGGTGGGCACGATAACCACTCCAGCTGCGCGAACTCAGGACATCATCATTAATAGGGAGTCGGACTAGTTATGGTTGAATCATCAAGCAGAGCAGTTGTAGGGATTTTTACCTACATGGACGATGCGCTTAATGCTGTTAAGCGAGTAAAGGCAGCGAATTACGACTACCGCATGTATTCGCCCGTTCCGCGTCATGAGATTGAAGAGGTTACGTACCCTCAGAAGAGTCCAGTACGGATCGTCTCGCTTATCGCGGCCATAACGGGATGTACCTTCGGATGGACGTTGTCGCTTTGGACCTCACTAGACTGGCCTATGCGTGCAAGTGCTAAGGATATTACCTCAGTACCAGCGTTCTTCGTGCCAGGGTACGAGAGCACCATTCTTTTTGGAGGTGTCTTTACCCTGTTCGCTATCTTTGTTTTCTGCCGAATTCCTAACGTATTGCCAACTGCCGGTTACGACCCGCGCTTTTCGCACGACAAGTTCGGTGTGGTTGTCGCATGTGGGGGCAATCAAGTGGACGAGGTTCGCCAGAAAATGCTCGAGTCTGGCGCGGATGAGGTTGATGTTCGAGATAGTTTGTAATCAGGGGTGTTAGGCGATGAAGCTTCAAAGTATTACCGTCCTGGGTGTCGTTGTTGCGGGATTTTTCTCGGTGCAAGCAGCGCTAGCCCTTCCATTCAACGATGACATGGTTGATGTTCAGAAGAGAACTGGGGCAATGATGCGCCAGAAAGCTCCTGGATCGGTTGCGGTAGGCCTCACGGATTACGACCTGAGGCTGGCTAATCCCAACAACCCAGTTGAGCGGGAAAAACTGGCAGCAACGCTTGTTAATCCTCACCCTGGGTCACCAGATTCGGTTGCCAATGGTAAGCGACTCTTCGCTGTGAATTGTCAGCCGTGCCACGGGGATATTAGCAAACAGCCGGTTAAGCCAGGTGTGGTGGGCGAGATTGCGGTTGCATCCAAGTCGCAGATGCCGCCAAACCTCACTACTGAGGTGTACAAGGACCGTACAGCCGGAAGCATCTATACCACGATCCACTTTGGTCTTCGGCTGATGCCGGGGCATGGCTGGAAGCTCTCGCCATCCGAGAAGTGGGATATCGTAAATTACGTTCAAAATTATCAAGCTAAGTAAGGAGATCTGAAGAATGTCTCACGTTCATCTCATTCCAGTGAACATCGAGAGTGTTGTTGACGCTGGACCAATTAAGGTTGAGAGCCGCACCATTTCTAAGCTGTGGATCATGGTTCTTATCGGAGTCACGGTGTTTGCCTACAACTTGCTTTCGGGCAACCTTGCGCACGCCTGGGGTGCATTCTATGTGAATGCTGTATACTTTCAGGGTTTGGCGCTCGGTGGCGTTATGACCACTGTTATCATGCAGATAGTACGAGCCAAGTGGGGCTCTCCGATTCGCCGCCTTGCAGAGGCGAATATCGCCTACCTTCCGGTTGCGTTTGTGTGTTTTTTGACAACCTATTTTGGCAAAGAGCACCTGTTCTATTGGGCCAACAAGCCGATGCCAGGCCGTGAATTTTGGATGGCGCCAAATTTTGTATACACGCGGTTCGCATTTCTTTTCTTGGTCCTCTACATCGTGATGGCCCGCTTCGTTGGGATGTCGCTACGAGGGGATGTTGGCCTTGCTCGCGACCGGGCAAAGGATAAGGGGAAGTGGAATCTGCCAATCCATCGCTATCTGCTTGGTGGATGGAAGGGCGCTGAGCGTGAGGTTATTCCATTGCAGCGGAAGATGTCCGTTAATGGCCCTGTGGTGGTTTTCTTGTATGCCGTTGTTGTTTCGCTCTTCGCGTTTGAGATGATCATGGGGCAGAACCCGACATGGTACTCAAATCTGTTTGGTGCGTTTATATTTGTCAGTCAGATCTATATTGGCTGGGCTAGCCTCGGTTTGATGACAATTTTCTTTAGCAAGCGCGAGAAGGCTTTTGGCGAGCTAGTATCGACCCAGCAGCTCTGGGACCTTGGTAAGCTCACATTCGGATTCTGTATGCTCTGGGGCTACATGTTCTGGTCTCAGTTCTTGCCACAGTGGTACGGAAATCTTCCTGAAGAGACGCAGTGGTTGATTCTGCGCACCAGAGAGTTTCCTTGGAAGGGTCTGGCTTGGGTTGCCTTTCCTATGGCATTCATCATCCCATTCATCTCTCTGCTTAGCCGAGATTTGAAGAAGAATCCGGTAACATACGCCGCAATCTGCTTCTGTTTGATGACGGGTGTGTGGCTTGATCGTTACCTAATTATCATGCCTGAGGCTCTCACAAACTCAGGGGCGGAGGTGTATCATATCCCACTTGGGTTCACTGAGATTGGTATATTCATAGGATTTCTAGGTGCTTACCTGCTTTGCATCAGAACATTCCTGAGCAAGTTCCCGTTTGTGCCGGTTTCACATCCACTTACTCACGGAAGTAATAAGTGGTAAAGATGCTAGCCCACCTGCTGAAAAAGAGGGTGGGCTAGGGTTGAATTTATGGCCTAAAGCGTGATACATACTTCGCTCTTCGCTGAGATACTAATAGATATTCGGTTGTGATTTATGGCAGTTCCTAAGAAAAGAACATCGCGCTCGAAGCGAAATATGCGGCGCTCTCACCATGCTTTAAAGCGAACGTACGCAATCGTTTGCCCCAACTGTGCTGAGCCGGTTCTTCCACACCGCGCTTGTGGCGCATGCGGTAGCTATCGGGGTAAAGAGGTTGTCTCTGCTAAGCAAGCTGCTTAGCTACACATGAAAGGGTAGGCGTGTCCGTACCGTCGGCATCTGACAAGACATCGGCAGTTAAATACCTTCCAGTCGCGGTTGACGCAATGGGTGGCGATAACGGTCCTCGTGTTGTTGTGGATGGCGCAGTGCATGCTGCTCGAAAGTCTCATATTTCATCGATACTTGTCGGTGATAAAGATCAGATCCAGCTCATCCTATCTGAATACCCGGACGCCAAGAGCCTTCCAATTTCAGTTCACCACGCATCACAGGTCGTGGAGATGGAGGATACTCCAGGGCTCGCCATCCGGGGTAAGCCGGACTCGTCGGTTCGAGTTGCTTTTGAATTAGTTGCCGCAGGTAAGGCATCAGCAGTCGTGAGCTCTGGAAATACCGGTGCAATCATGGCTGCTGGCGTGTTTGTTGGCGGAACTCTTCCCGGAATAGCCCGGCCCGCAATAGCTTCATTAATCCCCAAGGGAACGGCAGGCACACCTACCGTTCTTCTCGATTCGGGCGCCAATACAGGCTGTCAGGCCTTCCAGCTGGTTCAGTTTGCCATCATGGGGCACCACTACGCTGTTTCAGCGCTTGGTGTTCCCCGGCCGCGTGTAGCCCTGCTCTCAAACGGGACAGAGATATCCAAGGGCAATGATATCATCCGCTCAGCGGCGCTGATGCTTGCAGAGCTCGAAGGAATCAATTTCATTGGCTACGTTGAAGGGCGAGATATAGCCCGAGATGTTGTTGATGTTGTTGTATGCGATGGTTTCGTCGGCAATATAGTTCTGAAGGCGATGGAGGGCAGCGTTGGGCTCGTTCTTGATTCGATGAAGGCGGCCGTCGAGACGAATCTGCGTGCCAAGATCGGGCTGTGGCTGGCTAAGCCGGCACTGAAGTCTATTTTTAAGAACAAGCTTGATCCCTCAGCTTATGGTGGCGCGCCCTTGCTCGGCCTCGGTCATATTGCGATTAAGTGCCACGGCTCTTCTCAGGGGCGAGCTGTAATGAACGGTATTCGCGTTGCGCAGAAATTTGTCGAGGAAGGGGTGTTGCAAGAGTTACAGGGTGCCCTAACCCAGCTTGATGCCAAGGTTGGCAATGTTGACACCGACGGTGGTAACAACGGATGGTCAAGGGTATTTGAAAAGAAGGCCTCGCGCTCTCGTACCAAGGAATCCCAGAAGTCAAACGGAGGAAACAATGACTGAGAATACTCGTCGAATAGCATTAGTAACCGGCGCATCACGTGGAATTGGACGGGCTATCGCAATCTCGTTGGCGAAGCATGATTGCTTTGTGATTGTTAACTATTCGGCATCTCCTGAGGCAGCTCAAGAGACCCTCAACGCGATTCGTGAAGTTGGGGGCGATGGTGAGGTTGTTAAGTTTTCGGTGCAGGATAGCCAAGCTGTTGAGGATGCTTTTGAGGGAATTAAAGGTCGCCACGGTCGGCTGGATATCCTGGTTAACAACGCCGGTATATCTCGCGATGGATTGGTCCTGCGTATGAAGGACGAGGAGTGGTTAGCAACTTTGGCTGTAAACCTGAATGGAGCGTTTTTCTGTTCGCGAGCTGCGGCACGGCTGATGCTTAAGGCCAAAAAAGGCCGAATAATCAATATTAGCTCGGTTGTTGGTGAGATGGGTAATGCTGGCCAGGTGCCGTACGTTTCGTCCAAGGCGGGCCTAATAGGAATGACTAAGTCGCTTGCTCGTGAGTTGGCCTCCCGTAACATCACCGTCAACGCAGTTGCCCCTGGTTTCATAGAAACAGACATGACTGATGCGCTCGATACCAAGCTGAAAGAGGAGCACTCAAAATCTATTCCGCTCGGACGGTTTGGTCGTGCGGAAGAGGTTGCAGAGCTGGTTACTTTCTTATGCTCAGAAAATGCTGCCTACATTACGGGGCAAACAGTCGGGATTAACGGCGGAATGTACATGTAGTGTCCCTCTGGCGGCCTGGGGTTCGATGACCCTAGCCAGCATAGTTTGCCATTAGCTGGGCGAACCTTTAGCCGCGCAACCGGTGTAGCTGCTGCAAATTTCAGTCACCGCACCACAAGACACGCACAGGAACAACCCACAACGATTGAGGTGTTTTGAAGCCACTTGTGGTGCTTGTTCTCAAGCTCATCTAGCAGGTCGTGTGCTCGTGCATGCAACCGAGGTTCGGGTAGCTTTCACCATAAAACTGCACATTTTTGCCTTAATTCAGCAACAAATCTGCTAAGTAGTGGTGATCTGGTAGATCCCTTAGCAACTAGTCAGCCCAAGCTCTTGACTATTGGTGGCATGTCTAATTAGATCGGGGGGTTCGACTTCGCCGTTCATAGAAAGGGTTCTAGAAGAGGCTTTTGAAGATCATAGAGCGACCTCTAAGTCGCCTTTGTTCTGAAGAGAGATTACAAAGACCCTTTCCGGGAGCTTGCTTATTGGGGCTCTTTTTGCGGCTGGGCTTATTCTTCGCTCGGTGCATGAAGCAGGCAAGAAGTCTTAATTTTATATACTGGACCGTTTAGGAGACGTGTTTTAGATGGCAACACCTGAGGAGATATCAGAGCGAGTTAAGTCGATTATCGTTGAGCAGCTTGGTGTCAGCTTGGAGGAAGTTACTCCTCAGGCATCGTTCATTGAGGACCTTGGCGCAGACTCACTCGACATCGTAGAGCTCATCATGGCTCTCGAAGAAGAGTATGATATGGAGATCCCTGACGAGGACGCTGAGAAGATTCAGACTGTCGACGATGTAACAAAGTACATCCAAGGCAAGCAGTCGTAATGACGGTGAGCAGAATTAGCGCTTCACAGAAGCAATAATTTGTTATGCTCACAGGGACCCTTGCGGTCCCTTTTTTTTCCATACTTTTTGGAGTTCCCATGGCAGCCACCTCTTATCAGTCCCGCAAGCGATCGCTTCGTGACAGTGACCCAGATATCTACGACTTAGTTAACAAAGAGACTGAGCGACAAGAGTTTGGTCTTGAGATGATACCGAGCGAAAATTTCGTGAGCGAGGCAGTCCTTGAGACGATGGGATCAACTCTGACCAACAAGTACGCAGAGGGTCTTCCCGGTAAACGTTACTACGGGGGCTGTCACGTGGTGGACGAGGTGGAAAGCATCGCTATTTCGCGGGCTATGGAGCTGTTTGGAGCCGAGTTCGCAAATGTCCAGCCCCACTCTGGGGTTCAGGCCAATCAGGCCGTTTTTGAGGCGTTCTTGAAGCCTGGAGACACCTTTATGGGGTTGCGCCTTGATCAGGGTGGACATCTCTCGCATGGAAGTCCCGTCAATTTTACGGGGCGCCATTACAACGTAGTCGCCTACGGGGTGCGAGAGGCGGATTGTTACATTGATCCTGACCAAGTTCGCTCTTTGGCTAAACAGCATCGACCGAAGCTGATCATTGCGGGTGCGTCAGCGTACTCGCGTCAGATCGACTGGCAGCTTTTTCGCGAAGTAGCTGATGAGGTGGGCGCCATATTTATGGCAGATGTAGCTCACTATGCTGGCTTGATAGCTGGAGGTAGCTATGACTCTCCGATTAAGTATGCAGATCTCGTTACTACAACCACTCATAAGACGCTGCGAGGTCCACGCTCAGGAATGGTGCTAGGTAAGGAGATCCATCGAAAGGCTATCAATAAAGCTGTGTTTCCTGGACTACAGGGTGGCCCTCACATGCACACTATTGCCGCTAAGGCGGTGAGCTTTAAAGAGGCTCTTACTCCAGAGTTCAAGGTATATGCGCATGAGGTTGTTGCCAATGCCCGTGCCTTGGCCACGGCTCTGATTGAGCGCGGGCTGCAGATAGTTTCTGGAGGCACTGATAGCCACGTCATGCTGGTAGATCTGAGACCGATTGGAGTCTCGGGTAAAATTGGTGAGGAGGTGTTGGATAGCGTAGGGATTACCGTAAACAAGAACACCGTGCCGTTTGACCCGCAGCCACCATCCATATGCAGTGGTGTTCGTCTGGGCACTCCTGCAATCACCACCCGCGGAATGGGCATAGAAGAGATGAAGCACATAGCAAACTTCATCTATGATGCCCTGTCTAACGTCGGTAACGAAGAGAAGCTTAAGGAAGTTCGAGAGGGCGTGATTGAGCTTAGTAAGCGATTTCCGCTTTACCAGCACAGACTTGTTAAAGAGTAGGCGCAAGCGATGTTTTGCCCCAAGTGTAACTCTGACAAGACCTCAGTCACTGATTCTCGCGGTGATGGCGGAGCGATTCGCCGTCGCCGTGAATGTCAGGAGTGCGGCTATCGGTTTACAACGTATGAACGGGTTGAGTTGGCTCTTCCGGTAGTTATTAAAAAGGATGGCAGCCGAGAGAACTTCGACAGAGAGAAGCTTCGTGGCGGCTTGCGGCGTGCCTGTGAGAAGCGTCCCGTAAGCACTGAGACTATTGATACGGCCGTCGAAGCCATCGAAAAGAGGGTTACGGAACTCTGCCAGAAAGAGATAGATAGCCGTACTCTGGGCGAGCTGGTAATGGATGAGCTCCGTAAGATGGATAAGATTGCATACGTTCGGTTTGCGTCGGTATACCGCGAATTTTCAGATGTGAACCAGTTTGTTGACGCTTTGCAGAGCTTGGGCACGCCGACAGGTCAGGGCGAACCCAAAACATAGTCGTACCTCTCTAAATTGCTGGTTGTTATGTCCGTTAATGGCTACAGGCCGATTGAGTTGGATCCATTCGAGGATGTGCTTACAGATTTTCGCGCTGGGCGCCCAGTAGTTGTCGTTGATGATGTTGATCGCGAGAATGAGGGTGACGTCATTATCGCTACCGAGGCTATCACGCCTGAAGTAGTGGCGTTTCTGATGCAGGAGGCGCGCGGACTTATCTGTGTGAGTGTCTCGCAGGACGTGGCTGAGCGAATACACCTTCCTTTTCAGGTGATGAGTAACAACTCGCCATTTCAAACACCCTTTACTGTCAGTGTTGATGCTGTTGATGTGGGGTCTGCCGGAGTGACTGCAACTAGTCGCGTGGCAACCATGAAAAAGCTGCTGGATCCCGTGGCGCAGCCTGGTGACTTTATTGCCCCCGGACATGTGTTTCCGCTCGTAGCAAATAGTGCTGGTGTTATGGGGCGCAAGGGACACACCGAAGGGGCGTATGACTTAGCGCGCTTGTCAGGATTTTCGGCTTCGGGGGTTTTATGTGAGATCCTTAATTCGGATGGCACAATGGCTCGTGGCCCTCAGCTGGCTGCTTTTGCTGTTCAGCACGGTTTGAGGGTTACCTCGATCGAGGCCATTCGAGAGTATAGATCCTTGCATGAGATATCTGTTCGGTTGTTAAGCATCAAAGAGGTAGAGACTGCTCACGGTGTATTTTCTGCACACCTCTTTATCGATGATGTTGATGGTAAAGAGCACATAGCGCTTGTGCGGGGTGATTTGGTTGCAATGCCGGCTTCGTACGCACCGTTAGTTCGAATTCATTCTGAGTGCCTCACCGGAGATGTCTTCGGAAGCAGGCGCTGTGATTGCGGCACGCAGCTCGATAGTGCGTTACAGCAGGTGGCTGCGGAAGGTGTTGGGATCGTTCTCTACCTTCGTCAGGAGGGGCGAGGGATTGGACTTGAAAACAAGATTCGCGCCTATGAGCTGCAGGATCGTGGCAGAGATACGGTAGAGGCTAACCTAGAGCTAGGCTTTGGTGCTGATGAACGACGCTTTGCGGTTGCAGCGCATATGCTCACCTCATTGGGCGTCCGAGCAATTCGGCTACTGACTAATAATCCTCGAAAGGCAGAGGAGGTGTCGGCACGGGGAGTGTCGGTTGTTGAGCGGATACCGACAGTTGTGAGTGAAGATCCATGTAGTGCTCAGTATCTCAAAACAAAGCGGGATAAGCTTGGGCACCTTTTGTAATACTTTGGCGTCCTGTAGAAAAGTAGACGTTTCAATAGGTTAGTACAGCCGCACGGGCTTTGAGTATCAAAGTCGCCAAGCAGCTGCATAACACTCAGTGGCGCAGGGGTCTGAGTGCGCCTCTAACGGGAGTAGTTTATGCAATCCAGGCGCGCCTGTCGCGAGGCGGCTCTTCAAGTTCTATATCGATGTGATGTGCTAAATGATTACTCTGTTGAGGGCGTCGATTCATTTGTCGTGCATTGTGACAGTTTTACCCTGCTTAGTGAGGATGGCGAGCAGGACCCCCTAGCGCATCGAGAGTATTTCAAAGAGCTAGTTTACGGTGTGCTCATTCATCTGGCAGAGATAGATACGCAGATTGGAGTAGCGTGCATTCACTGGAGCGTGTCGCGCATGGCGCGAGTTGATCGAAATATCCTTCGGGTTGCAGCCTTTGAGCTGATGTATCGACCTGAGGTGCCCTCAAAGGTGAGCATCAATGAGGCGATTGAGATCGCAAAAGCTTTTGCGGCCGATGATTCGCCCAATTTTATAAACGGCGTGCTCGACCGATTAAGTCAGCTCGTCGAGAGTCATGTATAAGCAGATTCTTATCTGGCTGGAAGATAGCGTAGCTCTGCCACTGACCACTCAAAACTACTCAGTGATGTCTGTCGTATGCACAAGCCGCTTAACTCTTTGTTATCAGCAAACGCTAGAACTACCTTCTGTTGACCTTTGTAAAAAGGGAAACCTCGTTGTGTAAGAGCAAGGGCACCCTGCCAGGTGGGATGCGCGGCGAGTACTTCGCCCTGACTGCTGCAGGTATTGGCAGAGATTAAGAGACCACGGGGAAAGTCGGTTGGATGCTTTCCAGGATCGATCTCAAGGGCGCGCATCCTCACCGGTGTGTTAAACGAGAGAGAGAGGTATTCGCTGCCATTTTGAGACTTTCCAGCGGTGGACCAGCTAGTCGTATTTTTTTCGTCGAGCAGCCGCAGCAAGTTCTTTACAGGTCTCGCTGGAGAGCTCTCGAGATGAGGCTCAAGAGTGCGTAGGCTCAGTAGCTCAGAGGAAGATGCGAGCGCAGAATTGACCACTTCTTCAGGGGTTACTCCGGTAGCTCGGTATTCACGCAGAAGCACCGCTGCTGACGGGCTCAGGGCAGTTGGAAGGAGCTGCGGGTGGCTTAAAAATGCCCGTTCCTCCCGGCGAATAGGTGTTTTTTGAATCTCGTCAAATCCCATAAGGGCGATGGCAATAGCAAGTATGCTGCATCCAATCTGACGTTGGGGGTTCGTAACGAGTGTTAAGCCGAGGAGCCATGCGCCTGCTGCAAGGATCACTGAGGAGAGGCAGAAAGTAGTTCCCCACGGCACAAGACGAGCAGCGCTCATAATGGGCGATATTACGGCGAATTGTTCTGGTAGCAGCGTATCCAGCACTGCTACTCCAAGTGCCACTACCGCGGCCTGTGCTACGAAGGTTGCTCTGCGCCGCAGGGTTTTGCGGGTAAAAAGCCAAGTGGCTGCCGCTAAGCTAAAGAGCAGCAGCGCCTGGCTGCCGTAGCCATCTTTCACCCGCTCTCGATCAATAACGGGTAGGGGATAATCACGGCCGACAAGTGGACGGATCGACCCTTCGATGCCGTCATCCGGCACGAGATGAGCAGTCGTCGGATAATCAGGAAACGGTGCTACTGGGGCGAAGTAGCAAGTCATCAAGAGTGAAGGAAGAAGTATTACAAGGGGTACGAGCGCTAACCGTTTTGACAGTGGTGAGGAATCCGTGGACGGAGCTGAGAGCGATTCATCAGCGACACGTTCCTCAATGAGATCCCTGCTGGCAAGAGCATATCCTAGGACAAGTGCTGCAATCCCAGAAAGCAGTGCCAACTGGTTTGCTGACGCTGCATGCTGAAGAGATACGAACGCTGCAAACACCCATACTGGAGCAGCAGCGGCGCTGCTACCTTTGTGTTGCATGATGAGCAGCGTTGCGGCAACAATCGCCAATAGTGGCAACCAGGCGAAGGTTCCCAAAACTACTTCATCCCACCCAACCGTAAAGACCATTAAGAGCACAGGGATGCTGCTAAGAAAAAGAATATTTGATCTTGGAATGCCCTTTGTTGGTCGCAGCGAGAGCACTACTGCGAGTGAACCGACATAGAAAATACATGCTTGAATAAATGCAGCTGATATAGTTGCGCTGCTGACCGTAGCTGCCGCGTAATTAAGCAGCAGAGTAACGTATGATGTTAAACGATCCACGCCCCACATGTGATACTGATTGCTTTGGATTGTAAGCATCGGATACCACGTAGAGGTGGAATCGCTCGGTACAAGATAGGCTGGCACAAGTTCAAGGCTGACGATGTATAGCATCAGAATTGAAAGTCCGAGATAAAGCCAAGCTGCAATCGTTCGTCCCATTATCGCTGCCCTATGAAAGAAGCCGTTGTAGTGGTGACACGCTCTTAATCGTTATCTCTTGGCCCACTGGGCAATCGCGTAGCTCTATAAATGTAAGTTCTGGAGATAGTGCAAAAGGTTTTAGAACGCAGCGTGTGCTGGTTAGAAAGGGGAAATGAGTAAATTTTAGCACCACTCGCGGCGTTTGTGGGGTTAGGGTGACAGAGTTAGTGGTCTGGGATATGTTGTCCGCAGCACCCTGTAGTACGTAGGACGAGACGAATCCAACTCGTCGGAAAAGAAGGAAACCTAATAGGGCTCCGGCCGGCTCAAATTCAGCTGGTCTCGACGAGAAGAACTCCCTCCATGTCGGTTCGTGAGCAACGACCAGGCTGACATTCATCGCATCCAGATATTCTCGTACACCTAAGTCCCCGCGTTCGATAAATGACTGCGGAATCGGTTGTTGATATCTCCATATGTTGTGCGCATAGCTTGAAGCGATCATTGGAGTTTCTGACCACAACGGCAGGGGGGCTAAATGGCCTCCACTTAACTCATGAAGTACACAGCCTGAAAAAAATACCCGACCTCCCTGCGACAGCGCACGTAAAGTATCACGTAAGGTGTCTACGCCAGGTGAGAGAAACTGGTACTGTTCAAACGATCGATTGAATAGGACGTTTGCGGCTGAAAAGGGGGCTACTACAAGGAAGCCTGCAGTGAGTGCTGCGGCGGTGCGCTTAAGTAATGACGCAGGGCTTTGCTCGACCATGGTGCTAATAAAGCGTCCTACCGGGATGCATACCACGATCGCCGCTATAACAAGCATACGATCTAGCTCAAGCTGTGGCTTAAGAGAGACACCTAATGTACCGAGAGCAACTAGCCACCCAACCGTTGCGATGTAGGTAATCAAAGTTCGCCCTGAAAGAGCTATCAGGGCAGGAAGGGCAAACACTACCAGCAGCGGATTTAGAGAGGAGGCCGCTTCCTGCCAGCGAGTAAGGCTCTCTCGAAGATCGATAGCGCCGGCTTTGTGTCGAAACGGCGCGACTTGCGGGGGTGAAGACGTAGTGACGGCATTATCCGTTGATTGTTCGTTACTTGCGGGCCTCTGAGCCACTGCTGTTGAGTTTGCTTCAACAGTAATGAAGCGAGATACGTTCGAGACCTTCCACATCATCGTCATCCATGGAAGGTTTACTGCGGCAAGCAGCGCAATCGCCACTAGGTGAGACGGCGAGCGCAGCACTGCGAATGTGCGAGGGATAGCAATCAGCGCAAGCGGAATAAATACAGCTCCCGCGAGGGACCATAGAAGAGTCATGGTTGTTACTGCGACAAATAAAAATATGTCACGGTAGCGAAGCTTCTCTGTTTCGAGAAAGTGCAGCGCCAGCACGATTGCAAGTGGTAAGAGCGTGGCGCTAACAACAAACCCCATGGTGCCGTATTTAAGCGACCAGCGGTACCACATCAAGCCGTTGCAGAGAGCAAGCGTTGAAGCGATAGAGGCGGCCGCAGGGCTAAAGCGTAGCCTACGAGAGGCGTAGTACGTGACGCCAGGTAGCAGCAGAAAGAGAATGCCCGCTACTACTACGTTATACGTCGCTTCAACACCAAATATATAAATGAGGGGTGCGCCCACAATGAATGGGTTGAGAGCTCCCGTGGCGAAAAAATCTCGTGCGTCAATTCCAGCATTCCATACCGGAGACCAGAATGGAATAAATGGAAAATGCTCGCGAAGCTGCTTAAGGCGGAAGAGGAACATGGCATGGTCGTCTGAGAAGAGCAGGCGACCACTCGAGGCCTCAAAGAATGACCATGTTAGCAGCGCAGCTGAGAATATCGGCAGAGCTTTCCATGAGCGACGTGCGATGATTGGAAGGCTCACGAATGCAATTGCGGTACATAGCAGGATTTCACCCCGAATAAGTGGCCCTTGCATCAAAGCGTATCTCTGACATAGCCAGTCAGAGATAAAAACAAGGCACAGGCAGCCAGCCCAGATGGACGGATGAGCAAAGCAGGTAAGCCGTGGTAGTTTGCGCTCTCTATATAGTGCAACTGTTAGAGTAACAAGCGCGGCTAGCGCTCCAAGCGCAGCCACATAACTGCCCGCTGGGGATAATACGGCACCGCCTGGCCACCACAAGCGCCACGCTCCCCCTGAGATACCGAGAACAATAAGTGCTAGTGCCGCTGATAAAGCTGCGCTCATCTCTTTAATTCCATCTGTAAAGCGATGTGGCGTGCTCATGCCGAGGCTTATGAGCACCTGGGCATCATAGCCCTTGAAGGTTAGGGCGTCAAAGTGGGCACGCCACAGAGGGCGTTAGCTCGGTGCAGAGCCGGCGGAAGCTCGTTGCGAGGGCACAGAAAGCGCCCACGAGCGGGTTTACGAGGCGCTGCTCTTACTAAGCGACCGGACGCCATGATCGGCATAAAACGGGTCGAAATTGAATACAGCTTCCGAGAAGTGGGTTAATGCACGGGCATTATCCCGCTTGTTGAGCGCATCAAGGCCGTCCACCAATCTAGAG
>JBIKWG010000308.1:0-3066 GCA_044356425.1 Bdellovibrionota bacterium | reverse complement strand
TATCTCAAGATTTTCCGGCTTGAACGTTAGGTAGTGCTTACCGTCGTTAATCTTTCGGGACTCATAGCACTGCAAGCTTGATACAAGGTTGGCAACAGCTCCGAGTGTCTCTCCCTTGGCTTGTTGAATAAGACCTTTAAGTGCGAAGTAGCGTGGACTCTCCTCAAGTCTCTCACTGCAATTAAGGGCTTCAATTGCAGAGCTGGTATCACCAAACTTTAGAAACAAAGCGGCAAGTGAGTGATACGATGCAGCAGCTGCTTCCTGACTAAAGCAGCTCCAGTCGTGGTTGACAAAAAGCTCTTCAATCGTAAAGGCATCTGCTGCGGTGCTCAGAATGCGAGCTCGTGCAGCCGCTGAGAGTGTCGTTATAGTCTCGGCAGTCGATAGTTCGATCGACGCAGCAGCCGTTGAGCTGCGCACCGCATCTCCATCAGCTATAGCCCGAATAATTGCGTGCGTAAGAAGCTCTAGGATGTTCTCTGACTCGCTAGTAGAGACGAGACTGATCGCAGATCGATTCGTTGCGACCAATAAAAATGGCCACAGCTCTTGTCGTCCAAGAGAGCCTGCAATCTCTTCAGGAGCCAGCTCAGGAAGCGGTAGTAATCCCTGTTCTGTTGAAACAGAGAAGACATTCTGCTCCATAGCTGGCCGATTCTCTAAGTCACTGAGAAGGCCTGACAGGCTGCCTGCATCCATCAAGAGGGCAGAGCTCATCAACAAAATACGCTTGCTAATGGCTTCCGTATTAGCACGCTTTAGTGCAGCTACGGGTGACTTATCAGTAATCCAGAGCTCTCCGGCAGAAGTTTCGGCGCTCGGATTGGTGCTTATAATAATAGTCTGGGCAATCAGCGACTGGCTGGCAGTAAGCGCTGCTGCTCTAAGAACAGCAGCCTGTGACCCGATATCGTCAATTATAATCGCGGTGAACATAAGTAACCCCAACTAGCTAACCAACCCTACACATACCTCTGTTGCCCCGGTTGTTACCTCGACGCTGACCAGCTTTCATCGCTTGGGCCATTGTTTTGCGCCTCCGTGGCTATTGTTGGATATGATGCAGGGTATTTAAAAAGGGTTCCTTTATTTGGATAAGCCTAGACTCGTGTCACCGCAGCGCTGCGTCCAAAACTCGCTAAGCGTTTGATACTATTCAGCAATGTGGGTCTGTACAGGCACCCGGCAGCCTTCCAGCTTTAAATAATTCAGCACCACTGGCGCCATAATCATGCCTGGAACACCACCAAGTCTCTCTCCGATTAGCAGGCCAAGAAGTGTTAGCCACATCGGATTTTTGATGCGTCCACCGATGATTCGGCTATTCAGGAAGTATTCAAATTTATGCAAAATAATTAAGTAGAGCAGTGCAATTACTGCAAGCTGTGCAGACTGAGTTAGTCCGATGCTGAAGATTACGGCGTTGCTAATTAAATTACCGACTATCGGTAGAAGCCCACATAGAAAGGTAATCACCACAATTACAAACGAGTAGGGCATCGGTGCATCAAATAGAGATAAGAGCAATAGGAACACCCCCGTAAAGAAAGTGTTCACCGTTGAGATGACAACCTGAGCCCCCATCACTGTGCGAAAGCTCTCAAAGAAGATTGAAAAACGCTTCGTTATCTTTGCAGTGATTGAGCTGTAGAGGTTGTTCTCAATAGCGTAAGTGCCGCGTCCGAGGTCCATGTAGCCGGTTGAAAAAATTCCACACACAGCGACGAGCGCAATGATTACATAGACAAACTCTTTGGTGAAGAACTGGGCAAATTTAGCGATGGCTCCAATCTGAGATTTGACTCCCTCAAGTACGTACTTTCGCAACTCTTCAGTGTCGGTAAATGGGAGCGCAACACCGTTATCGAGCAGATAATCCACAACTGTTGGCACGGCTTTGTTAACTGCTGTTGGCAGCACGCTAGCTGCTTCGGCTATAAAGAGACCGAATAGATAAAAGAGCACCGCAACAACGAGTGAAAACGCTATGATGGCGGTAGTTTTACTCAGTGCCTTGCCCAGGTAGTGGATGATGAGGTAGCCAAATAGAATCGTTACAAACGGGGTTCCCATTCCGTAGTAAGCAACAGCGACGAGTATAGTGATTATAAATGCAAACGATAGCCGTTCAATCGTCAGATTAGTAAGGTGATGAGCTGAGTTCATAATTTGATGCCTTTATGGACGCTGTCAGCCTTGCAAGGCTGCTACAGGGTAGCCGTTGCTATGGTAGCTAAAGACCTCAGTTTGGACAAATATAGCAAATGAGAAAAGCACTCATTTTGCATGCACTGTGCTGGTTTTATTAAAAACAGCGATACGTCAGGTTGCTTGCAATGAGCGACTTGATAGGTCGGGCAACCGTAGTTACGCAAAGTGCTTATCTAATCAAAGTACTGCGGCTAGAACGCACTGCCGACCGAGAAGTGAACGCGCACGGAAGGCTCACCGCTTTTTTCATCAAGCGGATGGCCCACATCGAAGCCGATTGGTCCAATCGGGGAAAGATATTGGAAGCCAATGCCCGTGCTGGTGCGGATATCACCGAGCGAGAAATCTCGCTCTCGCAGAAAAACGTTGCCCGCGTCGAGAAAGAGGTGGGTGCTGAAAGAGTCAGCCATCATGTACTGCAATTCGCTCTTACCACCGAGCAGCGTATCTCCGCCGATAATCGAGCCGTTC
The DNA here is from genome assembly GCA_044356425.1 of Bdellovibrionota bacterium. Classification (GTDB taxonomy): domain Bacteria; phylum Bdellovibrionota_C; class UBA2361; order UBA2361; family OMII01; genus OMII01. The sequence goes on along the minus strand of JBIKWG010000308.1, from coordinate 381 downwards.
TCGCCACGAGGCCCGAGAGCGTTCTCTCTAAAGCCGCGTACGGTGGTGCGTCCGCCAAGATAGAATCGTTGAGTAATCGGGATATCCTCCGTGCTACCAAAAGCCTGTGATATGCCCCCGATAGCCCCGAGCCCGACTGACCAGCGCGGAGAAAGGGCTTCGAGCGGGATGATCTTAGTTGCCCGACCTCGAAGTGACGCAAAATCAGCCTGCGAGCCCAGAGCTATAAGTGATAGCTTGGGCTCCAGCGTGAGGGTGTAGCCCGACTGGGGTAGCAGGGGGTCATCGCGGTTATCTAGCTTGGCAATCGCAGAGAGGAAGCTTAATCGAACTGAGCCGTCATCAAGGTCTGAATTGATAATTGCGTCTTGGCTGACATTG
>JBIKWG010000147.1:0-7498 GCA_044356425.1 Bdellovibrionota bacterium | reverse complement strand
GACAGAGCGAAACGGAAGGGAGTTTGACCAGTACGTTGAGGTAGGGTGCGGACCAACTATTCACCATGCCGTGCCCTTTGCTGCCTACGCACACTCTATGCAGATGACTGAGTACCTCCCAGACAATAGAGATGCAGTGCAGCAGTGGTTTGACAACTCCCCGGGAGCTTTTGACTGGACCCACTATATTCATATGTCACTTATTCGCGAAAAAGTTGCGCCGCAGCTAGATCCGAGATCGCCAGAGTGGGTGGAACAACGAGAGCAAATCCGCGAGGCAGTTCGGCAGCGCGAAGAGCTGATGAGAGATAAGTTAGCAGCAATTAGCCCCTGCGACGTTCGAAGCCCTCAGGTTGTTTCTATTCGCCCCGCTCTCTCAGCCGACTCGGTAGTGGGCTGCTTCTATGTAACTGAAGAAGTTGGCACAAGCATCCAAGACTGGAAGACGATCATGCGCAACATCGCCCTTACGCTGCCGGAGGGGTGTCGCCTCTTTATGAGCGCACTAAAGGGGATGAAAGAGTACGTCATGGAGAAAGACGCTGCAGGAAATCCGACTTCGACCCTGCCATGTGCGCCTGTTGAGGGGCATCATTTCAAGGATCTTTTGCCGCTGCTTGGCTTTGATGACATCACTGTTGAGGAGCATACAATCGAGAACCCCGACTGCGATGTTACAGGGGTAATCGTTGTATCTGCCCGAAAGACACAACCGGCAGGAACAGCAAGCCCAGTATCGTAGGCGCTGCATAGGTCGCGCAAATGACCAGACTCAGTCACAATCGTGCTCTTGAGCCGCACACTTTTTGACGCTGTCATTTTCTACTCAAGCGAGTGGCCTCAAATGCCGTTTCACCTGTGGCAACAGGGAAGCTGGAGGCGAGATGACTGATAGAGATGCAAACTCAAACCAACTAGCAACAGCGGCTGCTGGAGTGGCACAGGAAGCAACCACCACAGATGAGTTAGAAGGCATCCTCTCTAACCTATCATTCCTTATAGTTGATGACGTCCTTGGAACCTGCAAGATGGTCCGCGAGCTGATAAAAGACCTCGGTGCGCGCTCTGGCCAGATCTCAATGTGTCCAAGCGTCATGCTTGCCAAGCAGAGGTTAACGATATCGCCCGTTGATGTAGTTATCAGCGACCTCCACCTAAGAGATGGCAAGGGGCTGGATCTGCTGCGAAATGTGCGGTCTCATCCACAACAGAAAGATTCAGTGTTTATCATGATTACCGGCGATCCAACTAGCGACCTGATAAACGAATCGGTTGACCTGGGTGTCTCGTCGGTGGTCGTAAAGCCAATTACGTTTTCAAACCTTCGAGATCACCTGCAGTTCTCACTGAAAAGGTTCCTAACGCTTACAGAGACGACCTCAGGCGAGAAGCCAAACGACAAAGAACAGAAAGCACGTTGACAGATTCAGCGCTACCGTATTACGCATAACAACGTAATCGCGTGAGCAAAATAAAGTTTTACATTCTAGCGTTGGTTTTCTCTGGAGTGGCAACATCAAGCGCCACTGCACAGGTCGTATGCCTAAAAATCTCGTCGACTGTTAGCGCCGCCAGTGATGGACGCCTCGTCACCCGCGTTTCAAGGACAACCTGCCCCACCGGATACCGCAAGCTTATAGAGATCAAAGATATTACGGGTGCGCAAGGAGCAAGCGGAGCTCCTGGTACCCCTGGTGTCACAGGGCCGAGCGGAGCTCCGGGCCTTCCAGGCATAAATGGAGCTCCTGGTCCGGTCGGAGCAACCGGACCGCGCGGCCTGCAAGGCGAAAGAGGGCTACAGGGTGCCCAAGGAGTCGCTGGATTGCAGGGCCCTCGTGGTGAGGCGGGTGCTCGTGGCGAAGCGGGCGCTCGTGGCGTAGACGCTCCAACTAGGGGGTCCATAACAGGCAAGCTACAGTGGGCACCTTCGAGCTGCTATCAACCTTCTATTCCATTAAAGAAACTCGTTGGCGTAGTGGGAACTTCATACATTGCATTCACCGACCCACTGGGCAACTTTTCAATCAGCAACGTCTCACCTGGAACATATACCGTAGCTGAGATTAGCGATTTTAGTTCACCCTCATCGCTCAGCACACCAACTATGCGCGTGCGGTCGGTTGTAGTAAGCGACTCTGGAGCTGCAACAAACCTTGGCACTGTCTCGTTACTCAGCTCATGCTGCGGAAACGGTAAACGCGAGCTTACAGAAGAGTGCGATGGAAACGATCATAACGGCATGAGCTGCATCTCTTTGGGGCAAGGCTTTACCTCAGGCAGCCTTAGCTGCACATCGGGCTGCCGCATCGATAGTGCGATGTGTGACTAATGAGAGAGAGAGAGAGAGCCTCTTAATATTTTGTCTCTCTACAGCATGATCTCTGAACGCACATACAGCACTACAGCGTCGTCGTAGGCCGAATTCATGCCCGGATTCCGTACATATTGAATATCGGGGGTTAACGCAACGCTGGGCACCACCTGAATGCGATAGAACAGCTCAAACGCCTGCTCAGTTGAATCAGTTTCAGGCGCAATAGCGCGATAGCTCTCGCTCGTCTTTGCAATTGCAACCCCGGTTCCGAGAACATCTTGGTCTCGTTCTTCAAAGAGCCCTTTGTAACGAACTCCGCCGCCAGCATAGACTGAGTTGAAGTTTCTATCTTTCTTTGCTGTGCCAAGATGAAAGAACGCACCGAACCCCTGGTCGCTTCCTTCTGCCTCACGCCACAACTCTCGTTGGCCCACAAGATAGGTGCCAAAATTTGAATTTTGCTCTTCACCCATCGCGTCAACGAACTCACCTGAACTGTACCACGCTCCAAAGCCAAGCTTGGTATAAAGGTCTTTCTCGTCTGCGGTTTCAAATCCAACCTCTCCTATCGAGTAGGCGCCATCTCTTGCGCTAAGCTCAAGATCGACTGCGCGCACGCGATTAAAATCTGTTGGCTTTGCATCGTACACACCAGCAAGCAGATAGGTATCATCCGAAGGCTTTGCAAGAATGCGCGCCCCAAGTCCGGTGTTTGGCCAGAAGGAATATGGAATCTGCGTGATGGTTGAGGGAGTCCAGAAAGAGCTGTTTATAAAAGCAAATGAGTAGTTGGCTACTGCAAACTCAAGAGTGTAGTCGACGATACCGGCAAGGAGTTTTACGCGCCCATCAGCGAATGCGTGTTGATAGTACGCCTGATAGGGCTCAACGGTGTCGAGCCCCTCAAAGCTGTCTGTCCACTGATAATCTCCGACAACTTTTGACGGTCTTCGCCCATAGATGCCAACGCCATACAGAACCAATTCTCCGTCATCCCACCAGCCGGCAGTCTCAGTGTCGATAGTTAAAATAACGTTGAGGCTTCCCATAATTCCGCCGCCCCGCTGATTACCACCGGTGGTGTTAGCGAAAAGATCATTGATAGCTAAGATATCTAGACGGTATCCCTGCTCAGACCACGAGGCTCGGCCGAGATCTCCAAGTAAGTAGTCACGCTCTTGAATCGAATCTGCATCCGAAGCCAGCGCCTCCGGCTTCGCCAGCTCTTGGTTGGGCGACTCTTGATTCGCTGATTCAGCAACCGGTATCTGCGAATCGCTGGCATACACAGCCGAAGTCGATAGAGCTAGTATCAGACCTGAAAGTATCAGCACAAACAGCCCAAGGTTAACGCCGGAGACAAGGCTTACAAACCTCCTCTGCCTGCGCTGTTGATTTAAAGGCGCTCTGAGCAACATTGGCAACTCGCGATTCGACCAACCGTTAGCCGGGCGTAGCTTGGCCTTAGAGACCCTCTCCACATGCACACCCAACGCAGTAATCGACTGACTAAGAAGTAAGGTAAACGCCAAAATACGAGATGGCGTTTTAGAAAAATCGGGACCACCTCTCTGAAAGCACCTTTTTCTGCGGCCCTCCGAATATCTCTACAGCCTCAACTAATGGATACCCATACCCAGAGGCAACCCGCACAGTCGATGTATATACACTACAAACAGCGCCGCTGCTTATGGGTTTCAATTGCGGCCTCCCAGCAACTACCTGATGTCTATACAGAGGAAGCAGTCGCTGTAGCAGAGGGCAAAACAGCCCCCCGTAAACAGCTGAAACAAGGTTCCAAGATAGGGTGTTTTTATAATCTTTTTTAATGAAAAATATGGCCGTCTGAACAGAATGATTTACCACACAACATATTGATAATACTCGCAAAACAAACTGCACTAGAGCATTTGAACATTCGCTCTCAGTGCCCTAATCTAGATGTATATGCTTTCTCGTTCGACCATAGAGCGGCTGATACCGATTCTTCGTAAAGACGCCAGACGCGCCTTGAAGATGTCCGTGCCTGGATTTCCAAAACCATACTACTGCTCGTTTTTATTAAAGGATGTTCACTGGTTCAACACGTGGGCCAGCTGCGGATCAATCGGTCGCATGAAGAGTGACCGCACGCGCAATGCATATTGTGACCTTCGGGTTGGCTCTTACGACTACGACCAGGTTACCGATGGCGGATTGCGGGAGTTTGATGAAGAGCTTGAGTCGAACAATCACACCTCTCTGCCGATTGATGATAAAGATTACGATGGGTTGCGCATTACTCTGTGGAAGCTGCTTGAGGCGAAATTTCGCGAAGCCCTGACGGACTACAACCAGAAAGAAGCCAGCAGAATATCCACCCTCGACCCAAATGGCGGGCTTCGTTCATTTACCCGTGCGAAGCGGGTCTCGTACAAACACCTCGCCCGACTCGACCACATCGATCATGAAGCGTGGAGTAAATTCTGCAAAACAGTTTCGCTCTGGATGTCCGAGTTGCCAAAGCTCTCAGGAAGCTGGATTGAATTTGACGTTTCCCAAGAAACCAGGATCCTAGCAACAACGGAGGGAACCGTAGTCGTGCAGAACGCGCAGACATTCTCGCTGAGCGCAAACATGCATAAGCTCACTAAGGAGGGCTCACGCCTCGAACAAGACCTAGTTATCAACTGCGCCTCACAGGATGAGCTGCCCAGTCTGGCTGAAGTAAAGAGGCTTCTGCTTGAGAAGTATGAAATCCTCATGCGCGTTTCGCGGGCGAAGAAGATCCACGCTTTCTCGGGCCCTGTCCTGCTCTATCCCGGACCGGCCGGGCTGCTCTTCCATGAAGCCGTCGGGCATCGACTGGAAGGCAGTCGACTGCTGTCTGCTGGTGAAGGTCAGACCTTTAAAGATCAAGAAGGAAAGCAGATTTTTAAAGTGCCGATAACCGTGCGCGACAACCCTCAGCTTCGCGAATTTAATGGAGCAAAGTGCATAGGAGCCTACGCATTTGATGACGAGGGCATAAAGGGCAGCAATACGACACTAATCGAAGATGGCGTACTAAAAGGCTTCTTAAGCACACGCGCCGCCCTCAAAAAGGGTCGCTACGCTTCAAATGGTCACGCTCGCACGCAAGATCAGCAGCGTCCCATTAGCCGCATGGCTGTTACGATCATCGAGAGCAAAAACGGGTTAGGGCTCGACAAGCTCAAGGCTAGGCTGATTCAAGAGATTAAGAGGCAGAAGAAGCCGTTTGGGATGATCGTCTATGAAACCAACGGTGGAGAAACGGCTACCACCAACTATGACTTTCAGGCGTTTGCTGGCGATATTTCGTATGCCACGCTGATCTACCCTAACGGCAAGGAGGTCGCTATCAGAGGGGTAAACTTTGTTGGCACTCCCTTACAATCACTCAGTAATATCATCGCCGTTGGAGACGAACAGCAGCTCGACAACGGGTTCTGTGGCGCAGAGTCTGGGCTTGTTCCGATCAGCACCATCTCTCCTGCAGTGCTCATCAGCAACTTAGAGCTTCAGGGTAAGGAAGAAGAGCTGGTGACCCCTCATATCCTTCAGCGCCCAAAATTCTTTCGACGCCGAAAGAACAGCAAACATCGCCGCACCCGGCGCAGGTCATAGGTCGTAGGGCTCTTTCCGTTCAAGCGGTGCCAAACGCACCGATTACGTCTTGTGAGACATCAAACTTGTAACGAAGCTGTCAGCCCTCGGTCCGCTTGTCGAATCAGGCACGGCGCCTTCGGATTTAGCAAATGACAAAAGCGTCGATTATGCGCAGCACTTTTGTCAGGAAAGGTGTATGCCCCGAAGTTGTCTCGCTCCGCCCCCTTTTGTAAAACGTCGCAAGATTTCTCTTGATCAGGGCACGATTGTCAAAGAAACCTCTGAAGAGGCTGCCAGCGGTGTACGTATTATTCGACGACCAGCAGCAGCTAGCCGCGTAGGTATCTCTTCTCTTGCGGCGTCCGATGGCTCACAGCAGGCACATGGCCCAACACCTCTGACCTCGAGCGCCTCCGTAACGCCCATTCCTGAGGTATTCAGTCAAAAAATCTCTTCAAAACAAACAGCCGCGGGCGAGTTACCGGTAGTTTTAGTAATCAATGCAAGCCAGCACATGGCGCATGAGATCACTCATCAACTGTCCGTTACTCTGCCAGGAGCAACAATTTTGTTTGCTCCCACGTTAAACCTAGCGCTCTGGATATTAAAGCGACGCAGCATCAACCTGATTCTTACAAGCTCTGTGCTGCCTGATGGCCCCCTACCTCGCCTACATGAGTTTCTAGAGCAGCTCTCTCCTCCCCCTGAGCTTGTAGTATTGAGCGAAATAAATGCCTCACGATCAGAGCTTGCTTCGCACCCTGGATACCGATTTGTTGAATTGCGTAGGCTCTCATCTCAGAACAGAGAAAACCCTCCTGAAACCCAACCCGACTTCAGTGCAACTATCTCAAGTCTCGGCGCAGATATTCGAAACGATTTAAACAATCCACTGCAAGAGATAGTCGCTCTCGCTTTCGTAGCACATTCCAGTGAAGGGCTCTCGCCGAGCGCAGAACAGGCTCTCTCAGCGATTCAAGCAGCCGCTTCAAATATGGCAACTGTTGTTAACAGACTAGAAGATAAAATTCGTGGGGCCGTTTCTGGTAACGCAGCTTAATGAAGGTGACCTAGAGCAATACAGGCACTTCTAGTTCAACTCGCTACGCGCTCGCTTCGACCGCTTGCAAATTTGCCTGCAGCTCAATGGTATCTCTAAACGAACTAATCTCTGGACGAAAAACAATATCTACGCGCGCATTTTGAACGATTGCCGGATGTGATGTATGGCGCCACATAACTCCTGATATAAATCGGTGATCGTCAGATAAGAGCACCTTGAGATGTGCATCTTTCAAGACTTTTATCTCTACCACTCGCAGATTCTTCACCCGTACTTGCGGATTCGGATTGCCAATTCCAAACGGGGCCAAGCTCTTTAGCTCTTGCACGAGCGCTATCGTTATCTCTGGCAGCGTTGCGTCAGTATCAGCATCGACATACGGTGTAGTCTCAATGTCCTGCAGCCGCCGCTTACATTCGGCGATAAAAGCGCCACGAAACTCTTCAAGCTTCTCTGCCTTAACCGAAAAACCACCCGCGCCTTCGTGGCCACCGAACTTAAGCAGATGCTCA
>JBIKWG010000146.1:0-7536 GCA_044356425.1 Bdellovibrionota bacterium | reverse complement strand
CATATTTTGCAGGAAATTGAAGATGCTCGTGAGTACTGATTCATGCCCTCCACACGAGCAGCTGTCGTGGAACGGCGTCTTGGCGGGCGAGCACGAGCAGCCCTATTTTAAAGAGCTTCTGACATTTGTAGAGGGCCAACGGGCTGTGGGTAAAGCGATCTATCCGCGCAGTGCAGATGTTTTTAACGCGTTAACCTCCACGCCTTTTGAGGCTGTTAAAGTCGTAATTTTGGGACAGGACCCGTACCATGGGGTCAATCAGGCGCACGGCCTCTGTTTTTCGGTGAAGCCCCCAACGCCACCACCACCCTCTCTGGTGAATATCTTTCGTGAACTTCAGGGTGATCTTGGAATCCCACGCCCTAGCCAGGGCTCTCTCGAATCGTGGGCGCAGCAGGGGGTGCTGTTGCTTAATGCTGTGCTGACGGTTGAGGATGGCAGGCCAGGCTCACATGCCAACCGCGGGTGGGAGCGATTTACTGATCGAGTGATACGGGAGTTAAATGATCGTCGAGAGCACCTGGTGTTCTTGTTATGGGGCGCATACGCACAGAAGAAGGCAGCATTTGTCGACCGCTCGCGCCACCTTGTGCTTGAGGCACCACACCCTTCGCCGCTTTCGGCTCATCGTGGTTTTTTTGGATGTCGACACTTTTCTAGAGCCAATGAGTATCTCTGTAAGCATAATAAAACGCCGATCTCTTGGAGATTGTAGCTCAGAGCGATCCCATGCATTCCACCTAGCACAACGTGAACGGTAGCGCGGCACTAACTCCAGCCTGCCTGATGGTGCACACTTGCCCTGCCGCTGCCCCAAACGTGACAAGGCTTCAAATCTAAACGCCCCTGAGGCGAGAGTCGAGCGACTAGTGCTGCTTGGAGCCGCCCGTTTGAGGGCGTGTAATACCCAACTTTTTTCTCTTGCAACGCTACATATCCGCACGGGCCTCGTTTGGCACAGATGATGCAACATATGGTTATCAGGGAAAGGATACCCATAGAAGATGCGGATAGATTTTGGTGCACAATACAGGGACGTTCAGCGGTTGTTACGAGCCTCAGCTCGACCAACGAATAGTGCCGATAGCAACGGATTCTCGCGAAGCCTCAACAGCCTTTTGCCAGAAAGCCGAGAGAATACGATGGCTTCCGCACCAACGCCCCCATCGCAGCAATCTTTTAGCAGCTCGATGGAAGAGGTTCGGGCTAGCTTCAAGTTCGCTGAGCCCGATCTTTCACTTCCTGTGGTTAACAGTGCGCCACCCCCAGCACCCGCCAGCCCAGACCCGTCACCAAACACGCAAAGTGTCAAAACGCCGACACTCTTAGACGTCAAGCGCATGCAAATTAGTGAGAGCAAGCTGCAGTCGTCTATCCCACAGATCAGCAAAGCAGACATTCACGAGCGTTTGACCACGGCAGGAAAGAAGTTTGGCGTTGAGCCTAGCTTGGCGATGGCGGTGGTTAAGGCTGAGTCTGCCTTTAATCCAAAGGCCGTGAGCTCGGACGGGCATGCGTCCAAGGGGCTCTTTCAGCTTCTAGATAGCACTGGTCGTCATTTGCTCTCTCGGGCAGAGAATGCCGAGCGGCAATACGACCCATTTGACCCGGACCTTAATATAGAGCTGGGCACCTCGTATCTTCGGTATCTGCAAGACATCTTCCAGACACCTACTGATCTTCCTAATGACCACCGCACTCGAGCGGCAGCAGACAAAGACTCGTTGGAAAAACTTGCCGTCGCTGCATTCAATGCCGGCGAGGGGCGGGTAGCTTCTGCACAACATCGCGCCGAACGGGCAGGAAAGAATCCATCGCACTATGACGATGTGGCTCCATTCCTGCCTGACTCAACGCGCACGTATGTCAGTCGAGTCGTATCAGGGAAGAAGTTGTTTTAAGCAAGAGACACTGACATCTGAGCCAATCCTGCATAACGGGGCGATTACCCTCCGGAATGTTTCACGAGGTCATGATCGGTTCAGTTGGCAAGGTCTTTGCTTCAGTAGTGAGTAAGACAGTTAAACGGCAAAGTTTGCCGAATCAAGCCGAAAGGAATTTGGCTTTTTGGAGAGATTTATTTTTTGATCGAGTCTGTTTGGAAGCGATCAAGCCACGGAGATAAGGACAATGGCAATTAATATCAGGACAAACATCCCATCGTTGCTTGCACAGAGGAATCTCGACCAGTCGAGCGGGCGACTTAACACTTCATATGAGAGACTATCGAGTGGTCTCCGCATCAATCGAGCACGAGATGATGCTGCGGGCTTGGCGATTGCCGAGAACTTAAAAGCAGACTCCTCGGTGGCAACTGTTGCTATCCGAAATGCGAACGACGGTATCTCGGTCGTTAATATCGCAGACCAAGCAATTGGCCAGATTGCAAACACATTATCTCGTCTTGGTGAGTTAGCTGAGCAGAGCGCGAACGGAGTTTTTGATAATACTCAACGTTCAGCGCTGCAGAATGAATTCACGGCGCTTACCTCTGAAATTGAGCGTATTGCCGTTACTACCAAGTTCAACGGACTTGCGCTCTTGAGCGGTGGACAGTCAGTAGTGTTCCAGGTCGGTTTTGATGGGACGTCGCTTTCCCAAGTAAGTTACGGAAGTGTAGAGGCAACTCTTGCCGCGCTTGGCCTCGCTGCGACAGGATCATCGAACCCCTCTGTTTCGATTATTGCTAATACAAACCTAGAGTCGCAATCGGCCGCGCGAATGGCGCTAAATGCGATTAACGCAGCTATCCAGTCGGTGAATAGAAATCGAGGAAATCTTGGAGCTGCGGAAAGTCGGCTTGAAGTGACTATCGGCAACTTGCAAGTGGCCCGTGAGAACTTCAAAGCTGCGGAAAGCCGAATCCGTGACGTTGATGTTGCATCCGAGTCGGCAGAACTCACTCGACTCAACATTCTTCAGCAAGCTGGTGCTTCGATTCTTGCGCAAGCAAATCAGCAGCCTCAGTTGGCTCTGCAGTTACTCGGTCGGTAATCGAGGAGGATTAAGTTATGACTTTAGGTATTAGAAGTAACCTTTCCTCGATGGCGGCGCAGAGGAACCTCGGCGAGTCCTCGGGACGGTTACGAACAGCATACGAAAGACTCTCTAGCGGAATGAGAATCAACCGGGCCAAGGATGACGCGGCAGGGTTGGCAATCGCTGAAAGCCTTAAAGTTGACGCCCGTGTTGCCTCGGTTGGTATTCGAAATGCGAACGATGGTATCTCGATTGTTGCAATTACTGACGGTGCAGTAGGGCAGATAACTAACATTCTTAGCCGACTTGGTGAGCTAGCTGAAGAGTCTGCAAACGGCGTGTATAGCAATGGACAACGGTCGGCGCTGCAGCTGGAGTTCACAGCACTGATGAGCGAAGTAGAGCGAATCGCTATCACAACCGAGTTTAACGGCGTGAAGCTGCTCAGTGGCGGCAATAACGTTACCTTTCAGGTGGGTTTTGATGGCTCCTCGCTGTCGCAGATATCATACTCTGGTATTCAAGCGACTCTTGCAGCTCTTGGACTTGCAGAGAACGGTTCGTCTGCAGCGATGTTCTCGATTACAGGCATCACTGAGGGTGAGTCTCAGTCTGCATCTCGGCTAGCGCTTGACGCAATCAGGACCGCGATCACCTCGATTACGAGAAATCGTGGTACCCTCGGAGCAGTTGAGAGCCGACTAGAGACTACGATTAACAACCTCACGGTAGCCCGAGAGAACTTCCAGGCAGCCGAGAGCGTGATTCGAGACGTCGATGTGGCATCCGAGTCAGCCGAGCTTACTCGACTGACGATCCTGCAACAGGCTGGTACAGCTATCTTGGCCCAGGCAAATCAGCAGCCAAGACTTGCCCTCCAGCTGCTGCAAGGTGGTTAATAAAAGCTCGTCCTAATCTCCAAAAACAGAGAAGGCTTTCGGGAAACCGAGGGCCTTTTTTGTGGGCATTTTGGCGCTTATTGTTACGTGGTTAGTGCCTGAAAATACCCCGGGCCTGAATTAACGCACAGTGGGGCGCATTTTTACCCGCCGTGATCTTGATCCTTTGCCCCATGCCCTCCTATAGTCTAGGCCGTTATAGGAGAGATCTATGAATATTAGTCACATCGCAGAGCTTTTAGGGGCAGAAGCCAAGGGCTTGCTTGAGCATACATGTAAGACTATTCCAGCCTCAGCGCTGGTTGCACCAAGCCCTGATTACATTGATAACGTTTTTGCTCACACTGACAGAAATATTCAGGTTCTGCGCTCTCTTCAGGCGATGTACAATACAGGGCGCCTTAAGGGCACTGGTTACCTCTCAATCTTGCCGGTTGACCAGGGTATTGAGCACTCAGCTGGCGCTTCATTTGCGAAGAACCCAGAGTATTTCAACCCTGAAAATATTGTCCGTTTGGCAATTGAGGGTGGCTGCAACGCAGTAGCTACAACCTTTGGTGCTTTGGGGTTGGTTGCTCGCAAGTACGCACATAAGATTCCATTTGTGCTAAAGATCAACCATAACGAGCTTCTGACCTATCCAAACAAGGCTGACCAGGTGCTTTTTGCGCAGGTTCGCGACGCTTGGAATCAGGGCTGCGTGGCAATCGGAGCAACAATTTATTTTGGCTCTGCTGAGTCGAGCCGCCAGATCGTGGAAGTTTCGAGGGTGTTCGCAGAAGCACATGCGCTTGGTATGGCAACAATCCTCTGGTGCTACACTCGCAACAATGCGTTCAAAGTTAACGGGGTAAATCATGAGGTCTCTGCAGACCTCACTGGTCAGGCTAACCATCTCGGCGTAACGATTGAGGCTGATATCATTAAGCAGAAGCTTCCAGAGAATAATGGCGGCTTCAAGGCGCTTAATTCTGGCTCGTCTTCATACGGTAAGCTTGATGAGCGAATGTACACACAGCTCAGCTCTGATCATCTTATTGACCTGGCCCGCTATCAGATAGCGAACTGCTATATGGGACGCATCGGCCTGATTAGTTCCGGCGGGGGATCAGGCGATAATGACATCGCTGAGGCTGTTAAGACCGCAGTAATCAATAAGCGCGCTGGCGGCATGGGGCTTATCTCTGGACGAAAGGCGTTTCAGAAGCCAATGAAGGATGGTGTTCAGATCCTTAACACTATTCAGGACGTTTACCTCTGTAAGGATGTAACGCTGGCGTAAGTGCTCTTGCGCGTTCGTTGCGATAAGCACGATACTTTGGCATGCAGGATAGACACGTAGTTGTACTTACTGGTGCTGGGATAAGTGTTGAGAGTGGCTTGGGGACTTTTCGTGGAGCTGGTGGGCTCTGGGAAGGCGTTCGCGTAGCTGAGGTCGCAACACCAGAGGGTTGGCGTAAAGATCCTCAGAAAGTTTTGCGGTTCTACAATGAACGGCGTCGTGAGGTTCTTAAAGCAGAGCCTAATCGAGCACACTTCGCTCTTTGTGAGCTTGAAGAGATGTTTCGGGTAACAATTATTACTCAGAATATCGATGACCTCCACGAAAGAGCCGGCAGCTCTCGTATTATTCATCTTCATGGAGAGATCTTAAAGGCGCGCAGCACCAAGAATGAGCGTAAGCTCTATCGTTGCACGACTGATATCGCCCTCGGTCAAACCTGTGAGCTAGGATCGCAGCTTAGGCCGCATGTAGTTTGGTTTGGTGAGCCTGTGCCGCTGATGGAGGAAGCGCGTAAGGCTGCCCGTAGCGCAGACTTCTTTATCGTCATCGGAACCTCACTTGAAGTCTATCCGGCCGCGGGTCTAATCGATGATGTACCCCTTGATTCTCCCCGATTCTGTGTTGACCCTGACCCATCAGGCTTGGCTGATGAGAGCTTTCACGTGATCACGGCAGAGGCAACAGAGGGGGTTCCCCTGATAGTTTCACAGCTTCGAGCATTGATGGCATAGCTTTTTTTAGGGGGAGCTGTGAAAGATATCTACGCACGCAAACCAAGCGTCTGCGGTTTCGCGTATGGTAGTAATCGCTAGCTCTGTGGTGACTCCCAGTTAGGTGAGTGAAACATACTTGCTGTTCACCACTACCCGTTCGAAAGCTACCGCTTCTACATGTTCGAGCTTAAGGGCGCGGTCGGCGTAATCTACTCGCACATCACGAACTAGGATCTCTCGGATTGGGGTTGCTGGTACGCCGATAAGATCAAATGCAAGCTGCGCGCGCTGGCACTGTATGTCGTCTATTGCGATATCGCGCAGCGTTGGAACGAAGTTGCCACCTGCATAGCTATGGTAGTTGGTTGTTATGCGCAGAAGGCGCGAACACTTTCCGACAGCGACGTTCCACATGCGAACATTTTCAACTATGCCGCCTCTATCGAGATTTGACTTTATATTCAGTGCTGAATCGATGCGCTGCATGGCACAGCGAAAAATATAAAGATTTCGAACGCCGCCCGACATCTCACTGCCGACAGCGATTCCAGAGCTACCGCCATCAATCATTTCGCATTCGCGAATTACGATGTTCTCGCTCGGCCGAGCAATGTGTCTACCATCTGCATCTCGGCCAGACTTTATAGCGATACAGTCATCTTTGGTGCGAAAGGTGCAGTGTTCAATACGCACATTCTGAGCGGAATCAACATCGATGCCGTCATTGTTTGAGTTGTAGCTTTTCACGTGGATATTTCTAACCGTAACGTCTTGCGAATAGAGCAGGTGCACCCCCCAAAACGGCATGTTTCTGAGGCGCAACCCATCAACGCATACAGCAGAGCATCCAAAAAATTGCACAAAAGACGGCCTCAGTGCATGCCCCTGTCCGAACACCCGTTCGTGCACTGCTGTAAGCTTGCGTCCCATCTCTCGTAGTTCTGTTTGGTCAGCATCCTCCTGGCGACTAAGACTTGGAATAAGAGCGCGGCCTTCGCCAGTAAGCGTCCCTTTTCCGGTGAGAGCGACATTGGACGCAAGATATGCCCGTATGCATGGTGAAAAGCTGTACACCTCAGTGCCTTCCCATCTGCCTAAAACCGGCGGCAGGTAGTCATCCAAACTGTTAGAGAAGGTGAGAGTTGCGTCCTCTGGGACGTGAAGCTCAATATTTGAAACCAGGTTAATTGTTCCGCTCACTTTCCATGAGCCAGCAGGAATTACCACTTGGCCACCGCCTGATGCAGCGAGCGAAAGGATTGCCTGCTGAATGAGCTCTTTAACTTGAATACCAGAGAGCTCGCTTGAGAGAGCAACGCGCACAGAGCGGTCAGGGATCGTGGGCTGTCGGATTGAGCGCAGGATGCGGCTGGCATCGGCAATCCAATCAGCTGCGCTAATTTTTGAGGTAGCCCAGCTAGATTTACATGGCAGAAGCGCAGAGCCCAGCACTCCCGCGGCTCCAGCAAGCAGCGAAGAAAGAAGCGTTCGTCGTGAGAAATGAGCCGTCATCAGCGCACTATTCCACGGGGTCGATCGCGAGCATGCCACTCTGAAACAGCGATAGCAGAAGTCTGCAGCTCTCAGGGTCTGCTAGATACGGCAGAACAATCGTTGCTTCAATAGCCATCGAGTTGCTGAGCAGCTCGGCGAGTCTAGC
>JBIKWG010000144.1:0-7585 GCA_044356425.1 Bdellovibrionota bacterium | reverse complement strand
CAGGCCATGCGTTGGTTGCCAAGAAGTTAACGAACGCTGATCCCGTACATAAGCTTACGATTGTGCCGCGTGGTATGGCTCTGGGTGTTATGCAGCAGCTTCCTGAGGCTGATAAGCATACCTATTCTCGGTCTTACTGGATGGATCAGCTGGCTGTGTTCTTCGGAGGCCGTGTAGCTGAAGAGCTAGTGTTTAATGAGATGAACACCGGCGCCAGCTCTGACATTCAGCGTGCTACCGAGATCGCTCGGCGCATGGTGTGTGAGTGGGGTATGAGTGAGACGCTCGGCCCGATTCATTACAACACAAAAGAGGAGCATGTATTTCTTGGTCGGGAGCTTGGTAAGGCACGCGAGCACTCTGAAGCTATCCAGCTAGAGATCGACCGTGAGGTAAAGCGCATTCTTGATGGGCAGTACCATGTGGCCAAGCAGATCGTTGCAGAAAACATCGAGGTGCTGCACAACCTCTCGAAGGCAGTCATGGAAAAAGAGACCCTTGATGCTGATGATATCGAGCGAATCGTCCGCGGTGAGACCCTTTCGCCGGGTCCGCAAGGTGGCTCTCCTGCCCCTGGTGAAGGCGGGAGTGTTTCAGTAGCTGCCTAGGGCAGGCGCGCAACCCACTTCTTGGGGAGGGAGGTTAATGGACGGTATAGCTGACCTTGTTTCGGCAAGTATGCTGATTAGGGCGCTTGATGTCCTGGTGATTGCCTATCTTATTTATCGGGCGCTGCTTCTGATTCACGGGACCCGGGCCTTTCCGATGCTGCTTGGGCTAACGCTCATAGGAGCGGTGTACCTGATAGCGAAGCAGGTCGGGCTGGTAACGCTGGCCTGGTTGATTGATAGCTTTCTGAGCTCGATAATCTTAGTCGTCGTGGTAATCTTTCAAGATGAGATTCGACGCGGGTTGACCAAGGTTGGCGTACAGCCGTTTCTTTTGAAGCACGCAAAGGCTGCGCCATCGGTTGTGTATGAGGAGCTCGCCCTTGCGGTCGCACGCTTAGCAAAAAATCAGCTCGGATCGATTGTGGTGCTGCAACGCGAAGTTGGTCTTGATGAATTCATGGGTGAGGGTGTTCAGCTAGAGGCGCGCTTCAGCCGCAAGTTGCTGCTGAGCATCTTTGCTAAAGAGTCACCGCTGCATGACGGAGCCGTGGTTATCTCGGGCGGTCGAATCATGGCAGCGGGGTGTGTGCTCCCATTAAGCTTCAAGCCAGATATCGATCCGAACCTGGGTACTCGTCATAGGGCTGCACTAGGCTTGACAGAGCGCACCGATGCCGTGGTTATTGTTGTCTCTGAAGAGAGTGGCTCGATTACCGTTGCTGTGGACAGCGTTTTGCACCGTAATATCGATCCAACAGGGTTGCGTGAGCTGTTGGAACGGCACATGAATTCGCTTTCGCGCACTCCAGCGCGCGGTGGGGAGGGCGCATGAAGAGGGACCTGCTCTTTAAAGCTATATCTCTTTTGGCGGCTATTTTGCTCTCTCAGGCTGTTAATTCAGCGGGTAATTCGAGCGTCATGACGATCGCAAGCCAGATTGAGCTAAAGAATCTGCCTGATGATAAAGTGCTGATGAAACCCCGTCGGCCTGAGGTCAAAATTACTGTAAGGGGACCCTCGTTTCTTGTAGGTCCACTAGCCGCTGAACCGCCGCCCTTCAAAGTTAGGGTTCCAGCCTCGGCGGGCAGCTCAGTGGTCGTACGATTTACCCGTGATGAGATTGCGCTGCCTCCATCGGTTGAGCTTGTGGGGGTAGAGCCAGCCGAGATGCAGTTAGAGCTGGAAGCCCTAGAGACGAAGGAGCTGCGAGTTGAGGTGCCCCGCATTGGACAGTTACCCCGGACATTGTCGCTTGAGGGTGTAGTCGTTACTCCTGCTTCGGTGGCTGTGCGTGGACCTGTCAGTGAGCTGCGCACGTTGAGAACCGTAGAGACACAGCCGTTGAACCTCAGTGAGATAGACGGGCCCGAGGCCCGGCAGGTTGAAATGGATATTCGGCCACCAGCTGGGCGCAGCACGCTCTCAGAGCGGCGTGTGTCAGTGTCAGTCCAGATAGCAGAAGTGGCTGTGCAAAGAGAATTCGCTAGCCGCCCAGTTGAGCTTCGCAGTGTGCCAGGTCGCGGTGCCGTATCAATTGAGCCGAAGGTTGTCAGGGTCATAGTGTCCGGGCCAGGAAATGTTGTAAGTGGGATACAGCCAGCAGATCTTCTTCCCTATGTGCGTCTGCAGGGCGCCACGGATGTCGTTGGCACTGAACTTCCTGTAAGGATGGACCCGCCTGCAAAGGTGGCAGTGCTGCGCATTGAGCCGCCAACGGTCAGGGTCTCTCGCATTGCCGGTAAGGCACCCAGCGCAGCGTTGGGTAAGTCAGGTAGGGCTGTAGAGCCGGAAAGGTAGGGGTGTTTTGCGTTACGTTGTAGAGGGCAAAGAGGTCTATGGGTGGTGAGAGAACGTATTTTGGAACAGATGGAATTCGTGGTGTAGCCGGCACTCATCCGCTCGATCCCGAGAGCCTCGTACGTCTTGGAAAAGCAGTTGCGAAGGTCTTCATGAAGGATCAGAAGAAGCACCGCATCCTCGTTGGGAAAGATACGCGCCTATCAGGCTACATGATTGAAAGCTCTCTTGCTGCTGGCATTACTGCTATGGGTGCAGATCTTATGCTGTGTGGTCCGGTGCCCACGCCAGGCGTAGCCTACCTCACTCGTAGCATGCGGGCTGACGCCGGAATCGTCATCTCTGCATCGCACAATCCTTTTGACGATAATGGTATTAAGATATTCGGTGCTGATGGGTACAAGCTGCCTGATGAACTTGAGCTTGAGGTTGAGCAGTTGATGCAGCCAGGCGTGCTCGATGGCAAGACTGCTGAGTCGGCGCAGATAGGCAAGGCTACCCGCATAAGCGACGCAACAGGACGCTATACGGTGTTTCTCAAGGGCTGCTTTCCGCGAGAGTATTCCCTGGATGGACTCAAGATCGGGCTTGATTGCGCCAATGGGGCAGCCTACGTAGTGGCACCTCAGACCCTCTCTGAGCTTGGAGCGGATGTTGTCTCTCGAGGCGTTAGTCCAAGCGGCAAAAACATCAATGCCGGTTTCGGAAGCCTCTATCCAGAGGTTGTTGGCAAGTTGGTAAGTGAACAGAGCCTTCATATGGGCATCGCTCTGGATGGTGATGCCGATCGATGTATCCTGATCGATGAGAAGGGCAAGGCGTTAGACGGCGATGTGGCGCTGGCGCTGTGTGCGATTGATCTCAAAGAGCGTGGCGCGCTGCGGTCAAACAGAGTGGTCGCCACTGTAATGTCTAACCTCGGTCTGGATAGACTCCTTGAGAGCCACGGCATAGGGGTAGTCCGTACGGGGGTCGGTGATCGCGCTGTGCTTGAGGAGATGCTGCGTTCGGGATGCCAGCTAGGTGGTGAGCAGTCAGGGCATACTATCTTTTCTGACTATGCAACTACCGGTGATGGCTTGCTCACAGCGCTTATGGTGCTCGGCATCATGTGCAGAAAGGGTAAGCCGCTCTCAGAGCTTGCTTCGAGCTTCGTTACCTTTCCGCAGAAGCTGATTAATCTTGCTGTATCCCAGAAACCACCACTCGAGACGATTGCTCCGTTTGCTAAAGTTCTGGCGCAGAAAGAGCTAGAGTTAGCAGGAAGAGGGCGCATCTTGGTGCGTTATTCGGGCACAGAGAATAAGGCCCGCGTCATGGTTGAATGTGAAAGTGAGGATGACTGCAAGCGACATGCGGCAGAGCTTGCAGAGGTGTTAGAACGAGAGATCGGTGTTGGGTGAACGAGTTTTACCTTGGAAGCTTTGGGAAGCTGCGGCTTGACAGTGATGAGCCCCAGAGGTGGGCTATTCCGTCTGCAGGTGAGATGCAGCAGCTCGATCGCATGACCATAGAGTCAGGCTCTTCAAGCGTAGAATTAATGGAGCGTGCGGGTGCGGCGGTTGTTGAGGAGCTCGTTCGGACTCTCTGCCAGCGGCCGGGGCCGGTGTTGGTGCTCTGCGGACCAGGCAATAATGGCGGCGATGGATTAGTTGTTGCGCGCCTTCTTCATCAAGCCGGGCATGAAGTCGTAGCGGTTGTGGCCTGGGCTGAGCGTTACAGTGATGATTTCCTCTTTCAACTAGGACGTTTTCCGCAGGCGCGAGTGGTTGGACCTTTCCCGGCTGCGTTGAGAGATCGCAAGGAGCAGCCGCTTGAGATAGCAAAAAGCGACCTGCCTGCTGTTTTTTCACGAGCGGTTGTAGTGGTGGACGCGCTGCTCGGAACGGGGCAACAGGGTGAGCTGCGGGAAGCAATCAGCGATCTAGTAGGTCGTCTACAGAGAGAGAAGCAGCAGCGCCCCTTGCTTCAGGTATTTGCGGTAGATGTCCCGACAGGCGTCTGTTCTGACACTGGGAAGACCTTTGTGCCTCACATTGTTGCAGACAAGACGGTTGCCTTTGAATGGATCAAGCGAGGCTGTTTGCAGTTTCCGGGGCGCGCTGCTTGTGGTGAGCTTGTCGTGCATTCTGTTGGTATTGCCCCCAAAGTTGCTGTTGAATTTTTTTGTGCTGAGGGAAGTCGGTTGCCCCATATGCAGCCACGTGCGAGCGACATTCATAAGGGAGACCTGTCGCGCGTGTTAGTGGTTGCTGGTTCGAGATCGATGCCGGGCGCCGCTGCTCTTGCATGCCGTGGAGCGTTGCATGCGGGGGCAGGTTTAGTAACACGGGTGGTGCGCCAGGGGTGGGGTGCCGAATCCTCTATTCTAGAGGTTGTTCATTTGGTATTGCGCGGAGATGAGGACACGCTTGGGCCCGTTGATCTAGAGCTTCTTGCGCCACTGCTCGCAAAGAATGATGTTGTTGTAGTCGGACCAGGTATTGGAACCACCGCACAAGCAAAAGCGTTTTTGGCTGGTCTTTTTGAGCTTCTTCGGCACTCTGCTACTCTGAAAACTTCGGTCTCTGTGGTAGTTGATGCAGATGCGCTTACCATCATCGCCGAAGATCGTCTCTCACTCGGCGATATAAGAGCTATAATTACTCCGCACCCAGGTGAGGCAGGGCGGCTACTTGGTGTGTCAGCGTCAGAAATTCAGCGGGACAGATTTGCCAGTGCCCGTGAACTAGCAACTCGTTACGGAGTGGTAGCGCTGCTCAAGGGGGCTGGAACCGTTATTCATGGTGGCAGGAGCGGCGTGGTTGTTGCCAGAGGAACTCCTTTTCTAGCCACTCCTGGAAGCGGGGATGTTCTGGCGGGGGTAATTGCTAGCTGCGTTCGGCGCACAAGCTCGCTTTTTGATGCTGCTGTTGTTGGTGCATACGTTCATGCGGCGGCGGGTGAAGAGGCGAGCCGTAAAAGTGGTGGTGTTATCACTGCCTCCGAGGTGGCCTCAGCGGTGGCAGGGGTAGTTGGAGCGCTGTAGAGAATGAATAACGCCGCTAATGATGCTGGATGTGTGCGGTTTGCAGGCTCGGTTCTTTCTCTTTTTGTATAATGACGACGGGTAGCAGTTTGCAAATGACAACGTTGCGACTTTTTAGTGAGAGCGATACGGCGGCATTTGCCGCGCAGATGGTGCGGTTGGTTCGTCGCGGTGACTCAGTTGGGCTGCGCGGTGGGCTGGGTGCAGGTAAGACTACATTTGTTCGTTATTTTGTTGAGGCGGCTGGCGGGGATCCCGGGCACGTCTCGTCACCATCATACAGCCTGCAAAACGAGTATCGTTTGCCAGACCGTGGTTTGGTTGAGCACTGGGATCTCTATAGGCTCCAAGAAACCCCCCTTGAACTGCTTGAGCTTCCTGAAGCAAACACTATTCGTTTAGTCGAATGGCCCGAGCGCTCTCCTGAGGTGAGTAGCGATCTCTCGCTGATGCTGATTTTTTCAGTGGATGACGATGGTAGCCGTACGGTGGTCGTAGAGCACACATCGAAGGTTAGCCCTAAGTAGGTCGCAGGGCAGAATACTTTTGAGAGGAATAATCGCCGACGCCACAGGGTAAGGCTAGACGCTAGCCGTCTCTGGAACGTGGGGTGGCTGACATTGAGAAGGCACTGTCGGATTCAGCGATGATGAACGGTGTGTTTTTTAAAGCTTCTTTTTTCGGGGGTCGAATCTATCTGCCCAATTGTTCTGCTTTTCTCTCCTGCTGCGGATGCTCTGCCAGTTTAAGGTTTCGTGCAGGGCATCTGCTACTTGTGCTGCGGTGAGGGAATCGCGTAATAAGAGAAGCTGTTTTACAGGTAGTGACGTTTTTTTGCGCACATTACCTGTGTCCTCTGGCACCTGATAGCAAGCTAGAAATCCGCGCATTCGCAGCCTTTTATTCGCTCGATAGCTTCCTATGTTTGCGCGCTAGGTCGCGCGAACTATGCGCGCTCGTTGGTAGCGTTAGTACCTTTTTTCAATCCTGGCGGTACGTATGGTAAGCGCTTGAGCAAGATAGATATTTGGCAGCTACGCGATGTGCGGATATAAAAAATATTGACACTAGAGTCCGCCCGGAGCGACGATTAGCACAGAAAACAGGTGGAGCCTGGTATCGTCTGGGAAGCAGCCGCTCAATGTGCATCTTGTGTATGTGTTGGTACGGCCAAAGTGGACCTGTTGTTTCTCCACACACTTGCAGGGTGGGTGCGTGCAATTATGCGAATGCATGGTGCCGCTGTAGTGGTATCGGCAGAAGCTATAGAGCTGTTTTAGTTCGGTGAAACTCCACTCAAGGAGCTAGGGATATGAAGAGATACATCCTCTATGTAGTGTGCGGTGTCGTGGCAGCTATGGGGCTTTCGTTCTACGAGCTCGAGCGTTCTGCCGCGGTGGAGCGAGTGCAGGCGGCCGCTGTAAAAAGCTACCGAGTAACGGCTAAAGTCTCAGGCGCACGTAACGGCACGATATCGCCTTCCTCTGTGGTTAGTGTGCGATCGGGTGGAAGCGTTTCTTTCACTGTTAAGCCAAAGAGCAGCTATCTAATTGAATCATTGACGGTGAATGGCGCGCCGAAGACGAACCTTCCGCGCAAGAAGGGTCAGTCTTACGCAGTCAGCATAAAGAAGATTACTGAAGATAAGACTGTAACCGTCAAGTTTGCTACCGCGCGCACTACCAAGGCGCTTTCAATAGGAAGCCAGCTTAGCGTGGTGGATGCTAAGTAACATGCGCAGTCCATCTCTGCGCAGCAGCGCCGATGTCAGCCGATGTATCCCCGAATTTTATCAAGGAGCGACCGATGAAATGTAACCTTGTAACCCGTTCACTGATTCTCTCAGCCGCCCTCTGCGGGTGGATAGCGCCAGATGTTTCTGCTCAGAATGTGCCGGCGACCTCCGATTACAAGAAAGATGTAACGCGCACGTTTGTAAGTGAGCGATCTGGTAAGGCGCTTGATTCTGTTAACTCGATCTTGTGTATGCTCGATCAGACGAAATACAACGACGACTCGCTGTTGGGAGCAGGTCCATATCGGGCGCTTGTTGATCAATCCCTGTGTAGCTCTCGTGATTCTGCAGAGAACTCTGGTGATAGCAGTTCGGATGGCACGAGTGCTGATGGAGCCAAAGAGTTGCTGAATT
>JBIKWG010000142.1:0-7618 GCA_044356425.1 Bdellovibrionota bacterium | reverse complement strand
ATCTACGAGATAGATCCCCTAGAGTGCCCCAAGTGCAAAGCACAGATGCGCATCATCTCCTTCATCCAAGACGAGCACTCAATCAAAGACATCATGAAGTCTCAAGGAATTCCAGACTTCCAGGCTCCTCCTCCTATTCCTAAGTTCATCGATACTGCGCTCGCTCTCGATGAACTCCCCTCCTACGACTCCTTTGAGCCGTCGCCTGATGACTGCTAAGCTCCGCTTCACATGTGACGGAAAGGCAGGCGTGTATGTGAAATGCTATTTTTCGCTACTTAGCACCCCCTCTAGAGCTCCCCTTGGACCGTGAAAACCACACATGGAGATGCAGTCCACTCATTTCTATCCTCGATTGATCCATCGCGGCGGAACAAGTATCGGCACACTACTACTGTTCAGCTACTTACAAAAAAGTGATCGATCGTCCTATCCTTTGCTACCAGGTGCGAACAGCGCCAAACGGAAATGATCGCCCTGATCATGCTTCAGCCATCTTGTGTGAGAAGTAAAGAGGCTGGCGGGAGGAGCTGTCTTGTTTCGCAGTTGAGATAGCCGCCTCCCTCTTCACAGCTACGCGATCAAAAAACATTCTTTCCGATCCATTCCAGCTCCTGCTGAAGTCTATCACTAATACACCGGGCATGTCTCCCCTGCTGCGCTGGAGCAGACCGTGATAACAAGGTAGGCACGGTTTCAAGTCCAGTGTGGATGCTTGCGGGATGAGGTGTTGAAGACCTACGACGAGTACCTGAACTGCGGCATCCTAGCTCACGGACCCGCAACCGTATACTGAGATCGTTGCAAGCACTCGCTTCCTATCGCCTTCTCCTGCAAACGGCGTGGAGTATGCCCCTCTTGCGGAGCAAAGAGAGCGGTGAAATTCGCCGCTTGTCCGACGTAGCCTTGCCGAAGTCGGGAGCATATTCGCAGCGAGATCATCGAAGATATCCCCCACCACCACACCGTCTTTACCATCCCCGCTACGCTGGTACCCTGTACCTTTCTTCGGGTTCAATTACCGATTGTTCAAAACCCTTCCAAGATATTTCCGCCCGATCAGCTCACCCTAATAAGGTACAGGGCACCAGTGCCCAGGAGCGAGCGATTGAATTCACCCCTAGCACCTCTATTCAAGGAGTGGCGGGCAAAGTTGCTCTCGGGCCAATTGGCCGAACTCCGCAATGATGCGGTACTATCTCTGCTTGGCCGCCTTTATATGAACGAAGTAGATGGTGCGTTCTCAATACCACGTTTTCCAGAGTATCCTGGCAACTCAGTAGAGGTTTTGTTAAATCCAGGTGAATGGCCTGCGGAACTTCCGGGACCCGGCCTCTCCGAGACAGAGAGAGCCGCCCTGAAGGTGCGGGAGCATGACCCAAATTTTGTGCACTTCGCGTTTTCAAGAGACTTCGCGTTTTCAAGAGACGTTGAGCAGGAGCTGCTCAAGGAGCTCAGAACTAACGGGATTGATTTTTCAATAGCTGCAATCTACCCGCCGGAAACCAAAGCCTTGTTCGACAGATGTGACCGACTTTACGGGCAGATAGAAGTCGAAGAGTTAAATCGAAGAATGGTCTTTTCAGACCATATCAAAAAAGAAGCTGCAACTCTGCGAAATAAACTAATTGAATACGTTTGTGGCGGCTACACGAAACCTACTTATGATATGGTTGAAACAGACCAGCACTACAAGCTTTCCGAATTCGGATTACCTCGCCCCTTCTTCTTTATCCGGCGCTTTCAGGATGTAGCAGACGCTACCGACTGCTACAGCGGAATGTACGTAACTCAGCAGAATGCTTTTACGTGGAAAGAGTTGGACGCTTTCGAGGATGTAAAGATGGGCTGTGGGAGACCTTCTCAGCCTTCTACACACCAGCTTGTTTACGGCCGACGGTCGTAGACGGGTCTGTATACTATCAGAGCACTGTCTGCAACTTCTGTTAGGCTTTTCATAAGGAGCAGCGGCGAGCAGGGCTCTTTCCTTTGGCAAACGAGGACAGCATCCTCTCTATATTTCTGCGGACAAATTGATCATCCAAAGGATCGTCTTGAAATTGATTCGATAAAATAAGCGTAGCCGTCCCATGCACTTGGATCCACGCTTGCAAGGCGATCTCCATGGAGTCGCAGCGCACAGCTTGTTCTGCCTTCCATTCTTCGGTGGCTGTAAGCAACGCTTGAAAGCTTCGTTCGGCCTCCCTCTTTACTCCCTCTGACTTATTTCTTTGAATGTCGGCACTCCACATGAGTTGAAAATGCTCCCGGTGGGCCTTGGCAAAGCGAATATATTGCAACCCCTGCTCGATAAATCTCTGCTCTGCAGTTTTGTTTTTGATCTGTAGAGCCTTCTCCAGATATTCATGAAATATTCGAAATCCCTCTTCGGCCAGGGCTTGCAGTACATCATTCTTATCTTGAAAGTGGCGGTAGGTAGCCGCGTGGCTCACACCGATCTGCTGGGCCAGCGCGCGCAAACTTAAACTCTCGGTGCCCTTCTTTTCTACCCATGCTAGGCAAGCCTTCACTAGAGCCTGCTTGAGATCGCCATGGTGATAGGCTTTAGCGGCCTTCTTTTTCATAGACGCAGAATACCACATCCCTCTATGTTGACAACGGCAACATCACATGTGACCATTGGTTACATGACACCAAATGAACTTCTCTTCCAAGTCGCCAACAACGCCGTATTACTAGGGTGGATTCTCCTGCTAGCTCTGCCCCACTCTCGCCTCACAAAAGCCTTAGTGCATAGCGGTCTCATCTCTGGGGTGCTTTCGGCGCTCTACTTTGCGCTAATCGTTGAACACTTCAGGTTAGCCGACTTAGAAAAATTCTCCTCCCTGGCTGGTGTACTCGAATTATTCCAGAATCCGGCGGTACTTCTTGCAGGATGGGTACACTATCTAGCGTTTGACCTTTGGGTTGGTGCCTGGATTGTCCGTAAAGGAAAAGAGAGAAACATTTCTCACTTCATTTTACTCCCGATACTAGTACTGACTTTTCTGCTAGGGCCGATCGGATTTCTACTTTTTCTTATTTTGCAGAAAGCGAAAACGTTATGGACCGTCTAAGTAAATCCCCTCTGGTAGCAGCATCGCTACCTAGTCTGCTGGGCTTTTTGGCGTCGGTCATTCTCTGGCAATTCGATAGCCGAGAGTGGTTAAACGTAAATGTTTGGATCAAGCCGGCTAAATTCTTTGTGTCCGTTGCTGTCTATTTATGTACTTTGCATTTTTATATTGGCTGGATCGAAGGACACTCCTCAGCGAAGAAACGCCTCACGAATTTTGCAATTCTGGCGATGGCCATAGAGCTACTTTGCATTGTTCTACAAAGCGCTAGAGGCGTAGGTTCTCACTTTAACACCGCACTACCTATTGACGGGATTATCTATGGAATCATGGGAGTGTTTGCACTCGCGCAGATTCCCTTTGCCGCAATTCTCTTCTACTACCTCTGGAATTCTTCGGTGCCGCTCTCGGCCACCTTACGCACAGGAATATTCTGGGGGCTTTCTGTATTTCTGCTCGGCTGTGTGCAGGCGGCTGTTATGTCTAGTGGAACCGGCCATTCGGTAAATGGCAGTGGAGGTGTGGCTCTCCCCTTCCTCGGCTGGAGCCTCGAATATGGTGATCTACGTGTGGCGCACTTCGTTGGTATTCACGGTCTGCAAATTTTTGCTTTGCTGGGATGGACTGCTCGAAACACAAGTAGCGGCAAATGGATTATCCATAGCCTTGGCGGCTTCTACTTCGCCTGGGTTATACTGTTATGGTGGCTGGCATTATCCGGGAAGCCTTTTTTACCGGTCTTGTAGTTTTCACGTACATTAGAGCTTGTTTCCGCTATCCTACACTCTGACATCAACATGTATGCAGTTTTACTTTTCCTTTCGATTTGGAAGTGATGCGGCAATTATCTACCCTCTCTGACACCCCAACAAAATTCAATCAAACAGCCGCGCCAACGTAGACGCGCCGGCTAGAAGCCTTGAGCGACTACACAGCCCCCCGTACTCCAAGCGGCAGCGGGCGCCAGTGTGCAGACTTGCGCTTTCTGGGGGCTCTGGCTTCTTTGGCTTGTGATTGCCCTGTGGCCCGAGCGAGGATTACGCAACGCATACGGGTTGCCTATCGGCCCGCCACGGCAGCTGTTGTTTGGCCGTTTGTTATGGTGCCACCAAGGCACGTCAGGGCGCCGCGCATTTCATTCGAACGAGCGACTGCTTGCTCGGCGCCCAAGTCTGCCAGTGTGATGATCTAGGGAAGTTTGGCCGCAGTCAGCGCACAGGTTGAGGTGCGCGGAGTTTGCGCTGGCATATTGCATAAGCCGTAGTGGATTACCCCGTCTACTTCATACACTGGCGCATTAAGTGAGGTTGGTTTGCTCATTTCTGAGCAGCCGCCCTTATCGATACGGGATATCAACAAAAACTCGTTTTGGCCCCGTAGCGCCGATCGTATCGCGGGTAATAATCTGCAGCGTGGCACCACCTGGAATAAGAACCGCACCGACAAGCACATCTGCTCCGGTGCACTCACGGTGCAGCGAGGCGCGGTTTGAGAACACAGTGCGCAAAGCCGAGCCGAACCGAGTCGCTAAGACCTACCCGTCGCGAGAACGTGGATGTCCAAGAAGCTGCTTGGTCTGAAAATCAAGGATAGTACGTGCCATTCTGCCATTTATGTCTAGAAACGGATTCATGGACCTCTCAGTGTCGGTCATGACCCTCCCGACTTTTTGACCGACAAGCATTTGTCTCAATCTGTGCAGAAATATGCGCAACCGGCAAGAACGGCCAAAAGCGACGGCGCCTCCCAGAGAGCGGCGAGCCAAAAAGATGGAAATTCATGACTGACAGACATTTCCCATCCCAGGGAAAAGAGGGCAGTCATCACCCTTGCTTTCGCAACCCAGTTGCATATACAATCCTGCTCGGTGTCCGTATATGCAGTGTCACATGGTCCAATCAGAACAGACTTCTTTGTCACAGGTTGCTACAACCACGGGAATCGCCCCGCTGCTCGGAGAAGAGGCTTTACGCATATTCGAAGGCGAGATTCTCAAGCCGCTTGTTTCATCCCTCGGCTCGCCGTTGAATGTTTTGTTCCCGGGACGCGTAACTGAAAATGTGACACCGTTCCTTGAGACTTTTGAGCACTACGGAATAGACGGCCGAGTCTTCTTCACAACCAAACCAAACCGATCGGCCTCGATTATCAGAGAGATCGCATGCATCCCCTCGGTTGGTGTCGACGTTTCTTCCGAAGGTTCGCTCGCTGCCGCGCTCTCGGCGGGAGTTCATCCATCGCGCATTGAAGCAACTGGCCCTAAAGACAAAGCTTACCTCTCTCTCGCGCTCCTCCAACGAATTGTCATTAACGTAGACGATCTCGCCGAAATCGATCTGATATGCGCGTTAAAGAGGCAGTTAGGGATCTCCGGCAAAACTCAGATCCTCGTGCGACTCTCCGGTTTCAAGAGCTCCCGCAAC
This sequence comes from Bdellovibrionota bacterium, assembly GCA_044356425.1. Taxonomy (GTDB): domain Bacteria; phylum Bdellovibrionota_C; class UBA2361; order UBA2361; family OMII01; genus OMII01. Next base: position 2,118 of record JBIKWG010000142.1, on the reverse strand, counting down.
ACCTTCGCTGTGAGCGATGGCACCTTCGGCGTTCCAACGGGAACTATCGCTGAATTGTGGCCGAAGCTTCAATTATACAGTGAAGAGATAGACCTTCTGGGTTTTTCGTACCACCTCAATACCGACTCCACTGAATATCGAGTGCTTGCTCTTGAACAGACCCTCTCAATTCTCTTTGCGGCAAAACAAAAAGGGTTCACCCCCCGAGTCGTGAACATCGGAGGAGGATACCGGATCAGGTACGCGAAGAACCCTGCTGATTGGGAGAATTTCATCTTAAAGCTCAAGGGATCAATCACCGGACAGGGCGAGGCTTGCACATGGAACCGCTCGGGCCTTGGTTTTAGCACCGAAAACGGCCGTATTAAGGGCTCGCCTCGCTTTATGGATCACGCCGAACCCCTTCCACCCGCCGATCAGTTGTGCGCTCTCCTTCGCCAGGAGCTACCATCATTCTCGTCGGTTCCAGCCGGACGACTGCTGAGCGAGTCTGTGTTAGAGCTGTGGATCGAACCAGGGAGGGCGATGTTAGACCAGGCGGGCCTCACGGTCGCTGAGGTGCTCCATGTTCGCAAGTCAGAGCAGGGACACCCCCTTCTCGTCTTACGGATGAATCGCTCTAACCTGAACTCCTTTGAACTCACCCTTCTTACCGATCCTATCCTACTTTCACGCAATCAAACGGTCGTGCCCTGTGAAGAGGAATACTTTTTAACGGGTAACTTATGCGTGGCGAATGAGCTGCTCACTCCGCGACTCATTCGATTCGGCCGTCAGGTTTCACCAGGGGATCTTATTGCTTTCATCAACACAGCCCCTTACATCATGGATTTCGCTGAGTCTCCTACCCTTCACCAACCCGTCGCTCGAAAAATAGCGGTTTGGTTCAACGAACGCCAAGCTTTCTGGGCCTTGGATGAGGAATACCGGCCCCATCTCAAGGAGGAGGTATGATCGTAGGATCTATCCAAGAGCTTATTGGTAAGACCCCCCTTCTTGAGATACCCGCCACGGTGCACGGACTCAAGAATATTCGCCTCTACGCCAAACTCGAACTCCTTAATCCCTTCGGTTCAATTAAGGATCGCATAGCAAAGGCGATGCTCGCGCCCCATCGTGGGAGTCTACGCGAGCGAGGCGCTACAGTAATGGAGAATTCTAGTGGGAACACGGCCAAGGCGCTCCAAGCGCTCTGTTCAATCGAAGGTATTCCATTTTCGCTCGTCAGCGGCCTCACACGCGTGAAGGAGCAGAAGGATATTTTGCGACTTATGGGAGCATCTATCGAGGAGGTCCCAAATGCGAGTGACTGCTTCGACCCCAATGACCCGAATGACCCGCAGTATGCCCTTGAGCGACGCGCTGCAGAGTCTCCCAATCAGGTGTTTTTTACCTCTCAGTTCACTAATCAAGACAACCCTCGAGCGCATGCTGAGACCACAGGCCATGAGATCCTTTCGGATCTGCCTCGGGTTGATTTTCTCATCGCTGGCGTTGGCACGGCGGGAAGCTCGTGCGGTACGGCGGATACCCTGAGGCGCTCAAATCCCGACTTAAAACTGATAGGACTTACAGCTCGTCGACACGATTTCATTCCGGGCATTCGGAGCGCCGAGGAACTCTGGGAGAATGGTGTCTTTAGACGAGATGCCTACCATCAACTTCTCGCTGTCAGCTCCCGAGACGCGATTGATGGGATGACAACCCTTATTAGACGATGCGGAATTCCGGCGGGCCCCTCATCTGGCGCGAATTTATACGGAGCGATGCAGTATCTTGGAACAATCGATAGCGAACTAACGCGCGAACACACCGCTGTCCTCTTCGCCTGCGATCGAATGGAAAGCTATATCTCATACGTCAAGGAGCGCCGGCCTGACATATTTGGATTAGAGGGGAATGAGAGACTATGGCACGACCTCTCTGAGGAGGAGATAGCAGAAGCTCCTCTACTTACAGTCCGTCAACTGAGAGCGCTCTCGCGTGATACCTCCCCCCTAGTTATTGATACTCGGTCAACGGTAGCTTACTCACTTGAGCACATTCCGGGAGCACTCAACTACCCTCTTGAGGATCTTCAACGGATCCTTCGAACGAGTATTCCATTCCCGAGGGAGC
>JBIKWG010000140.1:0-7670 GCA_044356425.1 Bdellovibrionota bacterium | reverse complement strand
TCGAGCCACTCTTTTTCGGTTCATTTCTCGATATTTTACGCGAAATGGGGCTTACCGTTTCGATCGGTGTTGAATCGGTCACTGTAAAGGCTAACGGGCGATTGCGTCCGATTAATATAAAAACTGCCCCTTTTCCAGGTTTTGCTACTGACTTGCAAGCCCCGCTTATGGCCGCTCTGACTGTGGCTGATGGGGTAAGCACGATAGAAGAAGGGATCTATGAGGGGCGCTTCGGGCACGCTTCAGAGCTGGCTCGAATGGGCGCATCGATTCGTGTTGCGGAACGAATCGTCACTGTCGATGGGGTTGAAAGGCTCACGGGAGCTCCGGTCGATGGCCTCGATATTCGAGCAGCAGCTGCGCTGGTAATAGCTGCGCTTGCGGCCGAGGGTAAGAGCGAAGTGCACGAGCCCCACCACCTTCGTCGCGGCTATGAGCACGTAGAGAAGAAGTTCGCATCTCTCGGCGCGCGCATGTGGTCGCGGGTGGTTGATGCAGATGACTACAGCTTTGCTGGCTGCTAAGATAACGTTTGTAATTTCCCCTTTGTAGTTCTCCATGAAAGCGCAGTTACCGCTACAACTTGAGCATCAGTTACGTTACTCGTCGGCATCGTTTGTAGTGCACTCAGGGGTGGCTTCGCTGGTCGCGACGGTAGTAGCGTTGTCGCACAATCGAAATTTTTCGCTGGTGTACATTGAGGGAGCCGCGCAGGCGGGCAAGACCCATCTGGGAGTACACCTTGTTGGGATAGTGCGTGATGCTGGTCACATGGCACGCTTGATTTGTGGCGCAGAGTTAGCATCATGGTTTGCAAATGAATTACCGAGCGACCCGATTCAGCATCAAGAGCTTGTGGTTCTGGATGATGCAGACCTGCATCTTGAAGGCGCCAAGAGAGATCGAACAGAAGGGCTTTTTGTGGACCTTGCTGAGCGGGTTTTTGCGGCTTCAGGCACCTTTGTTCTGCTGGGCTCTAAGAAGCCCGAGGCGGTCGCATGCAGTAGGCAGGCGCAAAGCCGCCTCGCTGCAGGGATGCACCTTGTAATCGGTGAGCCGCAAGAGGAGGCCCTTGATGAGATCCTCGACGTGATTAGTAAGCAGCGCGGGCTTCTGCTGAGTGAATCAAAGCGGGATTTCATTCTGCGGCGGGTGATACGAACGGTGCCTGCGCTGGTTGATTGCATGAAGAGATTAGAGGCTACAGGGGAGGGGGCTTCTCTAAGCACCTCTTTTGGGCTCCTTGCAGAAGCCGTTGAACCCTGATTTCATGGGTAACGCTTTATAATTTCAATCTATTTTATGGCACTGCCCTCGCTTTCCCCAAGGGGCAGCGTATGGTAAGAGTAGCGACCGTAAGTATCCAGTTAGTCTGGCTTACGGAGATGCATAACCGCGCAAGACTCTGGGATATGATCCTGGTAATGCACTGGAAAATGCGCATAGCAATGCACATGGCGAATGACAATGCACATGAAAAGGCTTTAAACACAGCGCCTAAGGAATAGACACCATGCAAAGACGCAAAGTTGTTGTAACCGGTATTGGAATTATCAGCCCTCTTGGCAATACGCGCGAAGCGACCTGGACGGCAGCTCAAGAGGGCAAGTCAGGAGTTGGTCCTATTACCCGCTTCGATGCAGCAGCGTTCACCACACACTTTGCTGCAGAAGTGAAGGGATTTAGCGCTGATCCGTTTATTGAACCAAAGGATCAGAAGAAGCAGGACCTCTTCTCTCAGTATGCTGTGGCCGCAACTCATGAAGCGCTATCTGATGCAACTTTGCTGGGTGATACAAAGGGATACAATCCGTCTAAGATGGGATGCATCCTCGGTGTAGGCATCGGTGGGCTTACTACCCTTGAAAAGTACCACCAGGCATATCTTGAAGGTGGCCCGCGCAAGATCTCACCTTTTCTCATTCCTGGCATGATCAGCAACCTTGGTCCAGGTAACGTGGCGATTAAGTACGGCCTGAAGGGAGTGAACTATACTGTTACCAGTGCGTGCACATCTGCCACGCATGCAATCGGCGAAGCTTATCGAATGATTGCAGATGGGTTACAGGACGTGGTTGTAACAGGTGGCTCTGAGAGCGCTGTTACACCGATTGGCATCGGCGGATTTAACGCACTCAAAGCGCTTTCAACTCGTAACGATGCGCCCGAGAAGGCATCTCGTCCATTCGATAAAGATCGCGACGGCTTCGTGTTGGGCGAGGGGTGTGCAGTGCTTGTGCTTGAGTCGCTTGAGGCAGCAAAAGCGCGTGGCGCAAAGATCTATGCGGAGGTGTTGGGGTACGGCTTCTCATGTGATGCTTATCATATGACTGCTCCTAGTGTAGGTGGTGAGGGGGCCATTCAGTGCATGAAGATGGCGATCGATTGGGCTGGCATCAAGCCAAGTGATGTGAACTATCTGAACGCTCACGGCACTTCGACGCCGGCCAACGACACCTCTGAAACAGCAGCGATTAAGACCCTCTTTGGAGAGTGGGCACATAAGGGCCTGCTCGTTAGTTCAACAAAATCGATGACCGGCCATCTGCTTGGTGCTGCTGGAGCGATTGAGGCTGCTTTCTGCGTGCTCTCGATTCGTGACGGTGTTGTGCCTCCGACGATCAATCTTGATAACCCTGACGAGGGGTGCGACCTAGACTACGTTGCGCATACTGCGCGTCGTCAGCCGGTTAACGTGGCGATGTCGAATAGTTTCGGCTTCGGTGGCACAAACGCCTCGTTGATTTTGGGTGCATACAAAGGATGAAAAGCAACCGCGATGATCTCTCGCCACGGGTAAGAGCTGAAGATATACTTCTCGGCTCTCTCGGTTTCGGTGAGGATGCGCGGATCGTTTCTGTTGAGCGCACCGCAGCTGGCTATCGGGGAGTCGGTGTGTGGAGCGATGGCGAAGAGTTTGCTTTTACGTGGGACGAAGATCTCGATGACCTTCAAGAGTGGGCGTTGGGCGTGCTTGAGCAGCAGCTTAAGAAGGCAGCTCAGGGTTAGGTTGATCTACATACACAGACTCTCTCTCTCTCTCTCTCTCTTAATGCGAGGAGTTATCGTATCTTCTGGGTAGTGAAGAGGTTGGGTTAAAAGCGATGCCTGGCCTTCCTACGACACTCTTCCTCTCATTTGCTTGCTGTTGAAAGGCTTGTTCGGCGATCTGCAGGGCTCTGTTGGCCTTGCAGCCGATAGTAGTGAGCGCATCTTTAAGCCGAAATAATATCTGGAGATCTCCCTCTGTTAGTGTAATGGAGCGAGTGTCTAGTGCGACTTGAGTTTTCAGTCGTTGCAGCAGCTGGTTTGTGAGGTTTAAGGAATCGGCAGGGGGGCTTCCTTTGGAAGTTGCTTCGATTGCAGCTGCTATCTCAGAGCAGGCAGCTTTTGAGAATTCAAAAGAAAGTCGGCCGCCTCTGATTTTTTTTGCTGTACACGGTTCTTGAGCTTGGGTTGCTTGCATTCCGTTAAGTGTACCAGCTGCTTCTCGCTACTCAACTTTTGGCGGCTACGTTTTTGGTGGCTATGTATCTGCTTAGCGGCGGCGGTTCACAGCTGAAGGTCCAGTTGTGTTGTTTAGGCCGAGGGTGCGGAAGCGGACGTCGGCGGACGCGCCGTTAGTAGTGTGTTTTAGGCTAGAATCGGCGATTTTTAGTGCGGCAGTTGCTGCGGTTCCAAGATCTCTAAGGCTTGAGCGCACACCTGCTATCACGGCCATATCTCCAGCGGCCAGTTGCACAGTGCCTTGTGGTTGTAATTCGAAGCTCTTAAGCCGCTGAATTAGGTTACGCACTGCACCAGCTTTTGGGTTGCAAGGGCTATTTTTAAGCAGCGATTCAAGCGCCTGGGCTAGCTGCGTGCCTGCTTGGCGTGATAGACGAAACTCTAGCCTTCCTGACCTAAGGGTCTGAACGACACAGTGATGTTCTTGCTGTGGTTGCATGTCCAATACATATCATACACTGGAGCCTACTCAAGCAGGGCGCAGCATTGGTAGGAAAAGCCTCCGATTTTCAACAGGTAGCGGAGTATTATTTATTTTTGCGGGCTCTTCCTGCTGGACAGAGCTTTACTAGCGTACAGCTACCGCATTGTGGAGTTAGTGCCTTGCAAACTCGGCGTCCATGAAAGATCAGTCGATGGTGCAGGCCGCGCCACTCTTGAGGCAGAAACTGTTTCTTTAGATCCTCTTCTACAGCTTTTGGTGATTTTCCGACTGAAAGGCCGAGTCGATGGGCGAGTCTAAATACATGGGTGTCCACTGGAAGCGAGAACTCAAGCCCTAGCTCGCCCAGGACAACATTTGCAGTTTTGTTCCCTACACCAGGAAGAGCAGTTAGCTCTTTATGAGATTGGGGCAGCTTTCCTGAGAGCTCTTCAGTTACAAGCTGTGCGGTGGCCAGCAGGTTTTTAGCCTTAGTTTTAAAGTAATTGATCGGGCGAATAATCTCTTCAATGTCGGCAAGCTTTGCTTTGTACAGCGCTTTGAACGAGGGATATCGTTTAAATAGGATGGGGGTGACTTCATTAACTTTCTTATCAGTGCATTGAGCAGAGAGCAGAACGGCTACAAGTAGCTGATATTCATTCGTGAAGTCTAGCTCTGAGCGCGGGTCAGGATAGAGCTGTGAAAGCTCTTCTAATAGCAACTTTTTATGTTTAGCAAGCATCGAACGCTCTAGGTAAAGTAATCTAAGTATAGAGGGGGTGGGTTAGCTTCTCACCTCCAGCCCCGCACCACTGTTTTTATACTGCGTTTGATTCCGTCGGTTGTTGTCGCGACTATGACGCTAGCGAGAGGTTTGTAAATCGATTCTCATGGACTTGGAAGTCTTAATTGCTCAAATCATCAGCTTTCGCACTGGGCGACCTGGAGCGGAGGTGCAGATGCTATCGATGCTCTCTGCTAGCCAGCTCTTTGTAGCTTCCGAGCAGCAGCTACCAGGGGTGAATCGGTCATTAGCGGGTGTGCCTGTTCGCATCGGCACGGTCGACGGTCGCTCAAGTGCATACCTCTTCTCCTCAGAGGGGCTCCTGCGGGCTTGGTGTCTAAAGATGGGGTGGCCCTTTTTCTCGGTGCAGCTCAGCGGAGGCGAACTACCGTTGGCGCTGCCGAAAGGGTGTTGGGTCGAGATCGATCCAGGAACTCCACACCACGTCATCCTTAGCCCGAAGCAGCTTGAGCGGCTGGGACAGCCATTAGAGCAGGGAGTTGTTGCTGACGATGCCGGTTTTATTAGCTGGGTGCCCAAAGAGCAGCAGGCACCAGCAGCTGCTACCCAGCAACCTGCAGAGCTGTTTCCAGAGCCTGAGGCGGTTCAACAACCTGTTCAGCCAGCAGATTCCTCTGCAGCTCCTAAGAGGCGACCGTTCTCGCGGTCTAATCCCACAACTGTCTTTGCTGCGCCCACTCTGGACAAAAAGACTGATCTAGAGTCGAGGCCGCGGACCTATACTTCGTCAAACCTCAAGAAGGTTATTAAGACAAACAAGCCTGAGGGCGAGAATGGTTAGGCTCGTTTGCTTATAGCCCTTAGCAGCAGAGTTGCTGCTGGTTACTTCTTGCCGTTAGGGTATTGTGGACGCTGGGGTTTACCCCTCACGCTTTCCTGAGATACGCTCAATATATGGCCACGTTACCACAGAAAATTACGGTTCCATTGATCCGCAGCTTTAAGGGCGTTGGTGCTGCATCACCGCGCCGTTTGGTAGCTCTTACTGCCTACGACTTCACCATGGCGAGGCTTATTGATAGGGGCGGGGTAGATATTATTCTGGTTGGTGATTCTCTCGGGATGGTTGTGCAGGGCGAGTCAACTACTCTGCCCGTGACTATGGACCAGATGGTCTATCACACCCGTTGTGTAGCCAAGGGTGTGGCTCAAGCACTAGTGGTTTCAGATCTGCCGTTTCTCTCATACCAGGTGTCGCTTGAGCGGGCGATTGAATCGGCCGGAAGGTTAATCAAAGAGGGTGGAGCTCAGGCAGTAAAGTTAGAAGGTGGAGTTGCGGTAGCCGATACAATTAAGCGGTTAGTTGAACTTGATATACCCGTCATGGCGCATATCGGGATGACGCCACAATCGATTCATCGCATGGGTGGTTTTAAGATACAAGGAAAGAGCAATCGCGAGGGCGAAGGCTTTGCACCAGGCTCACGGGAGCAGATCATTTCTGATGCGAAAGCTGTAGAGGCAGCAGGTGCTTTCAGTGTTGTGCTTGAAGGTATTCCCTCTGATTTAGCTGCCGAGATCACAACACTCTTATCGATTCCGACGATCGGTATCGCCGCCGGTAGTGCATGTGATGGAGAGATTCTGGTAAGCTATGATCTTCTCGGATTGACGCACGACCTCTGCCCGCCCTTTGTGCAAGATAATGCCAAGCTCGGCGAAGAGGTAGTTAGGGTGGTTACGTGCTTTGTCCAGACAGTTCAAAGCAGATCAATCGGCGAAAGAGCCAAAGAAAATCGGGAACGTTGATGAACGAACCACTAAAAGTAATTGCCACTAACCGCAAGGCCCGCTTCAATTACCATATCCTTGATACCTTTGAAGCAGGGCTCGTTCTTACCGGGGCCGAGATTAAATCTATTCGTAACGGTGAGGCTAACATAGCAGAGGCTTATGTGCGGCCTCAGAATGGCGAGCTGTTCCTTTTGAATGCTTATTTTGCGCCGTACTCGCACTGTGCTGACAGGGAGTACGATCCGCGCAGGCCCCGCAAGCTGCTGATGCACCGGCGTGAGATCGACAAGCTGCAACACCAGCTTGAGGCTCAGGGCACTACGCTTATACCCCTTCAAATTCATTTAAAAGAGGGGCGAGCAAAGCTTGAGGTCGCTTTGGGTAAAGGAAAAGCAGCGCCCGATAAGCGAGAAGATATCAAAAAAAGAGAGGGCCAACGTGAGATTGCTCGTGAAATGTCGCGCAGGCTCAAGTAGGTGGCGGCTTCTCTGTTCAATAAAACAGGTGGTATTTCCTGGAAAACTTCGGGTGTGAGGGTTATAATTAAAAAAGAGTAGGGTAGTTTTTACGGGGGTGTAAAGGTTTCGACTAGATTCATGAACGATACGTCTGCATGTCCAGGGTCCGCTGGCCTGGTAAAAAAGCGGAAACTAATAACTGCAAAAAGCAAAGTTATTGACGCTGCTGAACGTTTCGCTCCTTCCATGCCAATGGCAATGGCTGCGTAATGTCAGTAGCACCTAGACTAGCCACCACAAGTGCCTAGTCGGCTGATAGGGGACGCGCCCGTAATTCCCTAAAAGCTTAAACTTCTCGGGCTCTGGAATAGCGCGCGCTGCGGCGTTGTTCCGAAACAAACAGGAGCTGGTCGGATGTAGCTGTGTGCGTTGATGCTGCACCGATGAGATTAACAACGCTCTAAACATGTAGAGGGTGTATTGTGACGCTTTTAGGACGCGGGTTCGATTCCCGCCACCTCCAATTTGCCCCTATTCGAACTTGGCTAAAGCCAAGATTCGAATGACGGCCAGGGGCAAGCCCCTGGACCCCATCCGTAAAGTTGTTTCGGTGATCGGTTCGAATTGGTCCCACTACGTCCATTTTTCCCGCTCGGCGCTTTGGCCCAGGGGCTGCCGCCCCTCTCGCTCGCCATAGCTCGCATCACCCCCGCAGCTTGGTTCGTATTGGCGTATGCCACCT
>JBIKWG010000009.1:0-28365 GCA_044356425.1 Bdellovibrionota bacterium | reverse complement strand
CACATGCCCCACGCCTTGAATCGCAACGCGCTTGCCTTTCAATCCACCGTCTATAGGAAACACCCGCTCGGCCGCAGCTTTCATGGCGAGGAAAACGCCGCGCGCTGTCCATGGCGATGGGTCACCAGCCCCGCCCTTATCAGGGTCCGTGCCTACTACGAAAGAAGAGCTTGATTTAATCCACATCATATCACTGACTGAGGTGCCCATATCCTCTGCAGTGATGTAACGACCAGCAAGGTGATTTAAACACTCGCCGAACTTCCTAAAAAGAGCCTCACGCCCCTCAGTTATTTTGGGATCGGCGATTATGCACGCCTTTCCACCCCCTAGCGGAAGATGGGCTAAGGCGCTTTTATAGGTCATTCCCTCGGAAAGACGCAGAACATCTTCCAAGGCCTGCGCCTCATCTTGGTACAGTCGCATGCGGCAGCCGCCTAGCCCTGGACCAAGCACCGTGTTGTGCAGCGCAACGATCGCTTTTAGTCCGACCTCTGGGTAATTGAAAAATACCACCTGCTCGTGACCACGAGCTACGCAATCAGCGAGAACAGTCGATGACATACCAAAGCCTAGAGCCTTCTTTTACAGACAAGGCTCTCAAAAAAGAGAGCACTAATATTGCGCCTGAGGGTCAACGGTTCCGCTTGCAAGCGGTGTGCCGGTAACTACTGGTTGCTCAACTCCTGCGTATGTCCGCGGGCGTCGCTCACAACCAACGGCTCCAACTACACAGAGAATGGCAAGAAAGACAAGAAGAGAAGCGCGAAAATATTTCATAGTACCTTTGCACTGAATTACTGAGCAGCGAGCCAAACAGAGCACTGCGCCAAATAAAAGGGTTATGACGAAGCAGACCTACAACATGTTCGACCTGCTGAGCCGCCCCAACGTTGGTGACGCCCTCTAATTTTAATAATGCCCTGGAGAGGACTTGAACCTCCACACCCTTGCGGACACATGACCCTGAATCATGCCTGTCTACCAATTCCAGCACCAGGGCAAATGGCTGACTGATTAAGGCAACATACCATACAGCAGATTTAATTGGAATCGGCTTAAATCAGAACGAAATCATTAGGTTTGCCTTCATATTGTGCCCTTTATCGAGCTAAGAAAAGTCTACCCCTTGGGCCAACGGCATCTCTGCCCCGAAGTTAATTGTCGACGTCTGTCGGCGCATGTACTGCTTCCAAGAATCCGACCCCGCCTCTCGACCACCACCCGTCTCTTTCTCGCCACCAAAAGCCCCACCGATCTCTGCCCCGGAGGTTCCGATGTTTACATTCGCAATGCCACAATCACTTCCTGCCGATGAAAGAAACTTCTCTGATGCCGTTAGGTCACTCGTAAATATGGCCGAGCTCAGCCCCTGCGGGACATCGTTATTAAGCTCGATCGCTTCATCAATACCCGACACCGGAACAACATACAGAATCGGCGCGAAAGTCTCTTCGCGCAGCAGCGCCATGCTGCTTGTGGCGCGCACGATAGTAGGCTCGACGTAGAGCGAAGAGGGCATATCTGACAGAACCCTTCCGCCGTACACCACCTCACCCCCTTCATGCGAAACTCTCGCAACAGCGGCACGATAGGCAGCAACGGCACCCTGATGAATTAGTGGGCCCATTAACGTTCCCGCTTTTAATGGATCTCCGATAGAGACCTGCTTGTAAGCTGCAACCATCTTCTGAAGGAAGAGATCGTATACATCACGATGCACTAACGCACGCCGAATCGTTGTGCACCGCTGCCCTGCTGTACCAACAGCTCCGAAAAGAACGCCGCGCACCACAAGGTCCATATCCGCATCAGGTAGCACTATGACTGCATTATTACCACCCAGCTCTAATATGCTGCGTCCCATACGGCCCGCCACCGCCTGCGCAACATCTCTGCCCATGCGACATGAGCCCGTCGCTGATACGCACGAAACACGGGGATCAAGCGCCATCTTTTTGCCGAGCGCCGGGCCATCTCCTACCACCAAGCCAAAGATAGCTTCAAAGCCTCTGTGCTTGGCCACCTCGCGGCAGATTGAATTCATGGCTATTGCCGTCAGTGGTGCAAGCTCAGAGGGTTTCCAAACAACAACATCACCGCACACTGCAGCGATCATAGCGTTCCACGCCCACACCGCGGCAGGAAAATTAAACGCCGTAATAACCCCAACGACTCCAAGCGGGTGCCACTGCTCATACATGCGGTGGTTACGCCGCTCTGAGTGCATCGTCTTTCCGTACAGTTGACGTGAGAGGCCCACTGCAAAATCGGCAATATCGATCGCCTCTTGAACCTCTCCTTCGCCCTCGCTTCTAATCTTGCCAACCTCAGCTGAAATCAGCGCGCCAAGCCGAGACTTACTGTCTCGCATAGCATCAGCAACCTCTCTTATAAGCTGCCCACGCTCTGGCGCGGGTACGCTGCGCCACTCTTTGAAAATTTCAATCGCATCTGTGAGGACACCGTCATAAGAAGCGTCGTCTGCGACCGCCACCTGACCCAACTCTGCGCCATTTATCGGAGAGGCTACGTGCAGGACCCGTGAAGCTGCAGAGGCTGCTACGGCACTCTTGCCGTAGGCACCCGGACAGATTTTATCAGGGCCCATTTGACTAAGGCCCAGCGCCCCTACAATCTCTCGCATAAAAACCCCTTATGTCGTCGCAAGTGCCGCAAATTCAGCGAGCCCCAAAAGCATTTTTTTTACGGGGCCTCTGTTTTAACATACCATCGGCTGTTGCTTTGAATCACCGGTGCAACTTCACCCAGATCCTACCACTCGGACATCTAATCCGACGAGATAAGTTTTTAGAAAGTAGTGGCTAAGGCTGAGGGTAGCGCTTTTATCCAGCCTAACATGGGTTCTAAATGCGGAGCGTAGGGGTAAAATAACAATAAGCCCCCTTCTGAATGGAACAGAAGTCGGAGGTTAGCACGTGTTGCTCAGCAGGGATTGGGGGTATCTGAAATAGCTATATCTAGAATAGCTATATCTGAGATATCTATAGATGATTTATCTGTAGCTGAAATATTGAGGATATCAGAAAAACTTGGAGCGGGAGACGAGATTCGAACCCGCGACCCTCAGCTTGGAAGGCTGATGCTCTAGCCGACTGAGCTACTCCCGCCCAAGTTCCCGAATTGAACACTACTTTCCGGAAAAAAGCAATGCGCCTAACAAAGGTAACGGCTCTAAAAACCACACAACCTGTTCTGCCACACAGCATCACCGTGGCATTGCATTTTTCTTGGCATAAACTTTAGGTATCGCCAAACTGCACCACCTCAGGCCATTCTCATGCTTGCTAACACGGGCTAACGCAGATTTTAATCTGACAAGGCTTATAGTTGGTTAAAATTTATTAACAAGAACACGCCCTTTTTGCTCAGTCAAACCAAGCGCTTGAAAGCCACTCGGTAGCTCTGTTGCACCGAAATCCCTTAAGGCATGGCGCTAACGAAGTTTTTGACCATTTGCCGAAACAGCCGTTATCATGGACCAAGTATGGTAAGATTTCAGAAAAAAATGTCGGCCTTTGATGCACTACTTGCGCCCCTATCCGATCCGTACGGTTCGGTAAGACACCTCATGATTGAGCGCGAGAGACCCCCCTACCTGCTGTTTATCTTCACAACCGTGCTGGCAGTTTTGCTAGGCCCACCTTTTTGGTATCAGGTGCAATTTGGAGTAGTGCCGCGGGACAGCCAATTGAGCGCGGCTGTTACCCTAACCCTAGTAGGAGCGCTGGGATTATTTACCATCAGCTCTACTGTGTTTCTGCGACTGCTGCGAATATCAATCTCGTTACCTAAGATGATTGCTTCAATCTGCTACTCCCTAACACCAATAGTACCACTAGTATTAGGAATGTATGCGGCCAACTACGCCTTGGATGGTCACGCATCGCTGATTGAATACTACGCGGTTGGCACCATTCGCCAAACGGACGTCATCTTCGAGTTCCTGCCCTATGCTTTCGCTATTACTGCGTGCTACATCTTTGTGGTTTTTATCAACTGCCTTACCGTCCTTGGAAATGGCTCACTCTCAACGAGCTTCGTCATTGCTCTAGTGACTATCCTGATACTTTTTGGCTCCTTCTTTACCATACTTTCACTGACCGACACTGTGTTCCCAGGGTACTCACCACAGGTAAAGGAATTCATGTGCTCCTTGATAGGGCCCACCAACGTTACAGAATAAATAGCGGCTCATCCCTTAACAGCTTGAAACCCCTGACCCAGCATGCTGAGAGTATACTCAAGCGCCTCACCGTCATGTGCCGCCGACACGAAACCTGCTTCAAAAGCAGATGGAGCAAAGTAGACACCCCGATCCAACATCGCTCGGAAGAATCGATTAAAACTCTCTTTTCTAGTGCGCTGCGTATCACAAAAATTGTGCACTGGAGTATCAGCAAAGAAAAACCCAAACATAGTGCCCACTGAGCCTGCCTGGAGTGGTATTCCGCAGCTCTGTGCTTCCGCGCGCAGGCCAGCAACCAGCCGCTCGGTAGTTGCCTGGGTGCGCTCAAAAAGACCCGGTTTGGACCACTCCTTCAATGTGGCGATACCGGCCACCATTGCCAGTGGATTTCCCGACAACGTCCCTGCTTGATACACTGGTCCAATAGGGGCCAAAAGCTCCATTATTTCACGTCGCCCACCGAAAGCACCGACCGGCAAGCCGCCTCCAATAACTTTTCCGAGCATCGTAAGGTCTGGTACAACTTTGTACAGTGCCTGCGCGCCGCCGAGTGAAACGCGAAATCCAGTCATCACTTCATCAAAAATCAAGAGCGCTCCATGCGCTGCTGTAATGCGCCGCAAACCCTCCAAAAATCCCGGCTGTGGAATAAGCAATCCACAATTGCCCACGACTGGCTCGACGATCACTGCTGCTATCTCTGAACCACACTCAGCAAATATGCGCTCTACTGAATCAAGGTTGTTGTACTCTGCAACAAGCGTGTCCTGTACAGCAGAAGAAGGAACGCCAGCACAATCAGGAAGCCCAAGTGTCAGCACTCCCGAGCCAGCTTTTGCTAACAACACATCCGCGTGCCCGTGATAGCACCCTTCGAATTTCAAAATTTTTTGACGATTCGTAAACCCTCTAGCAAGCCGAATCACAGCCATTCCTGCTTCAGTACCAGAGTTACAAAAGCGCATTAGTTGCAGTGACGGAAAGAGCTGTTGCACCACTGCAGCCGCCTCACTCTCTAGTTCATGACAAGCTCCGTAGCTTGTTCCAAGGGTCGCTTGGGTAGCGATCGCCTCTGCTACAGCAGGATAAGCGTGACCTAAAACTAAGGGCCCCCAACTGTTAATGTAATCAACGTAGCGATTGCCATCGACATCAAAAAGATAAGCTCCTGCTCCGCGTTTGACTATGAAGGGCTCGCCTCCAACAGACCTGAAAGCGCGAACGGGGGAATTTACTCCTCCTGGAAAAAAAGTTTGAGCGCGGGCAAATATCTCTCTTGATCGAGTGTGTTGCATGGCAAGCAAATCCATAGACGGGTAGCAGATGCTACGTTCCCTCCAGGTATCTCAGAGTTTGCCGCCTTTCTCAACAACGACGCGACTAATTTTAGTTCGAACCAGCGGCCCCATCAGCCAGGGCAGGGTCAGAGCCGGCATCGTACTCCCGGCCATCCGATACACCATCACCATCCGAGTCGACTTTGAGTGGGCTGGATCCAACAACTAACTCGAGGTCATCTCTTAATCCATCATCGTCCGAATCAAGCGAGTCTATTTTGAAGCCTGCGCCCTGTTCGTATTCATCACTCAGAGCATCTCCATCTCTATCAGTATATCGATCTTGCCCGTCAAGCGGATCAGCTCCAGACAGGACCTCTGCTCCATCTGGTCGACCGTCGCCGTCGCTATCGATTGAGCGAGGATTTGTGCCCCGCACGCGCTCCTCATCATTCGAGATGCCATCAGAATCAGAGTCAGCGGAGGCTAGCCGCGACTGAAGATTAGTCGTAAGAAGATTCATCGGAATAGCGCCCGGGTCATTTTCATCAGAAGACCAACGCAGCTCAACGTCATCCGAAAAACCATCTGAGTCGCTATCCCTCCACCCATTAGAGTCCGCTGCCTTCCCCGACAAACCCGCACCGAGCCAATTACCGTCCTGAGCCGCTGCCCGACGGTTACCAGCCTCCACCGCGGCGGCTTTTTCATCCGCGGAATTCTCACTGAGCACCGAGAGCTCTTGAAGCAATCCGTTATCGGTGGTTCGGGACGGAATAACTGTCCGCGCCGTTGCGGTGGCTGTGACTACCGGCACAGCGGTGGCCAACGGTGTCGGGGTCCTGCTAACTGAGGGAGTCGGAGTTCGGGTGCCTGTAGAGTCATCTCCACTATCTGGTGTCTCAGTTGCCGTTGGGGTCTTGTTCACGCTCGATTGCGTGCCGAGTTCATAATCCTCCTGACACGCTTTGGTGCCGCTAAATATCAACGCAACGGCGCACAAAGCTAGCGTTACCGCTGCCCTTTCCAATTTAGAAGTCGTCGCCATCTGAAAATCGCTCCCTTAGCACCAACACGGAGAAAAACCACACAAGAATCGCCCTTCCTATCTCTTCGGCAGGCACGAGCTTGGCGTAGAGTACCGTGACTAAGCAAAACGAAAAAGGTGTATTCGCTGCATTTGAAAGCAGCCTTGCCCGAGTTTAGTGCTTAGCACCGGGCGTGATAGCTACCGAAGCGATGTATTCAAAGAGCACTTCGATATCGTCCAGATTGTCACTTTTATTGAAATATCCTACGGCCCCATACTGCTGAGCCGTCTCAGCAATCTCTGCAACCCGCACAGAGCTGGTTGCAACCACCGGGTATCCAGCATGACTCAACTGCTCAATCAATTTGAAGGCATCGGAGAGAATGTGAATATCGAGAAGAACAACCGTTGGCTGCCAGCTCTGCGACACCTCCGCCACCGATTCGCGAGATTCCACACGCTGCAACTCAAGACTGAACTCTGGATTGTAAAGCGACGCTGCCTCACATATCTGCTCATAGTGATCGTCATGGTCGCCAACAACCAACACCCTGATATCCCTACGGAAATCGGTGCTTTTTAAATCTGTTGACGAAGGTTCAGTCATATCTTCCCTGACGGTGCGCCCTTTCCTTAAAGAAAGAACGCCACGCACTTTACTCGCTTACTAAGAGGTATCGGCATGCCCGCAATATTAATCAACGGCTAAATACACAAAGAGGCAAACTAAACACGAACCATGTTTCGCAAAAACAGCTATTGCAGTTTCTAGTATATTTGCATATGCTACCGATATAGATCGTGACCTTGCGGCCGACACTACGTGCGGCACCCGCAACTTCCTTCCACGCGCGAGCAGCGCGCAGCAGGGATACAGCGCAAAAAGCAAGTGGAACGATAGTCATTAGGCCTGAGCGATAGTAGCTAGAACGATACTAGCTAGAACGATCATCAGGCCCAACGAAAAACAGCACCGCTAATAACAACCGCTAGTAACAATTTGAGGCGCAGCAACTAAAAACCGAACCACCGAAGCTGAAAGCGACCCCGACAAAACCTAAAAGGTAAAGGACTGCCCAACCGGAACTGTATTTATCGACACAACATTAAACAGCACAAAAAACAACGACCTATCAAAGAACAGCGAAGAAGAAAAAACGACAACTCAGAAAACAACGAGGAGAAACAAGGTACGTATGAGTACAAAAAGTCGAAAGCAGCCGGAAGCGAGCGCTCAGTCAGAGTTTAAAAGCAGTACGTTAGCGCCAGTACAGAGGCAAACCCTAGAATTCCTACGT
Organism: Bdellovibrionota bacterium; assembly: GCA_044356425.1. GTDB lineage: Bacteria > Bdellovibrionota_C > UBA2361 > UBA2361 > OMII01 > OMII01. The sequence continues at coordinate 20,550 of JBIKWG010000009.1, read as the reverse complement.
AATTTCTTAGCGGAGCATGGCTATGCCCCTTCACTAAAAGCGATCGCAGAGTTCATCGGTGTAAAGTCGGCCTCTACCGCCCACTTTCACCTTGAGCGGCTCGAAGATAAAGGTTTCATCCGACGTGGCGCGGACGGCATGCTTGAGCTGCTTGAGCGACTTACCCCAGAGCTTGGGCCAACAGCTGTGCCATTGGTAGGAGTAATTGCTGCTGGACGGCCTATCGAGGCTGTTGAGCAAGCCACCACCATCGAGATACCACCAAACATGATTGACGGTCGTGGAGAAGTTTACTGCCTGGAAGTCAGTGGGACCTCGATGATCGACGAGCATATCTGCGACCGAGACATTGTAGTCATCAAGAAGCAAGACAATGCGGAGGATGGACAGATAGTAGTTGCTCTTCTTGACGACGGAAGCGCAACTCTCAAACGGTACCGCCGATTAAAGAGTGGTAAAGTAATGCTAATTCCTGCGAACCCAAACATGCAGCCAATTACCGTTGATAGGGTGACCATTCAGGGACGTCTTATCGGAGTAATTCGGGAACTGCATTAAAATTAAAATAGTGTATCGATGTTGAGATTCCGGTAGTCTCTGTGGTTAACGGATTACCCCATCATCTCGGCGCAAAAAGTTTTATCTTACAAGGAGAAACCCATGGAACTATACGACAACAACGGCGAAAATAACGGCGAAAACGGCGAAAAAAACAAGAACCTCTCGACCGCCATCTCTCAACTAGAAAAGAAGTATGGCAAAGGCGCCGTAATGAGCCTCGGCACCGCCGTTAGCGACAAGGTTGAAGCCTTCTCGTCAGGAAGCCTATCTCTCGATATCGCACTTGGAATTGGCGGCTTTCCGAGGGGGCGAATCTGTGAGATCTACGGACCGGAGTCATCAGGAAAAACCACCCTTGCCCTCTCTGCTGCAGCAGAGGCTCAACGGGCCGGTGGCACGGTAGTGTATATCGATGCAGAGCATGCGCTTGATGTAAACTATGCAAAGCGACTCGGAGTTGACACGTCAAAGCTCCTCGTGAGTCAGCCTGATTGCGGAGAGCAAGCGCTAGAGATCTGCGAGGCCCTCGTTTCATCAAGTTCGGTAGATCTAATCGTAGTTGATTCAGTAGCCGCCCTGGTGCCACGTGCTGAGATTGACGGTGAGATGGAAGACCAGCAGCCCGGCCTTCAGGCACGTCTGATGAGCAAAGCGCTTCGCAAACTCACTGCAATATCGGCAAAATCAAACACGACCATCATCTTCATCAATCAGATCCGAATGAAGATAGGAGTTATGTTTGGCAGCCCTGAAACAACTACAGGTGGCAACGCCTTAAAGTTCTATGCATCCGTACGACTCGATGTGCGAAGAATCGGTTCAATTAAGGATCAGGACAGCGTTACTGGTAACCGCGTTCGCGTAAAAGTAGTCAAAAATAAAGTAGCTGCTCCATTCCGCGAAGCTGAGTTTGACATCATCTTTAATGAGGGTGTGAGCTTAGTAGGCGAGATTATCGACCTTGGAGCCGATAAGGGTGTAGTTGACAAAGCCGGAGCTTGGTTCAGCTTCCGAGGCGAGAGAATGGGTCAGGGACGTGAGGGCGCCAAGCAGTTCCTCAGAGACAACCCAGAAATGGCAAGAGAGATTCGAACTCTGGTTATGGACTCATGCGGTATAGCGGCTGGAGCAGGCAATGCTTCGGAAGGTGGATCTGAAGATGCCGATAGCGAAACTGAGAAATCTCCTCGCTCGCGCAAGAAAGCTGCGGCGAACGCCTAACGCTGACTGCAAGTGACTAACCACGAAGCACTGTACCAGCGGACCAAAAAGGTTTCGCTGGTACTTCGTGCTCAATGTAGTTATCCAACTTGCAGCCTAATAGTCCGCTTGTTTCCGATATGGTAAACAGGCGGACGTTAGATATCAACCGGCGAAGCGCCGACCCGGGTCTAGGAAAGAAATTAGCTTACATGCAAAAATAAGAGGTTTCCCGCTTCTGCTTTGCATACCCGCCACTATCTTAATTGATTGAGACTTGAGTAGCAGCCCTGCTTCGTGAGAGCATCTCATCATCTGTTCTGTCATTCGGCTTGATAAGCCGCATAGCAGAGTGGGTCCCCACTATATTTCCTAACTAGGCCGGTTTCTATGCTTCTACGCTCGTCAGCGCCCATCTATCCTGGAATCTACTTAGTAACACTTGGCGCAACTTGCCGATATGTTGTGTCAGCAGCGAACAACTCTCTTACCGTATCGAATCCCGGCACCTCTGCACACATAACTCACCTAGAGACTCGTCTCGAGAGCTTAAAGCTCTCTGTCAGAGATATAAAGCAAGTCATCCTCACGAGTCTGGATGCCGCAAAGATCGGAGGCATCGCTCTTTTACGACGCCGAGTCCCTTCGCTAAAGGTGCTGGCCCCTACCCCTTTGCTTAAGTCCCTGGCGGACGAAGGGCTTGTTCGCTCCCTATGGGAGCGCGACCGAACACTCAGCGCGCCCTTTAGAGTTGACAGTCCGGCTTCACTTGAAGAATTCAAAGATGCCCTGCGCATCGACAGGAATTTGGGCGATTCAGAAGCTATTGATCTGGGGGATGAAACGCTGCTGCGCTGCATATACACGCCAGGATACAAGACGCACTCAGCAACATACATCGTTGTGCCTCATGAGTTTCTTATTACTGACCAGACATTTGGATACTATCGAGGTCGTCTGCTTGCGGCCCCTGGAGGAGATGCGGGAGTAGCAGCAGCCGCTTCATCACTTCGAGATTTCGAGCATATGGAGATATCTGGCATTGGGTTGCCGTACGTCGGCGCCATCACCGGAAGTCTCGTTCGTAAGCACATCGAGGGTATTATTCAGAATACGACTGACATTACAGAGCAGGTTGTTCAAGGAATCCATGAGGGCTTCTCACCAGAAGAGGTCAGAGAGCAGCTACGAGAAGCTTTCTTTGTCAGTACAACCCAGGATGTTTTTTTCCAATCTGCACTAGCAGAGAGCTTTGATGCGATCTGGGCACAGCTAAGCTCTGCGGTGCAACAGCCCACAACTGGAAAGCGATAAGCCCGCTCTCCCTATGATATTACCGAAGGAGCTGTCCGTGGATTGATCTTCATCGCCTTCGCACGACTACTTCGTGCGAACCCATGGAGTGCAAGCGCAGGCCACACCCCCCGAGCGGCAAAGCAAAAAATGTTCCGCTGTAAAATCGCCAGAGAAACAGCTATCCGGCAGCGGGCTACCAGTTCAACTTCGTATACACCATCGCATGATCAGACGCTTCTTTTGGCTTATAGAGCACACCAGAAGAGTATTTACTATCGCTGTAGGCCGACTTCCACACGTAGACCAGGCTCTCAGCTGGCATCAATATGTCATCCAACCATGAATACTCCCCTTTGTATTCAAAGGTACCTGGCAGAGCAAGCACACTCTTACTCGTAGTCAGCACACTAAAGAGCCGCTTTGGCAGAGCGGTGCCTGCCTTGCAGATGGGAAGCCCTCGCTTACTTAGCCGACAGGCTCCCTCACCACGAAAACTTGATAGAGACAGGCTGCCCTCAAGAATACGAGCGCTTGCTACATCGAAGTTGCTATTTCTATCCCCCAGAAGCATCAATATTGTATCGCTCGATGCGAAGGAGTTTTTATGTCGCAGCTCTACTATACGCCGCAGCGCCTCTGCCATCTCCATGCGGTAGGTTTCCCATTCAAGCCCCGTAGGATCAGCCGCACCGCCCCGCTTTGATTTAAAATGAAAGTTAACTATGGTCACCGTCTTCGGAAAGTTGCTATCTCGGGAACTAACCGTTGCTTGCAGTTCAAGCGGAGTGCGAGCAAAAACTCGTGGCTTCTCTTTTGGAGAGACCTTCGGCAACTCAACGCGCGCATAAGACAGGGTTGAGATAATACTTATCCGATCCTTCGCCGCGATAAATCCAAGCGCCATACCCCCCTCCGCTGGCGGCCCGACACGCACCTCGTAGAACCGATTAGTTCGGCGCTGAAGCGTTCGTGCAATATCATTGAGCGCGGCTTCAGCAAGCTCAGTTGTTCTTCCCAATACCTCCTGCACGGCGATGACGTCGCAATCTGCTGCTGCGAATCGATCTACAAGCTCCTCAACTTTAATATCGTGCTCTCGTGCCGAGTAAGAAGCCAATTTTTGCTTCATGGTCTCTACCGTGCCAAACATCTTCAAGTTCTGGCTGCAAACGACTAGGTCAACCGCTCCACGCGGATCCTCTACCGGAGCTTGCGGTGCTTTGACCTTACGATTAATAGTGGGGCCACTATCTGTTTTCGGGGACTCTTCACTTTTCTGCTCTGCGGCTGAATCATCTTTTTTTGAACCTTCGCCGCCTTTATTAGCTTCTGTCTTATGCTCAGCAGCGCCCGACGAATCTTCACTAAGCGCTCGTTGAATACCCCCTAAAGACACAGCGATTGAAAGCAGAAGCGGCACTAAAGCCCGGATGTTTCCAGCGAAACTATTTCCGATATTGCCGGTACTTATGATACCCCACATGAACGAACCCTCCAGGAACCTCGATTCTGCGACGTTTGGTTCTCAAGCAATGAAGCCAGTGGCACCCGTGCATCTCGAGCCGCATGTATGCGAGACAACATCAAACGCCCAATCAACAAAGCATCAACAATATCTTGATGCTTCTTTAGACTATCCTCGGTAGCGACAAAACCCAGCTGCTCTAAACGGGGCGCATAAAGATAGAGTGCCGTACGCAGTGCTGCCAACTTCACCTCAGTTCGTACAAGTTGCTTCCCTTTCAGCCCCATCACCTCATACTGAACTGTTCGAGGATTAACGCGCCCGGGAACCTCAACGCTGCGATGCCGCGCGGTTGATTCGAATAATCCGCGAACCTGCTCAACTTTGATAGTATTATGGGGATCGCGCATAGTTGTGGGCGCTTCGCATACAAGCACGTCCCGCTCACCAAGCGAGAGCTTTTCAAAAACCCCGGCAACCCGCTCCTGCAACTTCAACAGGCGCGTAGCTATAGAAACACTTGGAGGATCGCTCTTTATCTTTCCAACGGCAGCTATCCGACCATCTTTGACCGAAAAAAGCGCCCAACCTGAGCAGGTTAAACTGGGATCAACGGCCATAAGGTAACGAAAGGCACTCATGACAACCATGATACGATCTCAGCCTGTAACTCGCTATCCGAGAATCTCAGCCTAAACAAACATGAAATATCAAGCACTTGCCCAATCGGGCACAGCATTAGGATAAAGATACCCACATGAGCTAAATACCAGCAATCTCTTGCTACTGCGGGTGGACATTAGGGCAACCTCGCTGGTATAACCGCCGCGCTGAGGGGTTTTTGGTGGTCGAAACCAACACCTTACGAAACCCCTCCGACAACTGAAATCACTACTGCACGGCAGGTTCCTCGGCGAACCAGCAAGCAGCTTTAGAAGTAACGTTTCGAGGTAGTCTTTCGAATGGACCAAGAACTCCTTGCAGACCTGTACAGGAAGATGCTGCGCATCCGACGCTTTGAAGAAGAGGCTGCGCGCCTCTATACTGAGAAGAAGATCGGCGGCTTCCTGCACCTTTATATCGGACAAGAGGCAGTGGCCGTCGGCTCCCTCTCTGTTTTAAACGAGAGCGATTACGTCATGACAGCCTATCGTTGTCATGGACACTACCTGGCTCGCGGCGGGTCCGCTCGCGCTGGAATGGCCGAGCTGCTCGGAAAAGAGACTGGCTGCGCCAAGGGCCGCGGTGGATCGATGCATTTCTTCGATGCTGAGCGCCGCTTTATGGGAGGCTGGGGCATTGTCGGTGCTCAGGTGCCGGTTGCAGCCGGCCTAGCCTTTGCTGAGAAGTACAAAGGCACTGATGCAATCGCCATTTGTTACCTTGGAGATGGGGCAATCAACATCGGTTCCTTTCATGAAGGGATGTCGCTTGCCGCACTATGGGGGATTCCAGTCATTTACGTAATTGAAAACAACCAGTTTGCAATGGGAACTCCAATTGAGAGGACAGCTCCGACTGATGACCTGTCAATCCGAGCTCTTGCCTACCCGATGGCACGTGAGACTGTTGATGGTCACGATATTTTCGCGGTGCGATCGGTGATCCATGCGGCTGCCAAGAGAGCACGCGAGCAGAAGCTTCCAACTCTCGTCGAGGCTAAGACCTACCGGTATCGCGGACATTCGATGGCAGATCCTGGCAAGTACCGCACTCAGGCTGACGTTGATGCGTGGCGCTCTCGAGATCCAATTAAAGTCATCGGCGAGAAGCTTGAAACCCTCGGGTTAAAGCACCTCCGCGACCATATTGATCAAGAAGTAGAGAACGAGATTCAGGATGCGGTGCAGTTTGCCGAAGAGTCTCCGTTCCCATCCCCAGAAACTGCTTTGGATTACATTTATGTCTAACGCCATGCCTAGCGACACAGAGAATCAATCAGCTGTTCGAGAAATTCAGATCCGTGATGCCCTGCAAGAGGCGATGGCGGAAGAGATGATCCGTGACGAACGGGTGTTTCTTATGGGTGAAGAAGTAGGCGCATACAACGGCGCTTACAAGTGCTCAAAGGGCCTCCTTGACCAGTTCGGACCAAAGCGTGTTATCGACTCCCCTATCGCCGAAAACGGGTTTGCCGGAATCGGAATCGGAGCTGCAATGGCCGGACTGCGGCCTATTGTTGAGTTCATGACCTTCAACTTTTCGCTCGTGGCAATCGACCAGATATTAAACACAGCAGCAAAGGCACGCCTGATGTCTGCAGGGCAGCTCCAGTGCCCAATAGTGTTCCGTGGTGCTGGCGGGGCTGCATTCCAGCTAGGAGCCCAGCATGCCAACTCATTCGATAGCTTCTATGCTTATACGCCAGGGTTGATTGTAATTGCGCCCGCTACACCTTACGACATGAAGGGCCTTCTAAAGAGTGCCATCCGTGATGAGAACCCAGTAGTATTTTTTGAATCAGAGCTTACCTACGGCAAACGCGGTCCCGTGCCAGAGGGTGAGTATATCATCCCAATCGGCAAAGCAGACATCAAACGCGAAGGCACTGATGTAACGCTGATTACATGGTCCAAGAACGTGTTCCTTGTGCTTGATGCCGCTGAACAGCTGGCTCAACAGGGAATTTCGGCAGAAGTGCTCGACCTTAGAACCCTAAGACCCCTCGACAGAGAGGCCGTGCTAACTTCAGTGGCTAAGACTCACCGTTGCGTTGTGATACAGGAGCAGCATGAAGTAGCAAGCTACGGTGCGTACCTCGGCAGCATGATTCACCGAGAGATTTTTGATGAACTCGATGCTCCGGTTGGTCTCGTTTCAACGCTGGAAGGTCCGATGCCCTACTCAAAGGCATTAGAAGTTGTTCTTCTTCCAAGCATAGAGCGCATCATCGAAGCCGTGAAGGCGACCCTATAGAAGCCCTCTATAGAGGCCCTCTATAGAGGCCGTTTATATGTACTCCCTGTAGTATAGGTTATTCGTATGCCGATAGTACCGTTTGCAGGAGATGCGCCCGTTGTTCATCCAACGGCGTTTATCGCTCCAGATGCATGGATAATCGGCAAAGTTACTGTTGGGGCGAATGTCAGCATCTTTTTTAATGCTGTGTTACGCGGTGATATTCAACCTATTACTGTGGGCGCGGGTAGCAATATCCAGGAACACTGCCTGATTCACACCTCTCATGGCCTAGATTCCGTTACAATCGGAGAGGATTGCACCATCGGGCATCGGGCTATCATTCATGGCTGCACAATCGGAGACCGCTGCTTAATTGGTATGGGGGCAACCGTGCTGGACAACGCTTTACTGGGAGATGACTGCATAGTAGGTGCCCATACTCTGATTACGAAAGGAACATCCATAGCCCCGGCATCTCTAGTCATGGGAACTCCTGCGAAGACAGTTCGAGCTTTGACACCCTCAGAGCTGATATCTCTGAAAGAGTCCGCTGAGGGCTATAAGAAGCTTGGAAGCGTCTACCGAGAGACCCTCAAAACCACTTAGCGGCGAAGAGGCACACTATGGGCGAATCTGTCGACAAGCAGCGAGAGCATTTTGAGCGTGAGTCGGCACAGTACGAGGCGCAACTGATTCTTAATCCTCCGCCTCACGTTACAGATGAGCTGCGCTGCTTACTCCGTTACATGCATGAAGCTGCAACACCCACAGGCACAGTCATCGATTTCGGAGCCGGCACAGGGAGATTGACAGTCCCACTTCTACAAGAGGGAACTACTGTTCATGCGATAGATATCAGCGAAGAATCTCTGCGGCGCCTTCGTACACTTGCTGACTCAATCGGATACGGAGCACATTTGAGCTGTGCCAGTGCGTTGCCCTTGTCGAACAACGCCCACCTGATTATGGGTACAGACGTGCTGCATCATGTTGATATCCCTGCTGCCGTACAGCAATTTTTACTAACCCTAGCACCTTCTGGCACCTGCATCTTTTCAGAGCCAAATGTACTTAACCCTGCATGGGCGGTCTTTATAACTGCCTCCCACAAGACCTCATGGAGCGTAGAGTCCGGAATACTATTTACCAACTACTTCTCTCTACGCCGCTATTTTACCCGCACCAAATGCACGGTTACGATCAGAGGATTCGCCCTGGTGCCGCCGCAACTTCTAGGATTTTCAAAAACTCTCAGCCGTATAAACTACTGGCTTGGAGATCTTCCAATTCTCAAGATATTCGCGTTTCGATTAATCATCATCGCAACAAAGAGCACCAACTCTTAGCGCCTACAATCCTCTACCGAAACTCCTCTCACAATTACCCACTCGCACACAAACGTGGAAGTGAAACGAGCACATGTAGTGCGAGAACGAGGACGTCGGAAATATCTTTCTTATACCTCCGACATCCTTGAGATCGTAAAGATCCCCCTCGATCTCCTTAACCCCCTTTAACTGCCGTCATCGGGATCGATGGCGTCGTGACGATTCTAAGGTCGCTACCAAAAATGCATTTACTCTCTGCAATCCATTTCACGCACACCGCTTCGTCTTGGACGCACCTGCGTTTAAACCAGCATATCGCGTAATAGCATATTCAAAGCTATCACACAGCGCTGTACAGCTTGCATGGATAATATTCTCGGAGCACCCAACCGTAGACCAGCGCTCTTCATTGTATGACGCCTCGATCAAAACTCTCGTTATTGCGGCAGTTGCGCTCTCCGGATCGAGTATTCGAACCTTGTAGTCTGTTAGCCTAACATCTGTGACCTCAGGAAACGCATCTTCCAGTGCCTTTCGAAGAGCCCCATCAAGGGCATGAACCGGCCCATCCCCATCAGAAACTGTATGCAACAGCCGCTCTCCGATCCGCACCTTTACCATCGCCTGAACGTGCGACTGATTAAGGCTGCGTGAATCACTAACTACCATTACATCAACGAGACTGAACGGCGGCTGATATCCCGACGCAGCACGACGCATTAACAGTTCAAAGCTCCCTTCAGCATTCTCAAACTGAAATCCCTTACTCTCCAGATGCTTGATCTGTTCAAGTACGGCAGCCTCGACCCCTTCTAATCGCACATCCATCTCATTCGCGCGAACTCTAATATTGCCTCGACCTGAGAGCTCTGAGACCACTATCTCTCTTCTATTTCCAACTATTTCTGGGTCAACATGCTCATAGCTTGCAGCAACTTTTTCAACCGCTGCAACATGAATGCCGCCCTTATGAGCAAAAGCCGCAGAGCCAACATAAGGGGCCTGTGTATCCGGATTTAGATTCACGATCTCTGCTACTTTTCGTGACAGCTCCGTCAGGTGAGCAAGTGCTCCAACGGGGACACAGCGCCTATTCATTTTTAATTCCAGCGTCGGAACTAGCGAGATGAGATTAGCATTTCCACACCGTTCGCCGTAACCGTTTATTGTTCCTTGAATCATGACGCATCCAGCGTCAACCGCCGTCAATGAGTTCGCTACCGCTAACTCACTATCATTGTGCGTGTGTATTCCGAGCTTCGCTGCGATCCCTTCTGATACAAGCTTTGCACTAACCTCACGCACAACGGCTTCAATAAATGAAGGAATACTACCTCCATTGGTATCGCACAGCACGAGCCACGCTGCTCCACCCTGTGCTGCAGCAACAAGTGAGTCAACTGCATAGTCGCGATTCGCCCGATATCCATCGAAGAAATGCTCTGCGTCGTACACCACCTCCCTCCCACGCTGACGCATCAGCGATACACTCTCGTTAATCATTGCAAGATTCTCGGCAAAGGATACCCCAAGAACCTTTTCGACATGCAGCGTCCAGGTCTTTCCAACGAGTGCAACAGCGGGTGTTTCAGCCGCAAGCAGTGCCTGTAGATTACTATCGTCTTCAGCGGCAATACCTTTGCGACGTGTAGCTCCAAATGCCACGAGCTTAGAACTCTTAAACGATAACTGCTTAGCTATTGAAAAAAACTCTGCGTCTTTGGGATTTGATCCGGGCCAACCACATTCAAGATACGGAATGCCGAAATCTTGCAGAAGCGTTGCAATCTTAACTTTATCGCCCACCGACAAACTAATCCCCTTGCGCTGGCTACCATCACGAAGGGTGGTGTCATATAGCGCTATTGTCATCGGATTGGTGGCCATACTCTCTGTCTCTCTCTATTTCTCTTCCTTTCAACACGTTACCAAAAAAGCATAGCACCAAAGCAGCGTTAAAGAAGTGTTTCCTGAGTGCTTCTCAGTAGCCGCCAGAAAGTATGGGTAGCAATTAAACCGGCCATCACCTCCGAAAAAGACGCTTGACTCTGCCTACGCAAATCTCTACCCTACTCGGTATGTTTTCATCGTCTAACCGCAATCCAGCACAAAAGTCACTCGCGTCGATCCATATGGACGTACGTGTGGTGCTCATTCTCGTGGTGGTGATTGTGCTCTTCGGAGCGCGGTGCGGGCCCATGCTGTAGAGCATAGGGAGAGGCGAAGAAGAGGCCCCCGCACCCGTAAAAAGGTGCGGGGGCTTTTTTATTTTTTAGCTAGCTGAAGCTATAGAGGCACTTTTATGACTACACCTCAATCTAACCGTACGGCCGAAACTTTGCCATCGACCCGCCAATTGACAGGCTCTCAGCTTCTTTTAGAACTTATGCTGCGCGAAGGAGTTGATACGATCTTCGGCTATCCCGGCGGCGCTATTATGCCGGTATACGATGCACTCTATGACTACCAAGATAGAATTCACCACATCCTCGTGCGTCACGAACAAGGGGCCGCGCACGCTGCTGAAGGGTATGCTCGCGTTGCCGGCAAAGCGGGCGTTTGCCTAGCTACCTCTGGCCCGGGCGCAACAAATCTGGTTACAGGGATTGCCGATGCCATGCTCGATTCAATTCCGATCGTATGCATCACGGGACAGGTAGGAAAAGCTTTTCTTGGAACCGATGCTTTCCAAGAGACAGACATCATCGGAATTACTATTCCGATTACAAAATGGAACTATCAGGTCACGAGCGCCGAGGAGCTGCTAACAATTATTCCGAAAGCGTTTGCCGTAGCGCAGTCGGGTCGACCGGGCCCGGTTCTAATTGATATTACCAAAAACGCCCAGTTTGAAACCATCTCGGTCGATCTCTCAAGCCTTCCCGCACGCCACAACCTAGAGTGTCGTACGGTAGTAGATCTTTCGGCCCTACGTACAGCAGCACACCTGCTCAACAATGCACAGCAGCCACTCATGCTGGTAGGACACGGGGTCTTAATCTCTAACGCCCAAGCCGAGCTGCGTGAGTTCATCGAGAAAACAGGCATCCCTGCGGCGAGCACCCTGCTCGGTTTATCTGCCATCCAAACTACGCACCCGTTGTATGTTGGTATGCTAGGCATGCACGGCAACTATGGTCCGAACATCCTAACAAACGAAGCTGACGTAATCATCGCCATCGGCATGCGTTTTGATGATCGTGTGACTGGTAAGCTCTCAGAATATGCCCGACAGGCAAAGATTATTCACATTGACATTGATCCGGCAGAACTAAATAAAAATGTGCAGGTAGCTGCCGGAATTGTATGCGATGCGAAACAGGCTATACGGGCACTACTGCCCCTCGTTGAACAGCGAGAACATCCGGTATGGCTTGAGCGATTCTCTAACTGTCATCAAACTGAGGTTGATGCAGTTATCTCGCAAGACCTTGCAGAGCGTGCTGAACGCCCGTGCATGAGCAAAGTAATTGCTGACCTGAGTGAAGTGACAGAGGGCGAAGCGATTGTTGTTACCGATGTAGGCCAGCATCAGATGGCAACGGCTCGCTACTATGGCTTTAAGCATGCCGGCAGCTTTATAAGTTCCGGCGGACTTGGAACGATGGGCTTTGCTCTTCCTGCTGCTGCTGGAGCAGCGGTTGCCGACCGCTGCCGCAACGTCGTGGCTATTATTGGCGATGGTGGATTTCAAATGACTCTACAAGAGCTCGGCACGATCGCACAGCAGGGGCTATCTGTGAAGATAATCGTTCTTAACAACAACTTTCTCGGTATGGTACGACAATGGCAGCAGCTATTTTTTGAGAAACGCTACTCCTTTGTTGAGCTGACCAATCCGAACTTCTGCATGCTAGCCGAAGCCTTTGGCATCCCGGCAAAGCAGGTCACTCGTTGTTGCGACGTAAAGAGTGTACTAACCGAGATGTGGAATACTGCGGGTCCATACTTTGTCGAAATACTCGTTGAAAAAGAAGATAACGTCTTTCCGATGGTTGCCGCTGGCACATCAGTTGCAGAGATTCGATTACGCTAAAGAACGCTCAGGGGATATTCTTGCTATGAACACGCCAATAAGCCAGCCAGTCACATTCTTAGTATGGACCGAAAACAGTCCGGGAGTGCTTCTGCGCCTGACAACTCTCTTTACACGCAGAAAATTAAACGTTGAAAGCCTTACAGTCTCTGCAACAGAGACAGCCGGCATCTCTCGATTTACCGTAGTCATTCAAACAGACCCAGTTAAAGCAGCTACGATTGGCCGCCAAATAGAGCGGATGATTGAAGTCAGACGAGTGTTTGTCTTTGCCGAACCTGATATCATCCACCGTGAGGTGGCGTTGGTGCGCGCTAAGATATCTGACGAGCGAGAGGTCACGCTCCATGCGACTTTTGCTGATATAAAAACCTTACAGCGCTCACCGAACGGCACCCTCTTACAGTGCACAGGGACAGAATCAGATATCTCTGCTCTGCTAAGTTTTTTAGCCCAGGACGAGGTAACAGAGTTTGTGCGCTCAGGACGGATCGCAGTATCAAGCTCTTTTGACTATGCGCACGATCTATCGCGCTCTCTGCATGAGCTTCGCCCGGAAGCAAACGAAGGCCCAGACTTTTAATTGTAGTACCATGAAATAGGAAGGAAGTATGTCAAAGATACATTTCGGTAACACTGAAGAGACTGTAGTAACACGCGAGGAGTTCCCGCTCAGTAAGGCCCGTGAAGTGCTAGCGAACGAAACCATCGCGGTCATCGGCTACGGAGTGCAAGGCCCGGCTCAGGCACTTAACCTGCGCGACAATGAGTTTAAGGTCATCATCGGACAGCGCGAAGGCGGTTCTTCATGGCAGAAGGCAGTCGAAGACGGCTGGATTCCAGGCGAAACACTCTTTTCCATCGACGAGGCGTGTAAACGTGGAACTGTAATCGCGTACCTACTCTCGGACGCAGGACAAATTGCGGCATGGCAAACCGTCAAGGCAGCGCTAACACCTGGAAAGACGCTGCTCTTCTCGCACGGCTTCGGCGTAACCTACAAAGACCAAACAGGCATCGAAGCTCCTGAAGGAGTCGATGTCGTGCTTGTTGCTCCGAAGGGCTCTGGACGCAGCGTACGCCGCCTCTTTACAGAGAATCGTGGCATCAATTCAAGCTTCGCCATCTTTCAAGATGCAACAGGAAAAGCTCGCGATAAAGTGTGCGCGCTTGGGATTGGGGTTGGTTCTGGATACCTCTTTGAAACAACCTTTGAAAAAGAGGTGTACAGCGACCTGGTTGGTGAACGCGGCATCTTGATGGGAGCTCTCGCTGGCGTAATCGAAGCGCAGTACCGTCTTCTACGAAAGCACGGACATTCGCCAAGTGAGGCGTTTAACGAAACCGTTGAAGAGCTGACACAAAGCCTTGTGCCTCTCGTTGCAGAGAACGGAATGGACTGGATGTATGCTAACTGCTCAACCACCGCCCAGCGCGGTGCTCTCGATTGGCGACATAAGTTTCGCGAAGCAGTTTCGCCCGTCTTTGAAGATCTCTACAACCGCGTAGCTAGTGGAGAAGAGGCTAAGGTTGTAATCGAGGCTAATAGCCGTTCAGACTACAAAGAGCGCCTCGATGCAGAGCTTAAAGAGCTGCGCGACTCTGAGCTGTGGCAAGCTGGTGCGCAGGTTCGGAAATTGCGACCGTAGATATCAAGGGCAGGCCTGCTACAGCTACAACAATCCCATAAGAAAGAATAAAGGATGGGAGTCTGGTGAGCTAAAAACCTGTAATGCGCACAGCAAAAACACTTGTAGGTGTTCGCGTGTCAATTGTTAGATTTTGAAAACACCAGACTACCCATCGTGATGTTCTGCTGAGAAGACTATTTTGTCTCAGCAGTCGAGGTGGGGGTGGTGGTTGCGGGTGCACTAACTGCAGCCGCAACCGCCTCGGGGGGAGTAACCATGACAACCGCCCGCGCGGCTATCTTGTTACTCTTCTCTGCCCGCCTTGCCAACCCCTCAAAGTCACGCCAACTCTTGGCGGCTTTGTTGGCCTGCAGCACCCAGATCCTGTTCGCAGGGCTGCGACAGGACTTGAACGCTTCGAGGCTGGCCTTGCGGTTTGCCTCGGCGAGGATCGAGTTCGTCCTCGCATATTCAGTCGTCTCGGGAGACCCGAGAACGAGCTGCGTCTGCGCGTTTAACGTCATAGCCATACCGATGGCTATGACGAGCGTTTTTAATATTTTCATAAAAGTAGACACCGACACCTAAGTCACAACAACCTAGGAGGAAATCCGTTTTTCACCAGACTACCCATATGAGTAATGTAAAAGATCTAGAAGCACCCAAATACTCTGAGATGCACCACTAGTAAGAGCTTACGATATTCGACAAAGATATGGAGGATCTGTTTAGAGCAGCGTCAGAAATAAACTTGTCTATTTCAGCTTTGATCAGCTACTTTCGTACTTTTTGTGGCTTACTGAAGATGTTGCACCTCGTCTTCATGGATGGAGATATAGATCCAAAGCCGAGGCAATCAAGCTATCGCTACGCTGCCGCCAACACTTTTCAACATGCTACAGTTTAATGTACAACCGATAAATCAGCGACAGTTCACTACAGCTAGCAAGGGCTACCATGACGAAGATAAACAGATACAGCTCTCGAATCACCCAACCTAAATCTCAAGGTGCCTCTCAAGCGATGCTCTATGCAACAGGCCTTACCCCTGAGGATATGCAGCGCGCTCAGGTGGGGATAGGCAGCATGTGGTTTGAAGGAAATAGCTGCAACATGCACCTGCTATCGCTCTCGGAAGAGGTAAAAAAGAGCATTACTGCGCACGACTTAGTCGGCATGCGCTTTAATACTGTAGGCGTGAGTGATGGAATCTCAATGGGCACCGATGGTATGAGCTTCTCTCTGCCATCGCGAGAGGTAATCGCTGACTCAATCGAAACGATTACATCGGCGCAGTGGTACGATGCTCTGGTAACAATTCCGGGTTGCGACAAAAACATGCCGGGCTGCCTCATTGCGATGGCGAGGCTTAATCGTCCAGCGATAATGATCTACGGAGGAACAATTAGGGCCGGCTGCTGGAAACAGAAGAAGCTCGACATAGTCTCTGCCTTTCAGAGCTACGGAGAGGCACTCGCGGGCTCAATCTCTGAAGACGAACGACAAGAGATCGTGCGCAAGTCGTGCCCCGGAGCCGGCGCTTGTGGTGGCATGTACACGGCTAACACCATGGCGGCCGCGATAGAAGCTCTCGGGATGAGTCTGCCCTATTCATCTTCGTATCCAGCAGAGAGTGATGAGAAGCGAGCTGAGTGTCGCGAAGTTGGCGCCGCGATTCGGCACCTGCTTGAGCGAGATATAAAGCCGCGCGATATTATGACTCGCCGCGCCTTTGAGAACGCAATGGTGGTGATAATGGCGCTTGGGGGATCTACAAATGCCGTGCTGCACCTGATTGCCATGGCACATGCCGCGCAAGTTGAAGTGACGATCGATGATTTTCAGCGAGTTAGTGATCGCGTGCCGTTTATCGCTGATCTTAAACCAAGTGGCGCATACGTAATGGAGGATCTATGTGCTGTAGGAGGAGTTCCTGCTGTGATGAAATACCTGTTGGAACACGGCCTGCTCGATGGCTCGTGCCTTACCGTTACGGGCAAAACATTAGCAGAAAACCTCGCGAATCTTCCGGGACTCTCCGATGGACAGCAGGTTATTAAGCCGCTATCAGATCCGATTAAAGCAACTGGGCACATCCAGATTTTGCGCGGAAACCTCGCACCTGACGGCTCTGTTGCCAAGATTACTGGCAAAGAGGGGCTGACATTTAAAGGGGCCGCATGCGTCTACAACTCTGAAGAAGAGATGCTCAAAGGGCTTGAAAGCGGTGAGATTCGCAAGGGCTCAGTCGTAGTCATTCGATACGAAGGACCTAAAGGCGGGCCCGGCATGCCAGAGATGCTCACCCCAACCTCCGCTATCATGGGTGCTGGACTAGGAAACGACGTCGCCTTAATTACAGATGGGCGTTTCTCAGGGGGCTCGCACGGCTTTATCGTAGGTCACGTTAGTCCAGAAGCTCAGGAGGGCGGCCCGCTTGCCCTGGTTAAAAACGGAGACGAAATCTCTCTCGATACGAGCAGCCGCGAAATAAACCTTCATATCAGTGACGCTGAGCTTGAAATACGGCGCGCTACCTGGCAGGCACCCCCTGCAAAGGCGAGCCAAGGGATGCTCCGAAAGTACATCCAGTGCGTAAGCTCTGCAAGCTTGGGGTGCGTTACTGACCTGTAGTAAACGATATCTTATCTGCAACGCAGTTGCCTCACGTAAACGGACCCAGTACAGTTATGAGGCTATGCGCGGTAGGTCTATTTCATACAAGGTGCTTTCTGGCACATCCAGCTATGTAACTGTCGCACATCCGCTGCCTACTGATAACAACGTGGTAGCCCTCTGCCGCGTTAACCCTGCACTTTCAGCCTCGGATATCGTGCGTCACGTGTCAGACGCTCACCTAGCTGGTATGAATGCCCTGTGTCTTATTATTTCTCAGAACGATCTCGCTCAGACCCCTAGCCTGCTTGACGAATATTTGAGAGCTAACTTAAATGGACTAGCGTTCTGCATCTGCATAGAGAAGGCTACTAAAAAGCCCGGGGCCGACCTTATTGACCGATTAACCGCGCTCTCTCAAGACGCACGATACCTCAAGCGAAACGGCAGAGCTGTTATTGTCGTAGAGCCTGTTGAAATATCCAACGACCTCACTGCCTGGCAGGCAGGCGAGGCCTTCTACCTCATACTATCGGTTAAAAGCACCCCACTCTCTCAGCAGCCCACCGCAGTCGATAGCGTGCTTGTACGAAACTCGCTTGAAAGCATCAGAAACACTGCTCAGTATATCACAGTGATTGAAAGCAGCATTAAAGAGAATCTTAAGAGCTCTGAAAGTTGCCTGTATGGAGCGGCTTGCACCAATTCATACGCAGCCGCAGATCTACGCTACGCCCGTTTGTTTGGGATCTGGATCTACTACCTACGTATACTGGCGCGTGAGCGCGCCAGCATCTCACTTATCTTTATTGAACGCTGGAATGAGGCCAACACCGCTCACGGTGTAGACCGAAGTATTAACCGCAGCCCTCTTTCATTAATCACAGAGAGTGCGCGTTCAGGATGGGCTTCTCCTGTTCATGCAACCGATCTTACCCTCTCGCTTACCGAGCGAATCTCCGCCGATCTGCTCTATGCTGCGCAAGAAAGAGCTGCTCTGACCTCCGCCCCCTGTCAGACATCCTGGACATGGACACGGCTCAAGCACAGATGCCGCACCTGGCTCCGATCATATGAGCAGCTCCATCGTCCTTTGCGCACCGTACGCAACGCCCTGCTCTGGCGCACAGGAGACGACTCATGAAGCGGATAGCTGCTGTCGTAGCACATTTTGGCGAAGATGGTGTTGTAGCGCCGCCCTTTGCGCGCCTTCTTCGCAACATCTCTGCCGTTGCCGAGCGTATAATCGTTGTTTCAACGAGCCACCTTCCTCGAGAGGGAATCCTTCGGTCATCATCAATCACGACTATCGAGCGCCCAAACATTGGATACGACTTCTATAGCTATCGCGTCGGCCTTACTGAGCTAGCAGACCTAGCTGAGTATGAGGGGATACTTCTTATCAACTCAAGCTTTGTAGTGATTGATGACGCGCTCTTCTCTTCAACTCTGCGTGAAGTGCTGGCAAAAGGCGACGAACTACACGCGGTCGGACTAGTTAAATCAGAGCAGATACGCCGTCACCTTCAATCATTTTTACTCTATCTGCACCGTAATGTAACGACATCCAAGTGGTTCTGCAGCTGGAGAGATTCCATTGAGCCGCAAAACTGCAAGCAGGATGTGATCCTTACATATGAAGTCGGACTTTCGTCTTTACTTACTCGCCACGGAGTCGCGCTCACTCCGCTGGTACATCTCTCGCCCCTTGAACGTTTGCAAGCTGCGGCCTCTGCCTTACGTTCAAAGTTTCTGACCAAACCCTTTAAGCGCGCACTCGCAAGCATGATTTCAGGGCGTTTTCGCTTCTTTAACCCCACCCACGTCGCTGCACAGCGAATCGCACGACAGTGCGGCATAGTAAAAATTGAACTCCTTCTATCTAACCCACTTAAGCTAGATCTATCGTGGCTTCCGAAATACCTCGCTCCTGATGTTCAGCTTGAACTTGAGCACTTTATTCAGCAACGACGCGTTGCCCGCCCTTCTGCCCCTTTACGGATCGTCAACACTGCACCCAGAGCTGCACTAAAACAACCCACAGTAGCCGTTATAGCTCACGCTTTTTATTCAGACCTGCTCGATCAACTTCGAGAATCCCTACTTAATTTCGTTGAGCCGTTTGACCTCTACATAACTACACCCCACGAAGCTGACGTGCCTCGTATCATAGAGCGGTTAGCAGATGTAACTCCATATCTTACGATTGCAATCACCGAGAATCGGGGTCGTGATATCGGTCCGTTTATTTCGCTGCTTCGCACTGGTACACTCGATCAGTATCAAGCCGTCCTTAAGGTTCACCTTAAAAAAAGCAGCTACAGCCCACGCGGCGCAGAGTGGCGCGATCTGCTATTCACCGAACTGTGTGGCGATGCACGCACTATCACAGCCGCGCTAGAGATTTTGCGTGATGGTCAGGTAGGCATCTTAGGGCCACATTCACAGTTTCTTACTCATCCGCGCTTTTGGGGACGAAACAAGCGCATGGTGCGACAAATACAGGAGGCAAGTGGTATCCCATCGGTTCCCCAACCCCCTTTGGGATTCTTCGCTGGCTCAATGTTCTGGTTCACACCGAAAGCACTAAGAGCTATTTCAGAACTTCCGGAATCACTCGTCTGTTTTGAAGCAGAGCGCGGAGAGCACGACGGCACCCGTGCGCATGCCTTTGAGCGAGTCTTTACCAGCCTTGCTCATCAGGCTGGATATCGAGTTAGCTCTCTTACTTTAGAGGGAAAGGAGATATCGGGCCGCGCGGAGAATAACGCGCATACGGTGCCGGTTCTCTAAGGGGAAAAAACCGCCGATAGTGGGCAGTTAAAAGCATTCTCTTCCTGCGGAAGGTTTCAACTACGCTTTCCATTCACTCGCTGCCAGCGATCTCTAAATTCCGCTAGTTCGGCTGCTCCAACGCCAACTCTCTTCTCTACGCTCCGTACATACAGGGCTGGATCCATATCTGCGGGTAAAGGCCCTTCCTTTATACGATGCGTCAATTGTACCGTCCGCTCTCCGGTGATGGGGTCATCGTGAATAACCCCCTCTGGATGGAGCTCCTTGATCGGCACCTGAGCATTCTGCAGAGCAGGAACGAGACCATCATTGTGCGTAGAAAGCACGACTTTTGCCCCACAATAAACGAAGGTTTCAATAATGGCTACGGCAGCCGGCACAGCTGCTCTCTCGGATGTTCCGCTGCCTATCTCGTCGATACCTATGATCGTCTTTGGTCCGAGGTCATCTACGAGCTGTTCAGCAAGTGGGGCTAACTCGGTTCCATAACGTCCCTCACTATCGCCCGATGTGCTCTGAGTAGGAACTGTATACACAAGTCGGTTCGCGGGTGCGATTGTGCAGGTCTGCGCGAAGCACCGGGCACCAGCTTGTCCAAGTGCAGAATTATTTAGTATCGAACGAGTAAACGTTGACTTCCCGCCGCTATTTGGTCCCCGAAGGGTAGTGACCGGGACCGTTGCAACATCTGCATTATTGAGCACAAATCTTGCATCAGAA
>JBIKWG010000138.1:0-7766 GCA_044356425.1 Bdellovibrionota bacterium | reverse complement strand
AGGAAGTTCGCTCAGTAATTTGCTCTGCAAGGTCAACTATGAATCTGCCAACAAGTAAGCTTTCAACTGCTCCAGCTCTAGTCGCTGCTCTAGTCACCGCTGTTTTTTTGGCGTCCTTCGTAGGGTGTGTTCCGCTTGATGATGGATACGGGTCTCCAGCGTATGGCAGTGGATACGGCCGTGGCTCATCCCACCCTAATTCGGGAGGTTACTACGGTGACCCATACTACCGAGATCCGTATTACCGTGATGATCGTCGGGATGCTCAGAGAGAGCGTCAGCGACTCGAAGATGAGCGTGAGCGTCTTGAAGAAGAGCGTCGTCGCCTCGAGCGTGAGCGACAACGACAGCCGAGCCCACCGCCCCCTGCAGCTGTAAGGCCACAGCCCGAGCGCTGTCCCTCTGGGTTCTCGCCGAGTGAAAATAAGTGCTCTCATGAGGAGCGCAAGCGTGGTTGCAAGGATATCCGAATGCCGAGTGGACTTGGGTGTGTGCGGCGCTAAGTAGCGGCCGCTAGTTGGTAGGCTCCGTTACCTCGTTATGGGATTGTCATTTTCCTGGTCTTCATACCTTACCGAATTTGATCGCTTGGCGGCGGAGCAACGGTTCATCGGCAGGCAGCTTGCAGAGACCCCAGCGGGCCCCGTAATGGCCTGGGAGAGTGACGGCGATGGTCCGCGCATCTACCTCTCAGCGGGCATTCATGGCAACGAGCAAGCAGGTCCGCTGGCTCTGCTTGCGCTGATGCGGCAGCGAGTCTTTGTTCCTGGTGTGCAGTGGAGTATCTGCCCAGCTATAAACCCTTCAGGTCTCTCTGCTGGCGTAAGGGATAACCATCGAGGCGTTGATCTGAATCGAGATTACCTGATTCGTACCAGCGCGGAAGTTGCAGCACATGCCCGCTGGCTTGAGTCGCGTGCAGCACCTGAGCTGTTTCTTTCGCTGCATGAGGATTGGGAGACCCCACACTTTTACCTTTATGAGATAAATACTGGGTGTGATAACCCAGCGGTTGCCACTGGCATCATCGGTGCTGTTGAGAAGTGGTTTGCTCCAGACCCCGGTCCGCTAATCGATAACCACGTGCCTCGGGCACCGGGGTGGATCTTTCACGAGCCAGAGCCAGATGAGCCGCACGGTTGGCCAGAGGCGATTTTTCTTGCTAAGCACGGGTGCCCGCTCTCGTTTACCTTTGAAACACCGTCGCAGGGGGAGCTACGTGATAGAGTAGCGGCGCAGTGCGCTGCTGTGGGCGCGGCACTGCAAGCCAGCCGTATTATAGAAGGTTGCAGCAGCACGTTTTCACCTATCGACTAATCAGTGCTGCTCAGGGCACTCTAGAGACGGTATGAGCACAGTCCCCCTTACAAATCCCCCACTGGTTGAGAAGATCACTAAGCTTGTTGAAGAGCTAAACGATCACAGCTATCGATACTATGTGCTGTCACAACCATCAATTAGTGATGCGGAATACGATGAGAAGTTTCGTGAGCTTGAGCTGCTTGAGCAGCAGCACCCCGAGCTGGTGCGGGCTGATTCGCCGACGCAGCGAGTTGGAGCCAAACAAGACGGCAGTTTTGCAAGTGTAGCGCATCGATTGCCGATGCTGTCACTTGATAACGCGATGAACGAAGATGAGCTCTCTGCGTTTGACGAGCAGGTTCAACGGTTTCTTGAGAAAGATGGTGTTGCCGTAGGCGATGTTGAATACACGGTTGAGTTTAAGTTTGACGGCGTTGCTGTTTCGCTGCTGTACGAAAATGGCGTGCTGCTGCGCGCTGCGACCCGCGGCGATGGAACAACAGGTGAAGATGTAACCCGTAATGTGCGTACCATTAAAGCCATTCCGCTTAAACTGCGCTCAGCTGAGCGAGTTGATGGACTTTTTGAGGTCCGTGGGGAGGTGCTTTTTCGCAAGCGCGAGTTTGAAGCTTTAAACGCAGAACGGTTAGCAACCGGTCAGGAGACCTTTGCAAATCCGCGCAATGCGGCCTCTGGTTCGCTGCGTCAGAAAGATCCGAAAGATACGGCACGACGTCCGCTGTGGTTCTTTGCCTACGGAGTAGGCGTTGTTGAGAGCAGCAATCCATCTTTGGCGAAGCTTCCGCAGGAGGCGCTTGCAACCGCAATGCTGCATGTTGAGCAGTATGGGTTTTCGATCTCTCCTGGCTTTCGTGTCGTCAGGGGTCAGGCAGCTCTATGCGACGCCTATCGGCAAGCTGAGCTTGAAAGAGATGCTTTGCCTTTCGAAGTTGATGGCATCGTAGTTAAGGTCAATGATGTCGCGCTTCAAAGGGCACTCGGTTTTAGGCAGCGCTCGCCGCGCTGGGCGATTGCTGCAAAGTTTAAGCCAGTTGAGGCTGTAACCGTCCTTGAAGATATCACCGTTCAGGTGGGAAGAACTGGGGCTTTAACACCGGTAGCCTGCCTTACGCCAGTGCGGGTAGGTGGCGTAGTCGTATCGCGTGCAACGCTGCACAATCAAGATGAAATCGCGCGCAAAGGGCTTCTAATCGGTGATCGGGTTGTAATTCGCAGGCAAGGTGATGTAATCCCGGCCGTTGTTGGGCCCCTGACTGGGGCGCGCACTGGGAATGAAAAGCCCTTTATCTTTCCATCAGAGTGTCCTGAGTGTGGCACTGTTGTAGAGCGGCGCGCGGATGAAACAGTTGTGCGATGTCCGAACAGCCGCTGCCCAGCGAAGATTCACAATCGAATCCTGCATTTTGCATCTCGCGATGCGATGGATATCGAGGGCCTGGGCGACAAGATGGTTGGGCTGTTGCTTGAGCACGGGGCAGTCACTGATCTGCCGTCGCTCTATGCATTGACCCTTGAGCAGCTTATGGCGCTTCCGCGTATGGGCGAAACATCGAGCCGAAAGCTTGTTGAGGCGATCCAAGCTAGCAGAACGCGACCTCTGGATCGATTTATCTTTGGTCTTGGAATTCGTCACGTAGGAAGCAAGACCGCGAGCGTGTTGGCACGCTATGCAGGAACCCTTGAGCGTTTTCTGGATCTCTCACAGAGAGAGCTTGAGCAGGTAGGTGAAATCGGGCCTGAAACTGCCGCCGCTGTTGCCACCTTTGTAAGTGATGACTACGAGCGCGGATTAATTAATCGTTTGCACAAAGAGTGTGGAGTTGATCCCGTTTCAGTCAAACGAGTTGAGGGCGGAGCACTTGCCGGAAAGACCTTTGTTATCACAGGAACTCTAGCTGAGATGGGAAGAGATGCCGCAGAGGCTGCTATCGAGGCTTTGGGGGGTAAGGTCTCTTCGTCAGTAAGTAAGCGAACAAGCTTCGTGGTAGCCGGAGAAAATCCTGGGTCTAAGCGAGCGGCCGCAGAGAAGTTGGGTGTTATGATACTTGATGAAGCTCAGTTTCTAGAGCTGTTGAAGTAGTTCTGACAGACTCAGTTTTGCCAACACCCCCTCTGCTGTTCTATATATACACGGGGGAAACAAAGGTCAGTGCGAGAAAGACTGCATTATGGCTTTTTCACTCATTGCAAGCCGTTGTCGTGGCTGGCCTCGGCGAGTCGGTGGCGAACGACGAAGGAATCCATATCGCTAAGGGCTTTTGTTGTGAGCAGGATATTCCCGCAGGTTTAGAGAAGGGGTCTTATGGCTGAAATACGCACACGTTTCGCTCCATCACCAACCGGGTTTCAGCACCTGGGAGGGTTCCGTACGGCTTTTTACGCGTGGATGCTCGCTAAGAAGCACGGTGGAAAGTTTCTGCTTCGAATCGAAGACACCGACCGTGAACGAACGGTGCCAGGGGCTATCCGTTATATTATTGATGAGCTTAAGTGGTTCGGTATCGAAATTGATGAAGGTCCAAGCAGGGCTGACCTTGAGGCCGTTGGTGAGTTGTGGGAAGGAGCTCCTGAGATCGGCGGGCCCTACGGCCCCTACATCCAGAGTTTGCGATTGCCGCGCTACCATGAGGTTGCAGAGGAGCTTGTTGCCAAGGGATTTGCGTACCGCTGTGATTGTACCCCCGAGATGCTTGAAAAAGAGCGGCTTGAGCAGATGGCCCGCAAAGAGTTGCCAGGCTACTCTGGCTACTGTCGGTCACGAAATGTTGCTAAAGATGTCCGCCACGTAGTTCGATTTAAGATGCCTCATAAGCGATCCGTAAGCTTTGTGGATGCAATCCGAGGGCGCGTTACGTGGGACTCGATTCCTCTACGAGACACAGTGCTGCTGAAGAGTGATGGTTTTCCAACCTATCACTTGGCGGCGATGGTTGATGACCACGACATGAAGATAACTCACGCGCTCCGTGGCATTGAGTGGTTGTCGTCAACCCCCGTCCATCTGCTGCTGTATGAGGCTCTCGGTTGGGAGCCCGTGACATTTGGCCATCTGCCTGTAATCAATGGCCCCGATGGAAAGAAGCTTTCAAAGCGTTTCGGTGCAGCGAAATCAAGCGAACTTCGCGAGCAAGGTTACCTAGCAGACGCAATCCTAAATTTCGTTTCGCTGATCGGCTGGGCCCCAGGAGAGGGAAGCGATCAGGAGGTCTTTAGCAGAGATGATCTCATCCAGAAATTCTCACTCGAGGGGATTAACCAGGCTAGTGGGGTGTTTGACCCAACCAAGCTGCTATGGATGAACGGATTGTACATCAGGCAGCTCCCTCTCGATAAATTCATCGAGCTCTCGTATCCGATGCTTGAGAAAGCCAACGTAGCGGTCTCAAAGGAGCTATACCAAGCGATTGCGCCACACGTTCAGGAGCGAGTGAAGACGCTGATTGAGATTGCTCCGATGGTGGACTTTCTCAGCGATGGCCCCCTTGAGCGCCAGATGGAGGCAATTTTTCAAAAAGGAATGGACGCTGCCAAGGCAAAAGAGGTTCTGGCGCTTGCAGCCCAGAAGCTTGAGCAGCTGCCGGATTTCTCGGTTACCGCAATTGATGCCTGCTTGCGTAGTGTTGCCAGTGAGTTAGGTCTTAAGCCAGGACCAGCCTTTGTAGCGCTGCGGATTGCAGTAACCGGAAAGACTGTTACGCCGCCGCTTTTTGAATCGTTTGCAGTATTAGGGCGGGATAAGGTACTATCCCGTGTCCGCGAAACCATGGACATTATTTAGTTACGTTAGTTGCAGATAAAGTTGTTATGAAAGCTAAAGACGTTCGCAAGGGTACTGTTATTCTTTTTAAGGGAAATCTGTGCAGGGTCATGGATTTTCATCATCACACACCGGGTAACCTGCGCGCCATGGTTCACATGAAGCTCAGGAATCTGATGAGTGGTTCTCAGGTCGAGCACCGTTTCAGCTCAACCGAAGAGATCGAAACAGCAGATGTGTTCTCGCAGCCCGCTACATTTCTGTATGCGGATACGAACGGATACCACTTCATGAATTCTGAGACTTACGAAGAGGTGGCGATTACAGATGAGATGATCGCCGATGGTAAGTACTACATCCAAGAGGGGATGCAGGTGCAGCTTTCAATCTATGAAGAGAATCCGATCGGCATACAGTTACCACAGACGGTGACCCTTACGATCGCAGATACGGAGCCTGGATTGAAGGGCGCAACTGCAAGCAATTCGCCTAAGCCTGCGCGCACCGATACTGGGCTTCAGCTCACAGTGCCACCGTTTGTAAATATTGGTGACCAGGTAATTGTTAATACCGAAAGCGGTGAATATTTAAGCCGTGCCTAATCGCTTTATGCATGAGGGGAGATTATGAAACGCCCGATGACTCCACGTGGCTACGCGTCTTTGCGCGCCGAGCTAACTCGGCTGAAAGCTATGCGTCCCGATCTGGCGCGCGCCATTGAGATCGCTCGTGGACATGGAGATCTATCAGAGAACGGTGACTACGACGCGGCCAAAGAGAAGTCAGGGATGACGGAGGCCAAGATTCGTGACATTGAGGCTCGACTAGCACTAGCAGAGGTCATTGACCCACTAAAGTTCGGAGAGCTTAGTCGGGTAGTATTCGGCTCAAGTGTTTGCGTTGAAGACGTTGATAGTGGTGATAGGCGCGTTTTTAGCATCTTTGGCGCAGAAGAATCTGATATCGAGAAGGGCTGGATATCCTATGAAACCCCAATTGGTAAGGCCTTGATTGGCAAAGAGGTAGGGGATATCGCAAAGGTCGCTCTGCCTGGTGGGGCTAGAGAGTACGAAGTGGTCGAGATCTTCGTGTCGTATGAGGTGGATAGCGCTCTGCAGGTAAGCGAGACCGAGTAGCTCGTGCGCCCTCTGTAGCAGCCTGAAAAGCTGATTGGCCTGCGAGTAAGTTTTTGGCGCGCCGCGGAGTGTGTGCTACGCTCTGACGCTGTGATTTCAAGAGAAAGTGTCGAGCGGGTTAAAAGTGAGGCTGCTATCGTTGCGGTCGTGTCAGAGACGGTGAAGCTTCGCCGAGCTGGCATGTACTATTCGGGGCTCTGTCCCTTTCACTCTGAGCGTTCGCCTTCCTTCTTCGTGCGTGAGTCAACAAACTCCTACACCTGCTACGGTTGTGGTGCTTCAGGTAATGTTATCTCCTTTGTCATGGCGATGCGCGCCATGACCTTTCCGGATGCAGTAGAGTATCTAGCCAGTCGATTCGGCATCGAGCTGAAATATGAGAAGAGCCTCAAGACCGGCCCTTCAGTAGATAGAGAGAAGATCTTCGAGGTGTGTCGTGCTGCTCACATGCTGTATCGCCGTTCGATCGTACAGGTAAAGGGTGGCCAAGGGGAGTTTCGCAAAGTTGGCGAGTATCTAAAGCAGCGTGGGCTTACCTCGGCAGCAATTAACGAATTTGGCATCGGCTACGCTCCTAGTCAGCGTGGTGTGCTTGTTGAAGCCCTAAAGCAGGCTCATTTTGACGAAGAGATGATGCTTCTCTCAGGGTTAGTGCGGCGCAGCGCCGCTGGTGAGCTGTACGAGTTCTTCCGTGGCAGATTGATGTTTCCAATCTTTGTAGATGCCAAGCGGCTCGCTGGTTTCGGAGGTCGCGTCGTTCCTGGGGTTCTAGAGCCAAGCTACGAACAGCAGTCACCGAAATATCTAAACTCACCTGAGACGCCGATATATCATAAAAGCCGCACAATTTACGGCCTTCCACAGGCGATGACAGCGATCCGAGAAGCCAGTGAAGTGTACGTAGTTGAAGGGTACATGGATGTGGTGGGTTTGTGGATGAAGGGCGTTAGGAACTCTGTTGCCTGTTGCGGCACTGCGATGACTGAGCAGCATGTAAAACGTTTTTCGGGTGTCTGTAATCGAGTTCATCTGCTCTTTGATGGTGATGCTGCGGGAAGAGGTGCTGCTGCAAAGGCCTTCGTTGCCGCTCGCAATGCTGATGTTGATGTGGCTGCGTGTTTCTTGCCTGATGGCTTAGATCCAGATGATTTTGCGCGAGCGCACAGTGATGATCTCGCCGTGGCCCTAAAGAGTTTGCCGAAGGCAGAGCTGATTGACGTGTTCGTAGACGGACTGCTTGCGAAGCACGGATGCTCTGTAACCGATAAGCCAGGTGCGAATCTCTTGGGTAAGTTGACTGATGAGGTAGCCAAGGCGCTCAGCGGAGTTGAGAGGGAAGTGGTGCGCTCCACACTGATTGCGCGCGCGGCCCGCCGACTCGGTATTGAGATTACGATGTTGCAGCGGCTCATTGCTCCACCCTCAGCATCTCCCGTTGTTAATCAGGGCGGCGAAAAAAGACCGCCAGCCCGAAATCTCGCCCATGATTCGAAATCTCAGCTAGGCGGTAGTGCAAGTGGTGGAGAAAGCCAGGGTAGTGCCGAGACCCG
>JBIKWG010000010.1:0-27929 GCA_044356425.1 Bdellovibrionota bacterium | reverse complement strand
GCGAGCGCGGCGTTTGCCGCTTCGCAAAATTGACTCGCCTCTGTGAGTGCAACGCTCTGCATAAGATTCGCGTGAGCTAGGTTGTTTGGACCTAAGCACCTGGAAAAATCCTCGATGTAGACTAGCGGACACACGTCCGGGGTTCGCTGCGCTGACGATTGAACCAACTCAGCCTCATGTATTTCTGAAAAAATACTTACGTAGAATTTAGCTGCCTAAACTCTGTCTTCTTGCTACGTAAAGGCTTGCCGTAGCTTTTCTAGTAGGATGTATCGAGGTATCCACATTCAAATCGCAGCGCGTGGCGTAGTGTAGGACAGGCGAAGTGATAGCCACTATCATGCAGCTTTTGCGGAAGAACGCGGCTGTTTGCTAATAGAAGTGATTGAGCAAGTTCACCGAAAATAAGGCGTAACATCCCTGCCGGCGCAGTGCACACAGTAGGGCGGCAGAGCATCTGTCCGAGCGCATCTGTAAACTCTCTGTTCGTACAGGTGTTGGGAGCTACTATGTTTACGGCACCATTTATTGAAGGGGTATAGACAAGATGCTCTATCGCACCGAGGACGTCTTGCAGAGCAATCCAACTCATGTGCTGTGTGCCCGATCCGAGCTGTCCACCAATACAAGCTTTAAAGGCTGGTAGCATCTTCTTTAACGCGCCGCCGCGCGCGGTCAATACTGTGCCGAGGCGTAACGATACCACCCGCATTGATGACGTTAAGACGCTGTAAGAGTTCTCCCAGTCATAGGCTAGGGTGGCGAGAAAATCTGAGCCATGTGCACTCTCTTCTGTTGCAGAAGAGTCTGATGTATCACCGTAAATGCCCACTCCCGAGGCAGCCATAAAAAGGCTCGGTTTTTGATCAAGCTCAAGAATCGTTTGAGCAAGCAGAGCGGACGAGCGGATTCGACTTTCGCGAAGGCGAAATTTCTGTTGAGTGCTCCAACGTGCCCCAGCGATATTTTCCCCGGCTAGGTGAATAACGACATCGGCTGCGGCGAAAGCCGCTTTGTCGATAATATTTTTTTCAGGGTTCCAGTGGTATTCATTCGGTGAAGACGGTTGGTTGCGAACGAGTCGCATCACCGAGTGTCCAGCCGTCGTAAGAAAGCTGCACAGAGCGCTTCCAATTAACCCAGAGGAGCCAGTTATTAAAAATGTCTTGCGCGGAAGATGTGCAAATCGAGCATGCGCTGAAAGGTCTGCCGCGGTTACGGCGTGTCGAAAACGGAAGAGTCGATGTAGTTCGTGTTCAAGAAGTGGAGCTGCCGCTCGACACCACAGCGGAAGCTCGTAGCTGATAGAGTCAACTAAACAGGTAGCTGCATCCCCTTCGGGCAAGAAGCGATGGAGGTGCTTCCAGCTCAAGAAGGGTCCAGAAATCTGCTCATCGCAGAATTGCACTCCATCTTGAAACTCAGAGTGTTGAAGTCGCCAGGGGATACCAAGCCTGCCGATGAGCGGAAGGCGGATAGTAACTCTAGCTCGGTTGTGAATTGAGTGTGATGACTCTACGATCTGCACCGGCCGCCAGGGAGGATTGAGGCGCTCAAATGCACCGGGGCGTTTATGCCAATCAAATACAACTTGAGGTTTGTAGGGCAACGAGCACGAGCGCTCGAATGTGCGCAACACGGCTGCCTTAACTCAGGACGCGCTTTACGATCTCGCTTGCGCTCTTGCCGTCATACTGTCCGGCATAGTTATCCTTGAGGTGCTTCATGATAACTGGCATCGATGCTCCTGCTACGGAATTTTTGACATCGATGATTATCTTCTCTAGGTCGTCACTTGAAAGCTGCTTTGGAAGAAAGCCTTCTAGTATTGCAATTTCAGCCTGGAGCTTTGTTTTCTCTTCAGCTCGCGACGCTTGCTCGGCAAACTGGATAGCTTCATGTCTCTTCTTTACTTCTCGCTGAACAACGGTGAGGTTCTCTGCATCTGAGAGCTCTTGAACATTTTTCTGCATCTCCTCGTATTGAATCTCAGAGAGTGCAGCGCGAATAGTATCTAGCCGAAGTCTATCTTGAGCCTTCATGGCTAGTTTAAGTTCTTCTTTCAGTTTTGTTTTCATACGGGGGCTCTGTCAAAAATAGTTTAGTTGATTGAATGCCGGGAGATATAGCGAGCTTTAGTGATGATCTTAGCTTAGGCCACTGTAGAATCACATGAGCTATTAAAGCCCTTCACAAATTCTTCGAGCTTCTTAGCCGTCTCGGCGCTGATTAGGTGCTCGGTTTTGCAGGCATCGATCTCAGCCTGTTCCGGGCTTACCTTAAGGATGTTTACCAGGAAATCTTGCAGGATATTCTTGCGGGTTAGAACAGCGCGAGCAATCGCCTCGCCCTCTTCAGAAAGTGAAAGGAACTTATTTTCATCTTCAATAATGAGGCTCTTTGCTTTAAGCGCCTTGAGGTTTATCGAGGCACTGCCGGTTGTAATGTTGAGGTCACGAGCTACGTCGGTCACTCGGGCATAACCACGCTTCTCGCGTAGCTCAAGGATCGCTAGCAGGTGGTGGGCGGCGCTGTGGGTAATGTTGTTCTCTTCAAACTTCTTCCAGATATCCATAAACACCTGCTCGGGGCATAAAGTTATACTTGTATGGCGTGTTCAACTATATGAGACAGCTTACTAGCGCATGCTAGGCATGTCAAACACCTGTTTGTTTGGTGTAACTTAATGCGTCAAATAAATATATCTATGCTGTTAAGTTGAAATTATTCAAAGGTTGGATAATTCTACCCCCTCTGTTATAGCAACTTCTCGTTATTTATACGGTTTGCGAGAAAACGTGCGTTTTAGCTACCAGTGCAGGTGTTTGATGCGGGTCTATCTGCTTGTTTTTGCAGTCCTTTGTGGTTTCGCACCAACTCTAATGGCGATTGAAAAGCCAGAGACGGTGCTCAATCAAGAGGTCGGCATCTTTACGCAGCTCGGCACCAAGGTGAGCTTGGAGTCGCGTTTTACTGATACTAACGGTCGAACTGCATCGCTTCGAGAGTTCAGCGCGCCGAATAAGCCGATCTTGATAGCCCCAGTATACTTTAAGTGTCCGCGACTTTGTGGGTTGCTGCTGGATGGTGTTTATACGCTACTGAATGAGATTCCCCTTCAGGTATCCCAGGACTTTTCCGTACTAGTCGTAGGGTTTGATCCAACAGAGACGCCGGCGGATGCTTCTGTGGTGATGTCTAAATTCAACGCCCGTTTGAAGGGTGATGCAGCCGCGCGGGGAGGTGATATAAAATTCCTAGTAGGTGATACGATAAGCTCAACTCAGCTCATGAGCGAACTTGGTTTTAAGTTCATGAGGGACGGACAGGATTTTGCACACTCTGCAGCGGTTATGATATTGACGCCAGGCGGGGAGATCTCGCAGTATTTCACCGGGATAAGTTTTCCCTCGTGGGATGTGCGTCTCTCTTTAGTTGAAGCCTCACGGGGCAACATCGGAACGGCGATAGATCACCTGCTTCTCTACTGTTTCAGATTTGATCCTCTGCAGGGCAAGTATACGTGGGCAGTGGTAGGTATATTACGAGTAGGCGGGGCACTAACATTAGTGGGCCTCGGATTGATGTACTACATGTTAGCTTTTAGAAAGAGACGCTCTCAAAGAGCCAAAGTTAATTCAGGGATAATGGTAGGTAACAGGTAAGGGTATGTTGGGATTACTAGGCGAGCAGGCTTCCGATTTCGCGCACAAAGTCGACTATGCGCATGATGTTGTAACCATCATCTCGGTGCTTTGTACGGTGGCGATTGTAGGCGTAATGCTCTACTTCGCAATAATTTACCGCCAACGAAACGGTGTTGATCATGAGACGCCTGCGATTGAAGGCAACAACACCCTTGAAATTATCTGGACTGTTTTCCCAACGATTGTATGCGTATGGGTAGCTTGGCTGGGTTACGACGCCTTTGTAGACATCCGCACGGCGCCTGAGAATGCCATGGAGATAAACGTCACGGGTCGAAAGTGGGCCTGGGACTTTCAGTACAAGAATGGCAAGCGCACGACGGCTGAGCTGGTCGTGCCAGTTGATGAGCCCGTCAAGCTTATCATGACGTCAAAGGACGTTCTGCACTCGTTCTTTGTTCCCGTGATGAGAACAAAGATGGATGTTATTCCGGGTCGCTATACGTTTGAGTGGTTTCGTCCCATTAAAACTGGTGATTTTCAAGTTTTCTGCACAGAGTACTGCGGTAACGAACACTCTGGAATGCGTGCTCGACTAAAAGTTCTTCCAAAGGCTGAGTTCGAGCGTTGGCTTGCAGATGATAGCAAAGAGCAGAAGCTTGCTTCGTTAAAGCCATCAGACCGCGGTCGCGAGCTTTATGTCTCGAAGCAGTGTGTTACGTGCCACAGCCTTGATGGATCACCAAAGGTTGGACCGTCCTGGCTCAAGATATACGACAAAGAGGGAAAGCTTGAAGGCGGAGAGAGCTACAAGGCAGACGCGAATTACATTCGCGAATCTATCTTGAATCCTCAGGCTAAGCAGGTTGCTGGGTATCCAAAAATGGGCATGCCTTCCTATGCAGGACAGCTCTCAGATGATGACATTACGGGTATCATTGAGTTCATGAAGACCGTTGATGGAACGACTAAGATCGAAGTCGCTCCTGCGCTTGCAAAGAAGCCGGCGGCAGCGTCCAAGGCGACCACTCCTGCTGAGCGCGGAAAGGAGCTCGTTAATGACGGGGCAAACCTTTGTGCAACGTGCCACAGCATCGACGGATCAAAGCTTGTTGGACCATCGTTTAAGGGGCTATGGGGCCGCAAAGAGAAGCTCGCTGACGGCAGTGAGGTTCAAGTCGATGAGGCTTACATAAAGGAATCGATCTGGAAGCCAGCAGCCAAGCTAGTTGCCGGATATCCGCCTGTAATGCCAGCGATGTATGAGGGCAAGCTCACAGAAGAGAACCTCAACGACATCATCGAATATTTAAAGACGCTTCAATAACTTCAGATAGAGAGAGGTAAGTAGTTATGTCAGCTCATGCTCATACAGGACATGGTAACGAGGAGGT
This sequence comes from Bdellovibrionota bacterium, assembly GCA_044356425.1. Lineage (GTDB taxonomy): Bacteria > Bdellovibrionota_C > UBA2361 > UBA2361 > OMII01 > OMII01. Next base: position 22,888 of record JBIKWG010000010.1, on the reverse strand, counting down.
TAATTACCTCAACTGGAAGACAGGTCTTTGGTCGTGGTTGACATCAACCGACCACAAGCGCATCTGCTTCCTCTATCTCTATGCCATCATGGTATTTTTTATCCTTGGTGGATTAGCAGCGCTTGTGATGCGAACAGAGCTTGCGTTTGCAGGCCCTACCATCATTAAAGACCCGCACACCTACAACATACTGTTTACAATGCACGGTGTGTTTATGATCTTCCTGTTCGTTGTTCCCGGAATTCCGGCAACGTTAGGAAACTTTCTTATCCCTCTGATGATTGGAGCAAAGGACGTAGCGTTTCCCCGACTAAACCTCTTTAGTTGGTATATCTACGTTATCGGCGCGATGATCGGCGGATACGCAATGTTAAACCCCGTCGACACTGGCTGGACGTTCTATGCTCCCTACAGCACAACGACTAGTTCGTCTGTTAGTTGGATGGTTTTTGCCGCATTTGTTTTAGGTTTCTCGTCGATTTTGACAGGACTTAACTTCATCGTGACGATCCATCAGCTTCGCGCTCCAGGAATGACCTGGATGCGGTTGCCGGTATTTATTTGGGCGTCATATGCAACTGCTGTGATTCAAACAGTTGCAACTCCAGTCGTTGGTATGACTCTCTTGTTAATCATCGCTGAGCGCACATTCGGTGCTGGTATCTTTGACCCAACAAAGGGCGGAGATCCAGTTTTGCTTGAGCATCTCTTCTGGTTTTACTCTCACCCTGTAGTGTACATCATGGTGCTTCCGGCATTTGGTGTGGTGGGGGAGATCATTCCGGTGTTCTCTCGTAAGCCTCTTTTCGGCTACAAGATGGTTGTTATCTCTTCGGTAGCAATTGCAGCCGTTGGCTTTATCGTGTGGGCGCACCACATGTTTGTTGCCGGAATATCGGACTTCTCAGCTAAATTCTTCTCAATCATTACATTTGCGGTAGCTGTGCCTACAGCGATTAAGGTCTTTAACTGGGTGAGCACCATGTATAAGGGCTCTATCTCGTTTAAGACTCCGATGCTGTATGCAATGGCTTTCGTGTTCCTCTTCATGGTTGCAGGAACAACCGGCATATATCTCGCGATGCTTGGAGTTGATGTGTACTACCACGATACGTACTTCGTAGTAGCGCACTTTCACTATACGATTCAGGGTGGTGCAGTAATCGGATTGATTGCAGCGCTTCACTTCTGGTTCCCTAAGATGACGGGAAAGATGTACAACGAAACAGCTTCAAAGGCTGCTTTCGCCATGCTCTTCTTCGGGTTTAACCTGACGTTTATTCCGCAGTTTATTCTCGGAATGGACGGTATGCCGCGGCGTTACTATGACTATCCAGCTCAGTATCAGACGTTGCATACGATCTCAACGATCGGCGCATATTTGAACGGAGCGGGTTATATGTTTGCTCTGCTGAACCTACTTGGCACGGCGCTTTGGGGTAAGGTCAAGGCACCGCGCAATCCGTATAACTCATGCAGCTTAGAGTGGCAGACAGCTTCTCCTCCTGTGCATGAGAATTTTGATACGATTCCAGTGGTTACTACCGAGCCATACAGCTACGGCACTCACCGCTAATAAGAGCAGTAATTTAAGATTGTCTATTTGACAGGGATGTTATGAGTAACGCAGCAATCGTGGACCACAACGTGCCACCGGGAGAGCCACCGATTATCCACCACATGGATACGGCGACAGCTTACGGTGCAGCCAAGCTCGGTATGTGGCTATTCCTCGCCACTGAGATCCTGCTCTTTTCGGTGATGTTTTGTAGCTTCGCTGTTATGCGCTACTACCATCTCGATGAGTTCGCAGAGGCGTGTAAGAACCTTAACTGGCCGCTTGGGATGCTTAATACTGCGGTTCTTCTGTTTTCAAGCTACACTGCCGCTGTTGCGGTAACTAAGGCTCAGAGAGGAGATAATCGTGGCGTAGCAATCAACTTCGGCATGAGCGTTGCCTGCGGATTTATATTCTTGGTGATCAAGACCATTGAGTATTCAGCTAAAGCGCACCACGGCATGTTTCCATTCTTTTGGAACACAAGCTTCTATGAGTACAAGAACTTCTTAGGTATCTACTATTGCATGACCGGTCTGCATGCCTTGCATGTGATTATCGGTATGGCTGTTATGTACTGGTACGGTATCAGGCCAGCACTTAAAAATCGTTTCTCGTCGAAGTATTTCACTCCGGTAGAGCTTGGTGCCTTGTATTGGCACTTAGTCGACCTGATCTGGATCTACCTCTTCCCACTTCTGTATCTAGTTGGATAACGTAGGAGATAGTTACGTAATGTCACATTCACATTCAAACTCACATGCAGAAGAGCTCGGCCATATCGTTCCAGAGTCGAAATTCTTCAAGGTTTTGGTAACTCTCTTAGTGCTTACCATTGTAACTGTAGTGGTTGCAAAGGCTCCACAGTTTAACTTTGGGAAGTGGAATATTGTTGGAGCGCTCTTAATAGCCACTTTTAAAGCGACCATGGTGATATATGTTTTCATGCACGCTAAGTATGAAAACAAGATCCTGTGGATGTATATCCTGATTCCATTCATTCTTCTTGCTATCATGCTGGGCGGCGTGTTTACAGACGATCCTTTCCGTGATCACTCCAAGCATTTTGAGGTTAGTCAGAAAAAGTAGTAGCGAATCGGCGGCCAACATGACAGTTGGCTGTCACAGATAATGACACTCTGCTGGGCTTTAAGAAGTCGCCGCTTGAACGTAAGCGGCGACTCGATATCAGGTGTCTTCGACTAACTAGTCTGGGATTGTCACATACTCTAACGCGCCACTTTCGGGCTCTAGAAAGGCAACCGAGTACTCCTGGGCCGAGAAGAGCGCGCCTGGGTTTATGATTCGGCTTCGTCCTCGTTGCTCGTTGCGCTTTTCGTGAGTATGCCCGTGCAAAATATAGTCATATATCTGCTCGGAGGCTGCCTGCTCAATGATGTTTGAGCGGGTGCCGTGATTCACAAAGAAGAGTTTTCCCGCAAATTCAAAAGTCAGCGTATCCTGAATTTCGTCAAACCCTAGCTCCTGACACTTTTTCTTCAATCCTGCGCGCTCTCCGTCGTTGTTTCCATAGACAAGCTTTAGCGGAAGTCCTGCAAATCGCTCAAGCACCGGTGGCGAGATGATATCGCCACAGTGGATTACAAGCGCAGGGGACCGTTGTTTAAAGATATTCACTGCGCGAACTATCATACGAATATCTTCATGTGTATCTGAGACGATTCCGATTAGATTAGACACTTAACATCTCCTGTTCTAAGAGCAGCTTTCGTAGTGCAGCAAATTCGCGATCGTATCTGCCATCTTTGAAGTCAGGAAACGACCATTCAAACGGTTTGTACGATCCGTGGGTGTATCGCGCTACGAAATCAGCATAGATGCCACTATCTAAATATATCTTCTGGCCAGCTCCCTTGGTACTAGCGAGGACAATCTTGTTGTGGTCGAGGTAGCCGATGTCGAGATTTACCGTCCGGTTGCCCTCCATGCTTAAGGCCCGCTCGAGCTCAATGCAGGCTAGCTTTGTTCCCACTAGAATGTCGGCTTGGTGGGGGCCGGTAAAGCCTAAGATACGGCGAGTGAGGTTAGGGCCCATCTCATCTTCATAGTAATCAGTCACATCAAAGGGGTGCGGGGCGCCAATAAAGTCGATTGAGCCAAAAACTTCAATCATCATCTGTAATACTGCATCGTTGTCACTATCGATGGGCGAGAGCATCGCAACAAAAAGCTTAACGGACGGAGCAACTGACATAAGCGCAATCACTTACTAAGACACAATAGGGCTTTTCTCACAATTTCAGGCGAGAGTGAAAGCCTTTGTGAGACTTCTCTGGCTAACTGTTCTTCGGTGAGGTGCGTTCGCTCAACATGCCCCGGAGAGCGAATGAGCAGCGAGTTTTTCTGTATGTAGAGGTGACAATCACCTCTTACTGAAGAGATAATTGGATAGGTCATCATCTCCCAATCAAATGACCGCTCCCAGGCTGACCTGAAGGTTGTTTCATCAACGGCTTGAAGTTTGTAGGTTAGGCGATAGCGGGGAGGTTTGCCATTCTCAAGAGTTGCAAGGTCAACCCGTTCGCCAGTAGGTATTCGCGTGAGCAGAATTTTTGAGTGTGAGGTTTGATGTTCAGCACTGCCGTGGCTGGGAACTGGTACTGGGGCAAAGATGAGGTAGCCAGGGTCTAGCAGCCAAGGTTCTTGCTCAATCATGATTAATACAGCGCAGTGCGTATCGGTGCCGTAGCGTCTGTCTGCAAGGATGGGAGCGCTATCATAGCCAATTTCAAGCAGAAGTTGAACGAGAGTTTGAGTAAGCGGAAAACATGTGCCGCCTGAGCCGTCGCGCCAGAAGCCTTGCAGCACCTCGTGGGGAGACTGAAAACGTTGGTCGCTGACTCCTTCTGTGGCTCTAATAATTTTTGAGAGGTTCTCGTACGGAATGAGGGCATACCGAACAAGGACCTCTCGCAGCAGCTCTTGCTTGGGCAGGCTAAGAGGGAGCTGATAAAAACCGCAGAACATATGTAGCAGAGGCGTATGCATAACGACCCTTTATACAGCATTTAAGAGAGTTCCACACCGAAATCAGTGCCGCCGTTGTTAACTAAAGAGGCAGGAGCGGCTCGTCTGTTGCAGGAGGTACCGGTAGGCCAACGAGCTGCTGAAAAAAAAGAAGTGTATCCGGTCCTTTCTTGAAGTGGCCACCTAAGCTTCCAGCGAGACCGATGCACAGGCCTACAGCTACACCGAAATATGTGATAGCTCGCCATGTTGTTGTTGTCAGCGGTTTATGACGCTGCTGGGGCGATAGCTCTGAATCACCTGAGCACACATGCCAGAGAGCGGGCAGAGTGATGATTAGTAGCACCGAGAGAATCTCAAAGAGAAAACGGGCTGCAGCGAATATGCAGGTGTGAAGATAGGCCAGGATTGTGACTGCAACCAGAAGGTTCATCCCGTAGTAAAGACGCGTTATACGCGATCCTCTTCGCGCCACTGTGGCTGCGGCCAGAAGACCAGGAATAAGCAGAGGTGATACAAAGAGCAGGCCAGTAACCGCGTCAGTTCCGATATAGTCCGGGTGCTGCCAAGAAAGAATAGTGGGGTCGATTCGATCGAAATTGAGAAAGGGGTATTCAGTGCTCAGATATATGGGCTGAAAAAAAAGGTACCAGCTCTGAATTACGATAAGAATAGGATTCTTGATTGCTCGTTCAAGCGAGCACAGCGGGTTGGTTGCAAAATCCAAGAGACCAAGCTGATAGCGCTGGCCAAACTCAAATACGTCGTCAAATCGAGCATAGTTATACCAGCCAAGTAGTAAGCAGCCCAGGCCAACCGGCAGTAAGAATGAAGCAAGCGTTCTGGTAAATTGATGTGCCGTGTTGCTGCGCCATGCGGTGCCTACCAACAGCAGGACCCCAGCTGGTATCAAAAGCAGGTGAGTGGGTCGGCTGCCGATTGCTGCCGCTGTAGAGCAGCCAGCAAAAAACGCCCACGATATCTGCGAGAAAGAGCTTCCCTTAGCTACGACTTTGCTAGTAGCAATTAAAAGCCCGCCGAGAGCAACAACTTGAAAAAACATTCCACTAAGTGCAGCGATGACCCACACGCCTCCTCCCAGCTGAATGGCAAGGCTAGATGCGGCGGCGATGTACAAAAGCCATATGGCAGGATGCAACGGGGGGCGAGTGTGCAGCAGTCTCTTTGCCACCTGCAGACATGTTGCAAAAAGAGTAGCTATGGTCGCTAATGAGAGAAGGGTGATGACTACATCATCGGTTGGATAAAAGCCGAATAAAACCTTGCACGGAAGATAAAACAGCAGCGTTGGCACAGCGCCGAAATAGAGGAAGTACCTTCCCTTATAAAAAGAGGCGTCCCATACGTATCCATACGGATTGCCTCGTTGGTAGGGATCATATGGGTTTGGAGACGTAAGAAGATCAGCGGGGGGCTCGACTAGAAGATGAAGCTGTCCATTAAGAAACGCATCTGCAAGCATTGCATGATACGATGGGTGGATATCGGGCTCATACGAGAGCAGTCCGAAGGTTGAGCTTATCCAAAAAAGAAAGAGGAGCGTTGCAACTGAAGCCGCCCATAAGCTGTAAGAGATAACACTGCGACGTACCATACCTTTGACTTGTATACGGACAAATACGTCCGGTGCGACCCTTGGCGCAGAATATCAACAAAGGTCTGCTATCGAAATGGATTAAGCTGAAAACGCGTTTAGTCGCGGTCGCGCACTGGTCGATGCCAGTGGAGCCAACTTAAGAAAGCGGCTGGCTTGCGGGTCTGCATCCAGATCTTTCCGTGGCCACGAAAACGGCACACAAAGCCCTCTCCGGATAGAAAAAGCGACTTGTATCCGCCAAGCCGGCCTACTTCATATTCGAGCCCTTCGGTAAAAGCTACAATGTGTCCGGTATCGATCGTAACAGTGCTGTCTGCATCGGGCAGCTCAATAATAGCTCCAAAGGTGTTGAACCACAGGTCGCCAGTACCCGAAGCCTTGATTAGAAAGAACGATTCGCCCGAGAAAAACCCCTTTGTGACTCCTTGCCACTTCGTCTCAAGTTGTAAATCTGGGGATGAAGCCAGGTAGGCACTATTTTGGAGAAAGATCGTTTGATTGCTGAGAAAGACGTGCGCGATATCCCCGGGAGCCCCTGGAGCGATAGTAATCTCGCCTGGTGCCCCCTCAGCTTTAAATTCATTGACGAACAGAGATTCTCCTGAAAGGAATCGTGAAAGGCCACCCTTCATCTTTGTCTTCATCTTCAGATTGGTGTCCATCGATGCCAACGCAGAGGCCTCGACCTTTAAGGTCTTATCGGCGGGGATAGTGACTGTCAGAAGCGTAAAGTCAGGATCCCCTTCCAGGCGGTATTGAAAATCTGATTTCGATTGCTCCATATATCGTCCTCTTATTTGCCTATCGCGGTCGTAACATCGGGCTCAGTAACCTGCCGAAAGCTGGTGGATTGTGCGACTGGCACCACACGCGCCCTTTGCCTGTCAGCCGACATACCAATCCCTCTCCACCAAGAAATGAAGAGATCCAACTTGTGCCTGCTTTGGCTATTGAAAAGTCGAGGGTTTCTTCGAAGGCAACGATGTGTCCTGTATCAACCAGGTATTCCCCATCAACATCGATTGAGTAAGATGCGCCGAAAGTATTGAGTACGACCTCTCCCTGGCCGTGAAGGCGCAGCCAGAAGAGTCCTTCGCCAGAAAATAGAGATTTTACTCCCTGCCAGGTTGTATCTAAAGTAACCGCTGATGATCGAATCACAAAAGAGCCGCCTTCAGCAATTATTCCTACTGATGATGGATTAATCACCAGCATGTCGCCGGGAAGCGAAGGTGCAAAGATTATCTCACCCTGCGTAGAGTCGGTGAGAGTATAGTAGTTCTGGAAAAAAGATTCTCCACCAACCAGCCGTTTAAGACCGGCCGTTATACTGCGCTTTTTTGCTTGCGTCTGCGTTGAGATGTCAAAGTTGCCGCGCATTGCAATCATGGAGCCGCCCTCAGCAACGCAGCTTTCTCCTGGTTGCAAAGTTACTTTAGCGGCAGAGCTCCCGGGGCCTTTGATAATTTCAATGTCCATTTAGATTACCCAATTAAAATCGAGGATTGACCCAGTCAGCTAGTCCGCTGAGGCTGCGTGTCTGTAGCCAAAAAGAACCGCTGCCCTCAAGGCGTGTTACAAGACCTTCGCCACTGAGCATGCTACCAACAACGCCGCTCGAAAGCTGTGTTTTGAGACGGATGCCTGGGTCGTAAGCAACGAGGTGGCCAGAATCGATAATGTGCTCGCCTTGAAGGTCTTTTTTAATAAAGGCGCCGTAGCCTCCAAACCACACTGATCCTGTACCGGCCGCCACCAGTTTAAATAGCCCCTCACGCGCTAAAAACGACGCTAAACCCGCCCAGCGTAGACGAAGCTGAACACCTTCGGTGGAGCATACGTAGGCTCCACTCTCTAGGTTAATAGCAGAGTTTTCTAATTTCACCTCACAGACGTCTCCGGGATGCTGAGTAGTGAGCGTAAGTTTCTTTGGAGCGCTTGAGTGATTAGTGAAGTGATTAATAAAGAGCGACTCGCTTCCGAGAAACTTGCGAGCAAGTCCGGCAAGTAGTCCGCCATTAAAGGTGGCTCTTAAGTCGAGAGCTGCATCCATACTCGCCATAGCTCCTGCCTCGGCAGTAATGCTCTCTCCTGGTGCAAGCTCAACTTCCAGATATCTGAATGCCTGATTACCTTTTATGACTGTTTGCATATGCCAGACCCTGTTAGCCCATAAATCCATTCGCAGCCGTAGTATCAGAGAGAGGGCGGTGGGCGTCAATTCCTTCCCTGCGCTATATGGGGGTGGAACAATAGTTGCGCGGTAGCTGGTGCGTTCGAGCCGACCGTCATCGGTTAAGCTAAACTGAGCGACGGTCTGGCGATTGGTGCTACAATCGTCTAGTTGACGTGCGTCATTTCTTGCTATGCTGAAGGGGCAAGTTATTTCTCAGCAACTTTAGTTTGGAGCCATGCTATGCGCGAGCAATTTGTCTTGATGAGTCAGCTAGTCATCGCTTTTGGGATCTATAATGTCTGGCTGCTTCGTGCGGGGAAAGCTACGTCTTATCGCGGTGGTGATGCTAAGAACCTGCAGGAAGAGTTTCAGGTTTATGGGTTGTCTGAGGGCTGTATGAGGATGGTTAAAGTTCTCAAGCTAAGCTGTGCTTCGATGAGTCTGGGCGGCATTTGGCATCCGATGCTTGGTCTAGTCGGCGCCAGCGGCATGGGAGGTTTGATGCTTGCCGCTGTTGCGATGCATATGAAGGTGCGTGATCCCCTGGTAAAAGCACTGCCGGCAGCCGCGTTGCTGTTACTCTCATTGATTGTTGCCGTGTCAGCGAGTGGTGCGTAGTGCCGTTCGGAGCTTCTCTTTAAAGGCGTCAAATTCAGCAGAAGGAAAAGAACGAAAGGCTTGCTGCGAGTGCGCTTCAATCTGCCTGGATAGATCAGAGATTCGTTCCCTTGAGGTCGGATGCGTGCTTAAGAAAGAGAGGTTCTTATCGATCTCTGAAAGCGTCTCATGAGCAGCTTTCTCTCGCTCAATTCTGTTGAAGAACTCGATTATTCCACGGGGATCAATGCCGGCTTCGAGAAGGTAGGCTAGTCCTTGCTGGTCAGCTTCGCGCTCTTGGTCACGAGAGAAGCCCTGTTGCAGCAGATAGCTAGCGCCTTGGCCAACAGCCGCAACCGTTCCAATTATGTTTCCTAAGATAAGATCGACAGCCATATACACGCCAAACACTGATATCATCTGTCGTGTGGTGTGACGCAAGGTAACGTGTGAGATCTCGTGTGCAAGGACGCCATAGAGCTCTTCCGGCCTGGCAGCGTTAAGAATCGTGCCCGAGTTCAGTATAATTTTTCCACCGGGTAGAGCAAAAGCGTTTAGGTTCTCACTTGTGGCGATATAGAACGTGAGATCGTCAGATTTTTCGCCTGCCACCTGCTTTAGAGGGGCTACAAAGCGTGATAGCTCTTGCGTCAACCCTTCATCTGATACGATTGGTGTTTGAGTCTGCACCGTGAAGAAGACAGCCTCTCCAAGCTTTTTTTCCCATGAGAAGGGAACTACGTTTGCACACATTGCAACGGCGGGCTTCCACAACACAAGAGTTCCCCACACGATAGCCAGAAGAACTGCTGCAGCTATCAGGGTCCGACGAAGCACATAGCGGCGCTCGTGCGCTAGTTCCGATAGGGCGTCCTCAACATCGGGTGAGCCCGTAGCCTTAAGGTGTGCAAGCACCGCACGATCACGAGTAAAGATGCTCCATTCTGGATAGTCAGGGTGGGTAATAAAGAGCAATTTATCGTTTGCTCCGCCCCAGCTAAGCTTGATTCCTTTCAGTGGCAGCTCTAGCTCATGGTCGCCGTCAGTTTGTGCAAGTATGGCGAGTTGCGTGAAAGTGAGCTTTGCAAAAGCCCTTCCCGCTGGTAGGGATCGATGGGAAACAACACACTGAGTGGGTATCGGTCGGTGGTTGGAGGGCTCGAAGTTGCTCATAGTAGAAGGTTATTACACTATTTCCGATAAAGTAAGGAGATTGCTAAAAGAGGGGGCTCAGCTGCTTGGTTGTTGAGCGAGTGTTTTAGGTGTTTCATTTTATGCGGACACGCTATTCGCAACATACACAGACCATGCCATTTGGGTTGGCCATGCTCGCGGCCATTCTATTCTCTTTTCCGCTAGAAGTCGCAGCGATTAGGATTCCGGCACTCTTGCTCTTTCTTGCAGCATCGGCTCTCATTCATATTCAGCAGTTTAGCAGTTGGTTTTCTGAGCCCAAGCAGTGTGAGTCGCAGCCCGTGCTGTACTACGTAGCTTTGCTTGGGCTAGTAGCGCTGGTTGGTATCTATCTCTATCGACTAGAGGATATTCCTCACACATTCATTGGTGACATCATACGAGACGGGCCGCAGGATGCCAGGAATTTATTAGGCACACCGGAGTATTTTCTCGCTCCTGGTTCGTATGAGGGATATTCACGGCTTTTAGCAGCGCTGTATGTTCCTTTTGAGTGGGCGTTTCCAAGATCGATCGTTGCATGTCGGCTTTTTACGAGCTGCATAGCGGCGCTCTCAATCTATATATTCTACCGAATCGTTAGTCAGCACTTCTCTTTCACGGCTGCGTTTGCTGCATCGGTGTGTTTTGCCACAACCCCTCTGGTTCTCTTCCTTGCTCGCGAAAATCTCGTGGTAATATTCAATCTTTTAATTGCGGTAACGTGTCTATGTTGTTTTGTAACCGTTAAGCGAGAATTGACGCGGTATGAGGCAGCTCGTCTGGGCTTTATCTGCGGGTGGAGTTGCTATTTTCATCTGGCTGCCGTTTCAACCGTGCTGGTAACGGTCATATCGTGCACTTGTTACAGGGTGCTTTCGCGTGAACTGCGTGAAAATCTAGCCAAATCGTTCGTTCCGTTTCTTCTTGGTCTGATGCTCGCGGTTGGTTCGGGGCTCAGTTATTTTTCGGGTCTGCTAGGGGCTACGTTAAACCGACTCGATCCATACGCACCATCGGAAGGGACTGCGTGGTATATCCTTGAGAAGTATCTCTATACGATCTCACGCTTAGTTGCACCCCTTCCTCGTGAAATGTATATCCCCCCGATATCTGGAAGTCTGATATCTACACCGGCGGTGGTATTTCTGGCGATAGGAGTTGGGTTGCTGCGCAACAACGGCAATCCGATGCGACCCATAATAGTGCTAAGCAGTGCCGCTTTTTTAACTTTAATTTTTCTTAACAGCGCCATTACAGATTTTCCAAATACTGGGCATCGCATCGTCGTAGTTATTCCGTTTCTTATGTACCTAGTCGCCGCAGGTGTGGGATGGGTCGAAGCGGCCCTAGGCGGATTATCTGCAAAGGCACGTGGGATAGTGGTAGGCTCCGACTTATTTCAGTTGTATTTGGTGGGCACCTTTATTTTCTCAGCTGTAATGTATGTCGTAAGCATGGAAAAAAGTGAGTCTCGAAACATCGACCAGTGCTCCTATCTTGTCAGCTTGGTGGCCCGTGAGTTGCGCAATCTTTCGTTTAGTGAGTTGCCAGCCTGCCTTAATGTCCCCGATGAAGCGACGTACAGCTGCTTTAATTTAGCGCACTCTGAGCAGGCGCTGTATTATTTCGCTGCTGGACACCAGGTAACACTCGCTATCCGCAGCTCATTACCAGAAAAACATCTAGAGATCTCATTGTGTGGGACAGGGCAAGCCGTGCTTCCGACAAGGGAGATAGCGCTTAAGAATAGCTGGAAGCTTACGGTGGATGCTAGCGTGTTACAAGTGAATCGAAACGGTTGCGGTAGCGACCATGCAGCGTGTAGAGCTAGCTAGACCGCCCTGGACTTAGTGAGGCGCGGTGTAGCTATGTTGTTACGGGCTTTTCAAAGATGGCCGACATTTTAAAAGGCTTTCAGAGGCCACGCTTTGGTTCGTACCTAGTCGTATCACCACTCATCAACGGTGAGTCGACTAACATCTTCTGGGTCGGAAGTATAGTGACCGTTGATTGCCACGATACGATTGCCAGCTGTCACTCGAGAGCATGTAATGTGACCAAATAATCGTGGATAAAAATACCAGAGACGTTGAGCCGTGGGTGAGAAAGGCAGCAGTATACGTAGTCAAACCGAATCTCGGCAAATGCAAGGAGAGTTTGGCTTTTGCGCTTGCTGAAGTGACTGACCAATAGCTTGAAGATGGGGCCCGAAAACAATTGATTGGAAAAATTGCGAGCTAGGCAGAAGGAGACTGTCCACCAGAAGAAAAGACATTGGTCATGACTGCGGCCAACATTTTTTGAACCAACGAGCATTGAAGAAAGAAGCCCAAAGAGCAATCGAAAAGCTATACCCGTCGTAACCCGCTCACTTCCACATATATAACCTCTCCTATCCGCTGCAGTCTGCCATTTACATACAGAACTGCCGCGGAGAGTACGGCTGCGCTGTGCTGTTCGAACAGCGCCGGACGTATGATGAGGTTAAGAGATCCAAACTCATCTTCCAGGGTAATAAAAACCACTCCCTTCGCTGTTCCTGGCCGTTGGCGTGTGATGACAAGTCCTGCGGTTGACACGTTTGTTCCTATGGGAATGCCCTCTTTTGAAAGTAATTCACGTGTTGACTTTGCTCCTTCAGCAGTAAGCTTTTCACGAAGAAATTGAATCGGATGCGCCCGAAGAGAGAGCCCTGTAGTTGCATAATCATTAAGCATCTCTTCGTTAATCGTAGTTGAAGGCAATATAGCAGTGCTGTGTGCGCGCGGGGTAAAGAGAGCATCAAGCGGGGCAGCTTTAGGCGCTAGCTCTTGAATGCTCCACTGTGCAGGGCGGCGAGATAGTTCAAGCGATGAAAACGAGTCTGCATGAGCAAGGGTACGCAGTGTAGCTTTTGTGACTCCTGCACCTCGGCCCCATAGTTCGCTAATCGAGTCGAACTCACCATCTCTTGCCACCGAATTACTCAGCGCATGTGCGTGTTCCTGCCGAAGCCCCGCAATAAGACGGAGCCCCAGGCGCATATGAGGCGCTCTGTCAGTTGCGTAATATACCGAGCAGTCCCAGCTGCTCTTGTTTGTATCGATCGGTTCAACGGTCACGCCGTGTGCCTGTGCATCACGGATAAGCTGAGAGGGGGCATAGAAACCCATCGGCTGGCTATTTATCAGCGATGCCGCAAATTCTGCTGGATAGTGGCGTTTAATCCAGGCAGAGGCGTACACCAGTAGGGCAAACGAAGCAGCGTGAGACTCAGGAAATCCGTACTCACTAAATCCCTTAATCTGATTGAGGCATGTATCAGCAAAATCTTCTGAGTAGCCGTTCTCTTTCATACCGCGAAAGATCTTCGCTTTAAACGCCTCGATAACGCCCTTCTGTGTCTTCCAGGCTGCCATAGCGCGGCGAAGCTTCTCGGCCTCCCCGGGCGAAAAATTAGCAAGTGTTATCGCAAGCCGCATCGCTTGCTCTTGAAAGATCGGCACACCGAGGGTTTTACCGAGGATTCTCTTTACGCGCTCGTCCGGAAAATAGGGCTTTTCGAGCCCTGCACGTCGCCGCAAAAATGGGTGCACCATGTTACCCTGAATTGGGCCTGGTCGAACGATTGCAACTTCAATAACAAGGTCATAAAAACAGCGTGGTTTTAAGCGCGGAAGCATCGACATCTGTGCGCGCGACTCTACTTGAAAAACCCCTACACTATCCGAAGCGCACAGCATATCGTAGACAGCAGAGTCATCTGCCGGCAGTGAGTGAAGGCTATACTGCGTTCCGTGCAGTGTATTTATTAACGTAAAAGCTTTGCGGATGCAGGTCAGCATCCCAAGCGCTAGCACGTCAATCTTGAGCATCCCGAGCTCTTCGATGTCGTGCTTGTCCCATTCAATAATCGTCCGGCTCGGCATGCCAGCGTTGATAATTGGAACGATTTCACACAGTGGATCGTGTGAGATTATAAATCCACCGACGTGTTGCGTCAGATGACGCGGAAATCCTACAAGTTGGTGCGAAAGCGCTATCGTATTTTGAACGGTAGCATCAAATGGGTCGAGCCCTAGCTGGAGAAGATTATCTGATGTTACAGCGCAGCCTGTCCAGTGATGGATGCTTCTGGCAAGCTTCGTGATTATCTCACCTGACAGACCGAGTGCTTTGCCGACATCGCGCACAGCACTGCGCGGTCGATAGGTGGTGATCGCCGCCGCAATTGCGGCACGATCGCGCCCAAACTTTTTATAGATATATTGTATGACTTCTTCGCGGCGCTCATGTTCAAAGTCGATATCGATATCAGGCGGCTCTTGCCGTTCTTTGCTGATAAAGCGCGCAAAAAGTAGGTCAATTTGTTGGGGGTCAACAGACGTAATTCCAAGGCAGAAGCACACAGTTGAATTTGCTGCGGCTCCGCGGCCCTGGCATAAAATTTCGCGACTACGTGCAAAAGTGACTATATCATAGCAGGTGAGGAAGTATTTTTCATATTCAAGTTCGCGAATGAGAGTGAGCTCCTCTTCGATGCTCTTTATTACATGGTCGGGAATGCCAGTTGGGTAGCGCTCCTGTGCTCCGGCATGCACAGCCTCACGCAAGAATTGCTCTGGACGTTTATCGTCTGGGCATATCTCTGATGGATAGGTGTAGGTCAGATCCGAAAGAGAGAAGCCTGAGGTAATTTCGGCGATTTCGCAGCAGCGAGAGATGGCTTGCGGAATGTCACGGAAGAGCCGCTGCATTTCAGCTACAGGTTTAAGAAAGCGTTCGCTGTTTTGAAATAGGCGAAAGCCAGCCTGCTGAATAGTGCAATGTGACCGGATGCAGGTAAGGATATCTTGCAGAGGTTTCCTTTCAGGTATGTGATAGTGCACATCGTTTGTTGCAGTCACTGACAGAGAGAGTGAGCGAGCTACCTGTAGAGATAGATCGACTAGCCGCTTATTTTGGGGCCCGTAGTTGTAGGTAAGCGAAATAGATAGCAGTCTCTGATCTATACAATTTTCCTTGAGAACTTTGCACACTTTATAAAAAATCGCATGGCGTTCATTTAGTGAGCAATCATCTTGGGCATATCCACCGACAGATTGAAGTGGAGTTTGAAAGAAAGGAGGAACAGCAATCGTAACAAACTCATTCTGCACAGCTAGAAAATCGGCAAGTGTAAGGAAGAAGTCGTTTTTTGAGACGTCGCGCTTGCCGTGAGTGAGCAGCCTGCAGAGAGCGCCGTATCCTTTGCGAGTTGTTGGATATACGAGCAGCGAGGTTTGCTTGTATTGAGAGCTTCGATTGGTAAATGAGTGGCGTAACTGGCCCTGAAAATCAAGCTCTATCCGGCACCCTACAATATATTGAATGCCTGCGTCGCGAGCAGCAGCATGTGCCCGCACAATACCAGAGAGAGTGTTGTAATCGGTCAGTGCAATCGCCCTATAGCCAAGCTCTGCTGCGCGCCAGATCAGCTCCTGCGGATGGCTAGCGCCACGCAGAAACGAAAAGTTAGAGATAGATTGAAGTTCGGCGTACATCGGCTGTTACGTCCACACTCCGTGCAGAAACCACTCTTGTGTCTTCTGCTCTCGGTATACCCACAGCCAACGACCACAATCATCTTGCACCTTAAAATAATCGCGCTCTGAAAAAGTTCCTGTTTGAATGTTTTGTTGCCACCATTCCGGGGTAATCCGTTCGGGGCCAATACCAGCGATTATTTTAAGATGAGAGCCCCTCCATTGAAGAAAAGAGGGGGGCTTATCTGGCAGCATCGCTATAGTTGTAATCTGTTCGGGGCGTTCAAGCAGAAGTGATGGTCGCTCGGTAATGCTGTAGGGAGTGAGCGGCTCAGCGATTTGATTGTGGCTCTTGTTGTCGCGTTCTGTAATAGCGCTGTGATACGAGAAAGAGTGCTCGGGGATATATGAGTGATGTAGTCGTGCAAGGGAGACACGGTCTTTTCCTATTCGAATGCTAAAAGCGTTCATAAGCTCTCTCTGCTCTTGCTCTGGTGCTTGTACATCAGAAGATGCGCCGAATGTTTTCTGCTGAGTCGTTGCACTTTCGATCTGTTTTGCTTTAAGTGATATCTCACGTACTTCACCAAAGAAGCTCATCGAGTCGATAATTGGTTGAATAATTGCTGCTATATGAGTTTGATCGCTAGTAGCAGCAGCAAGTGGAAATTCTTTCGTGCTTAACTGCAAAGCTGTATCTCGAATAGTGAGAGAGAAGTATTTTGCCAGCTTGCTCTCTTGCTTAAGCTGCTGCAGGAGCTCTTTAAATATATGCTCGATCGCGATTACTATGGCCCCTCGATGAATTAGTGGAGGCTCAAAAATTCTTGAGCTTGCAAAGTGACGGGGAGGGGTAACGGTGTGGAGCCGCTCTTCAATCGAGCCGCATAGCTGGTCAAGGCGATAGAGCAGAAACTTTCCGAATCGTTGAGCTAGTGAGCGTCGAGGCATACTCGCAAGTTCACCAATCACCGTGATTCCCACATCGTGTAAGAGCTGAGCGCACTGTTCATTTATCCTTAGAGCTTGCACGGGAAGAGGAGCGATCGCTTGCGTGATATGGTGTAGGGATGGGGTAGTCATGGGCCATGTTGCTGAAGAGCCATAACGCGAGAGTGCCCAGGCACAACCTACTGTTGGAGCGAGAGCAACACGAGCTGAGTGCGAGAACGTCTTTTGAATAAACGTAGCGAACTCTCGAAGGTCTCGATGCAAGCGCTCAGTGCCTGTTAAGTCAACAATGATGCCGTAGTGAAGAGGGCTTACAGTAGAGAGTGTGTTGGTAGAGCGTGCGCTAAAGAGCTCATAGTCAAGGCCAACAAGGGGAGAATACTTTAAGAACCACACCGCCAGCCGGTAGAGCGCTTTGCAATCTCGAGTCGCGTCAAAGGGCTCGATATGAGCGTGGGGAGAAAGTGCTTCCGCTAAAGGGAGAGCCATAAGTGGTCGCACTCCAGCCCGCGCAGCCTGCGAGCAGCAGCGCATAACAACTAGCTGCTGAGCACGCTGTTCTGTAAGAATGATGCGTTGCGGGGCAGATAATTTTGCTCGGGGTGTGTTCCTACGTTCCGTATTTGTAGCTGCCTGTAGCTTCCGTCTGGTAACTTCTATTGACCATTCGGGGAAATACACGCAGAGATACTTCCGCTCTGTTTTCATAGTTATCCTCTAAGCCTACAAGCCACGTTGTCGCTGCAAGAGCCCTGCCCTTACATCGTGCGAGATTTATCTCCCACAGCGGATGTGAATGCTCAGATAAAGCAGGCGAGATCTGCCATTTAGTAGTTGCACTGCTTGATACAGCAATCTCTTTTGGGCTTCGTAATAAAATCGCCGTTGTATTGTGGGCCTCTGCTGCAAGCAAAAAGCGACGAGAAGTTGTTAGGGAATGAGACGGACAATCGGCAATAACAATTTTTACAGCATGTGAGCGAAGAGCTGTCTCAATCGCCCAAAGCGCGAGTTTTTCTGTGGCTGGATCGATAAAGAGGCAGCAAGGCAGTGCCTCTGTTGGGAGTGCAAATGGGGTGGGCCAGCAGCGCTTTCCTATCCAGATGATAAAGAAGGGAGCGAGCGCAGCATGCTCTGAACGTACGTTTGATCTATGCCACGCACTTGCAGGTGAAGAGTAGTAATGCTCGATAGCATTACGAGCTAAGAGAGCAGGGATGCTGCTTGGAAACAAGAGATTCTGCTCAGTACGCGATCGAGATGCGAGGAGCGGATCATTGTAGAAAAATTCATGAGTGCCTCCGCATTTAAGACCTCCATGTGGAAGCAGAGAGTCGATCTCATGAGCGTTAAAAGGAATAGCCCCGCTATTCGATGTAGAATGTTTAGAGGGCAGTGTCCATGAGCCAGCCGAGGGGTGTTGATCTAACTGCGCTTCTCCTAGCCATAGGTGCCCATGAGAGAGCAGTTGGCTAAGGGGATCCGCAGAGGGCGTATCTATCCTAGGTTGATTGCCCTTATTTTTGGCGCCCTTATCGCTAGCCATAGCATGCTCAAGAGATAGAG
Source organism: Bdellovibrionota bacterium (assembly GCA_044356425.1). GTDB lineage: Bacteria > Bdellovibrionota_C > UBA2361 > UBA2361 > OMII01 > OMII01. The sequence goes on along the minus strand of JBIKWG010000010.1, from coordinate 4,754 downwards.
ACATATTGCCACCTAAAAGAAAGGAGTTGTCAGTGATACAGACAGTGTGTATTCTAGTATATTTCTATACTCGAAAGAGATGCAAGTTTTAATGGGAAAGATTCAAAAAGAAAAATTCAAAGATCCGCATTTAAGCAGATCCGGATTTAAGCAGATCCGCAGTTAAACGAGCAGCTTCTGCCCGAGAAGACGTTGACCCGAAGAAGCGGTAAGGACTGATGGATACAGTTTTTAGATTAAGAAGCTGCCGCAGCTTTTTAGGCGTGCCTGGCATTCTGTTCTTTGCCTGCGCAGCTCATTTACCTGATGCAGTTTTCCCCAGTGAATAATTATAACATCTCTTTTTTGCGTACCCTGTAATTTGAGAAGTTAATATCCTTGGGGAATTTTTCAACTTCCGATTTGATAGAGACCAAGATGTCGTAATAGCTATCGGGACAGCTCCTTGTGGTAATCCGACACGCCGCTCGAGTTGATGGTGAGTGCAGTGTAAAGTTCACGTGCGAAGGACCTTATGAGAAGCACTCTTAACCGGACTGCTTCGACCTATGAGCAAGCCAGTCTGAGTTTCTCTGTGCTTTGGCAGATCCTCTTGTGAGCCGTATGCATGAGCGAAGCGATGAGTTTTGATTGAATTTATGAAACAAATAGCAGCGTGTGTTTGATCTGCCCCGCACTCTTCTGCAGTCTTTTTCTGTCAGGAACTGCTCTATCAAGATTGTCTCTATTAAGAGGCGCGCGCGATAAGCACCGCCCGCAAATTGTGCAATTTTTGCACACGCTCTCTTAGGACGAAAAGTATAGGAGCTTCATAAAGACATCTGCTTAACTCTGGCCTCTAGTACTGTATCTGGTAGACTTCAACCAACATGAATCGTAATGACAATAGAGCCGCCAAACTGTCGCAAAGCGCACTCTCCCAGAAGTCTATATCTTACCCTTCAAAAGAAACTTGGAGCACAGGCCTGGCTGTTCCTCGGGACTTGTCTCGTGAGGCGTCCTCAAATAGCGAAGATGTTCGACCCGCGCGCGGCAGATATTCTGATAACTACCTGGTGCGCGACTATATCAAAGACGCTGCAAAAGCTGCTCCTCTGCTCTCTTTGGCTGAGGAGCAAGAACTCGGGATGCGCAGGATAGCAGGCGATGAAGAAGCTAGGCAGCGTCTGATAAAGTCAAATCTTCTGTTCGTGGTTGCAGTGGCAAAGAGTTTTTGGGCCTCGGCCTAGAGGTTGCAGACCTTATTGCAGCCGGAAATATCGGTTTGATAAAAGCTGTGGATCATTTTGTTCCCAACCGAACTGCGAAGTTTAGCACCTATGCTTCGTGGTGGATTAAGAGGGAGATACGCGACGGATTAACAAAGGCCGGTAGTACGGTTAGAATACCGGCTCATCTGTATCAAAAAGCTCGAGACTTGCAGGAAACAGAGTGTGAATTGGCTCGCGAGTTAGATCGAGACCCGACTGAGCAGGAAATTTCGGAGCGCTCAGGATTAACCGAGAAGCAGATAGAGCATCGTCGGAGATCGATGCGCACGCGGAATTCTGTTTCGTTGGATGCGCCGATATCCGATGGGCCACCTCCGCACAATGCGACCTCGCTATCTGACACACTTGCCGATCCCACTACGGTCTCAACCAGTGACGTGATGATAAACGGTGAGCTGCATCAGTTGATTCATGCTATTTTGGGTGACGAACGTGCGGTTGAATCTCTCCCTGTATCATTGCGCTCATCGATAGCAGCTTACAGATCAAGATTTTTGGTGCAAGAACTTGATGTCATAAAGAAGCGTTTCGGGTTGGGCAGCATCGGCGCAACGAGCCAGACTCTTGGGGAGATCGCGATTGAGTATCAAGTAACTGGGGAACGGATACGACAGCTTCAAGTTCAGGCGCTCGCCAAGTTTAAAAAAGTGATTGAGCGCATCGATCAACAGCGCAATCCGACGCTTGAAGCGCTTGGTGTGGCTAATGCTACTCTTGAGGTTGTCAGGGAGTCTCGCACAAAAAGACTCAAAGGTTGAAAGATAGTTCATCGGCCAGGATGAGAGCCTCTTTATTGCGGGATGTACTCAATTCGCAGCTCTTCAATCCGTTTGCATAGCGGAAGCATGAGCACGACAACGCATATACTAAAGATGCACCCGAGGATAAAAAGTGTCGTTGAAAGTCCCCGCGATTCTACGCATAAGCCCACAAGGGGACCAAAGACCCCAAAGCTTAGCCTAAAGGCCAAGCTTCGCATCGAGTTTGCTGTTGCTCGAAACGCCGAAGGTATCTTCCAGTTAAATGCATCGGTAAGAATTACCGAGGCTAGACCACGATTTATATAGAAGAGGGCTCCGGCGATGATACCAACAAGCGCAAAGTTAGTAGCCATCAAGAAGTAGCCAAAGCATGATGCAAGGGCTAGCACGAGCAGGGTGTTGTAAGCCCCCATGGCTGATTCAATGCGATGAGCATATTTACTCACAAAAGCGCTAACGAACATGAGTGCTGCCCATAAGACTCCGAAGTAGCCAAGAGGAACCTGATGCAGCGTCCAGTATGGCTGCAAGAGCCATACGATAAAAAAACTTGAGAGCCCCCACGCAAGGCAGTTAAAAAATATAATTCGTACGAGCGAAGTATCAAATAGTATATGCCTCACCACACCCATAAAATTTGACAGGTGAGACCTGTGCTTCATTCGCTCAATTGGCGCCTCTATGAAGAAAAGCGAGATGATAAAGGGGCCCCAGCCCACAACGGCCTGCGCCAACAAAACCGTGGAAAATGACCACATCACCAGCACACCACTGACCAGCGAGGCGATTGCTTCTCCGATGAGCTCCCATTGATTGATCCGACCAACTATCTTTGTGCGATTTACTCCTGCTGGAATAGAGTCATACGCCAGAGCGATATCAGCGCCTGAAGAGAGGCTTGCTGCTAGCGCTATAACAACTTCAAATAGCGCTAGCGATTCATAGGTCGTTGCAAATGGAAGCAGGCTAAAGCAAACGCCACTAATAAACCCTCCAAGCAGCAGAGATGCCTTTCTGCTCCAGAGGTCAGCCACGTAGCCGGTCGGGATTTCAAACAACGCGACAGCAAGACTAAAGAGGGCTTGCAGCTCGAATACCTCGTGTAACGTTAACCCAAGTGAGCTCCAGTATGGAACGAGGATCGGTATAACGATGAGAAACATAGCAAAAAAAGAGCGCGCGGCAGCAAGCGGAATGTTTCGTGCGAGTATAGTTGGATGTAATGGCTGCGCCTCTGCGCTCATGCGCTTATCCTCTGTTGGAGCAGGTGCTCCCGCATCTGAATCTTGTTAGGTGCTGCAAAGGTTAAGCAGCGTTGCACCTGATAATTATTGGTTATCGCACTCCTCGCCTAACTTGCATAGTAAAAAGGGGTGCTTCTGCTCTGTTAAATAGCCACTCTTCCAGACATAGCTAGCCAGGTTTAAAATCCGCCACTTGTTCATCCTGACCCCAAGCTTATGGCGTATCTTTTCCTGTTCAGATATCAATTTTCTAGAGAGCAGTGGACTTCCCTGGATTCCCCTCTTTATTGCCATAATTCCTGGTTTGTTTAGCGTCAGGAGGGTATAAGGAAAAGGTAGACCCAGAACCCGCAAACACAGAAAACTTCTATGATATTACCGATGAAGAAGCAGATCATCAAAGCCCTGATAGTAATGAGTGTTTTTACGGTTATTCTTGGAGTTGTCAAATTTATCCAGATCCGTAGGGCGATCGCAGAGCATGCGAGCTTTGCTCCGCCGCCAGAGGCCATATCCAGTGTCGTTGTTAAACAAGAGCTGTGGCGCGATGCCTATTCTGCTGTTGGCTCTTTTGTGGCGACATCAGGAGCGACCTTAAGCACGCAGGAATCTGGTAACGTGGTAAGGGTTGGATTCGAGTCTGGCTCGAAGGTTCAGAAAAACCAGGTGTTGCTCGAGCTTGATAGCTCAGTTGAGCAGGCTACGTTACAAGGGGCGCAGGCTCGTCTGCAGCTTGCTAAGCAGAACTTGGCGCGTTCGCAAAATTTAAAAACTCAAAGCGCGCTCTCTCTGGCAACTCTAGAAGAGGCACAGTCTCGCGTAAGCCAAGCGGAATCTGAGGCGCGCTCTCTTAAAGCTGCGATTGAACGCAAAACTATTCTGGCCCCATTTTCTGGACGCGCAGGTATTCGCGCAGTGAATCTTGGCCAGTTTGTTGCCTCAGGCACTCCTATTGTGCCGCTCTATTCGCTTGACCCGATATATTTTAACTTCTCTCTGGCTCAGCAGGTTGCTCCGCTCTTACGAAGCGTTGACCAAGAGGTAAGAGTCACTGTAGACGCATTTCCAGGAAAGGTCTTTATCGGCAAAATTACCGCCGCTAATTCCAATGTTAATGAGGTAACGCGCACCGTAGATGTTCAGGCAACCCTGCCTAACGCTACAGAGGAGCTCGTTCCTGGCATGTTCGGTTCGGCTTCTCTTGAGCTGGGCGAGGCTAAGCAAGTAATAGCTATTCCGGTAACGAGTATTAGTTACGCTCCGTATGGAAACTCTGTCTACGTTATTGAGCGCAAGAAAGATGAAGCAGGAGGTGAGGCCACAACCGCTCGTCAGCAGATCGTTCAACTTGGTGCGCGCCGAGGCGATTTTATTGCCGTTACTAATGGACTCAAGGAGGGTGACGAAGTGGCAAGCTCTGGTGTGTTTAAGCTGCGGCCCGGAGCAGCAGTTGCAATAAATAATCAGGTCGCGCCCGT
>JBIKWG010000141.1:0-7653 GCA_044356425.1 Bdellovibrionota bacterium | reverse complement strand
TGAGTGCAAGGCAAGCGGCGAGCAGATTACAGTTCTTCATGACGTTCTCCGAGTTTAGGTAGCGCGAGTCGTTTATGGGCCGAGAGGCTACTACAAATCTTTGCTATGTGGAACTTTAAAGGCCACTAGCTCTCCCATTTTTCACCCTGATTGACTCATGCAACGTTACGCCACCAGAAAATTGATGCTTTTACGCGGCAATCAAACAGCCCTTGACGGTAGTAAACTTCAACTACATCGATGCGGCTGTTTAGTATTCCCATTCGCCGACAGAACGGGCCGTTGTTGTTGAAGAAGCGCCGGGTGAGGCGCTGAAGGTGCTCCATTTTTTGAGGGGTAACGCTGGCATGCGCCGGAAATGACCCTTGCAGTGATATGTGCCGAGTTTTTACCTCAGCAATGACGAGGGTCCGTCCGTCAAGAAGTATCAGATCGCCTTCAAGGTGTTTACTGCGCCAATTCCGTTTGATAACTGTCATGCCGGCGCTGCTGAGGTAGCGCAGAGCATGAGATTCACCCCACGCTCCTGTTGAGCCTCGCGCGCGGTCTACTAACCTTCCAATCCAGCGGCCAAAGAGTGAGCGAGGGGAGAAACACATACGCCGGCAAAGGTCTTTCTGTGAACGCGACACGGGCCGATTTCGAGAATCGCTTGTTTGTGGCTCGGAGTAGGATATCCAGAGTGTTTTTCAAATCCGTATCCGGGATACTTGGCACCGAGGGTCTCCATGAGGCGATCTCGCCACACTTTGGCCAGGATTGAAGCAGCAGAGATCTGCACATGCAGACGGTCGCCCCCAACGACTGTTCGTTGTGGCAGTGTAATATCAATCGGCTGATTGCCATCAATCAGAACCAGATCGGCAGCAACACGCTTTACCGCAAGCCGCATAGCTAGACGTGTGGCCTGCAGGATATTTAGCGCCTCAATCCTACGTGGTCCGACCGCGACAATCGCCCAACTAATCGCCTCCGACTGAACCACGTCATACAAGATATCGCGCTGTTTTGCAGAAAGTTGCTTGGAATCTCTTATTCGTTGGTTCTGATAGCCCTCGTCAAATACGGCAGCGGCCGCCACTACCGGCCCGGCAAGGGGGCCACGCCCGGCTTCATCAACGCCACAAATCAACATAGCGGCTCCTCCTGGTAAAGATTGGATCGTAGGGGGCAGGGTACCCTTCATAGAGACTTGTTTCAATAAACCAAACCACAGCTTTTATTTCCAGTTGCGTGCTGTGTTTGCTACAGCTAGGGTTTCTGTAGGGCGCGTGGTAGTGTGTTTAACAGAACCAAAACCGAAGAGGCTGGTACATGGATATTTACCGTTTCTTTCATCCTCATCACAATCCGAGGTTGGTAAATGTAGCGCTTCGGTACACCGAGCTGAGTGAGCTGCTGCAAGCTGCGGCAGAGTTAAGGAAGGCGCTCGAACGAGCCCAACAGCGGACTTCTCGAAAGGCTGCTCCTCCGATTCTGCCGGAACATTTTGCGGATATCATAAAGGCTGGCAGGTTTATCGAAGCCTCGCTGCAGACGCTGTGCGAAGCTCATCCCGGTGATAGTGAAGATGTGCTACATGAGCTAGCTACAGAGCGGTCTTCAGCGTCTGGCTGGGAGGCCTGGACAAGAAACGTGCAAACAGCAATAGGGCACAAGTAAGGAGCCGCCGCTGACAAAGGTCACCAAAAGGGAAATATGTCGAGTAGTAAAACTAAAAACAGATCGAAAACCCGAGTTGTAAAACCAAAGCGTAAGCAGCAACAGCAGACATCGCCAAAGCTGCAAAAGCAGCAAAGGCAGCGGAAGTCCCAAAAAGAGCAAGATACGCCGCGCGTTCCGGGTTCACGAAATGCAGCTCGTGGCAGCCGCTCTGAGATGAGAAAACACCTTGATGAAAGGCTTCGATTGCTGCATCAGCGCACAATGGTAATCGAGGAGCAGCTAAAGAAACTAGATGAAGGTAGGTTCTATCGTGTCTGTATCTTCGGTAGCGCGCGTATTAAACCCGACACGAAACAGTATAGCGATGTTTTTGAGGTCGCGCGTTTTCTAGCTTGGGAAGGGATTGATGTGTTAACGGGCGGCGGCCCGGGTCTGATGGAGGCCGCTAATAAAGGAGCGCGGCTCGGTTGTGAAGAGAAGAAGAGCCAGAGCCTCTCTTACGGGCTCTCTATTCAGCTTGAATTTGAACCTGAGCCGAATCGCCACCTCGATATTAAGCGCCATCACCACAAGTTCTCTTCGCGTCTCGATGATTTTATTCGGCTTTCACACTCAGTGGTTTGTACTCCCGGAGGGATAGGGACATTGCTTGAGTTTTTCTTCGTTTGGCAGCTCATTCAGGTGAAACATGCGACGCCAAGGCCAATCGTTCTTTTAGAGCGCGAATTCTGGCAGGGGTTGCTTGATTGGATGCGCGAAGTGCCGCTGGCGCGCGGACTCCTCGGAGAGAAGGATTTTGGAGTCATATACCTGGCAGATACGCCTGAAGAGGTATTTGAGATTATCTCTAAGCATCATCAAGAATACCGCTCTCGTGGAGCAACCGTAGACGGTTCAGTTTCATAGCGAGGCCGGCGAAAACTCCTTTAGTTCTTGCGGCAAGTTGTGCGAGCGCGGTGCCCAGAGAGAACCCTGGGTGCGTGAGGATGTGTGCTTTTTCTCAGTAACCCCCGCGGCCTGGTCTAAAACGAACAGCTTCGCACAAGGCTTGCGTTAGCTAGGCGTTCACTTACACTAACGAGCTAACCATCAGCAGAGGGATACGATAATGAGGGGTATTGCACACGGAAAGCGTACAGTTAATGATGCTGGCCAAAACAGGCCAAAGTCCAGAAACTCTTCAGCGTCTCTAGCTGTAACAGCATCAGGTGTCCCGCAGAATTCAAGCAGCGCGTGGAGCCAATTCGCGAAGCGCCTTCGTACACCGCCGAGGCCCACTGCTGCACCTAAAGGGGAAACCAAATCAGGCGGGCAGTTCACTAATGAAGATGTGTTGATGGGTGTAGCAGATACGATAGAAGTGAACCAAACCAGGTACTATACGTTCATCGGAGCAGGTTCTTTTGATAAAAATAGGAATACCCAGAGCATTCATGCTAGGGCATTGAGCCACCGGCTCGCCACTGTGGAAGAGAATGAAGCGTATCGGCAGCAGCTTGCTCAGTTACATAAAAGCAGGGAGCTCTTAAGGCCAGACAGGAAGGCAGATAGCGCCGCATGGCAGATATATCAAACTAGGTACGTGCGGGACCAAGCGGGCGGCTTTAAGGCGAATGGAGCGCGAATTGAGCTTGGTGCTCCATACGATATGCTTGCCGCAGGCAGTGCTGCTCTCTACGTTAGGAAGTCGATGGGAGGCTCTCGTTAGCATCTGATTGATGCATCATCAGCGTCAGTAGCTAAGAGCCTTATTGGTCGTAAGCCATCTCGTTTTCACGCCGTTCGGCAGCGGCTCTAATCGCTTCCAGAAATTTCTGTCGTATCTCTTCGCGGCGTTGTTCAGCTTCTGCAGCATCTTCTGGGGGCTCCGAGAGAGGTGACCACGACTGTGACTGGTCATCTTGCGGTGGCTCTGAGTTCCAGTGCTGTTGAGCATTTCCTTGACCATTTTCTGATGAGCTTGCCTGCTCAAGCAGATTGAAGATATTTCCAGGGTTGTTCTTTGCGAGGGTGGCAGCGGGCGGGCTAACTTCCAGAGATGGCTGCTCGCTTGGATCAGTTGGTGCTCCGCGAACGGTTGCTAAGAGAGATTCCCGGATTGAATCCGGATAAAAATCGAGCACAAATGTTGCTGCTCGAGCAGGAGGTGCGATAGTTGGCTGCGGCGCCTCGGCCTCTTTAGCAGCAGAGCTCTCTTCAACTCGCTTAGCTGTTTCGGATGGCGTGAGCCCTTGCTTCTGTAAAGCAGGGTCTGCCTCTGGTGTGACCACAGCTGTTGTACTACTCAGGATCGTTGTGGGGTCGGTTGGAGCAATCGAAGCGTATAGGGCCGTTCCCGCAACAATTATTCCACCGGTAGCTACAAAGGCCTTAAGTGGTGAAGAGAACTTGACTAGCTGCTTATTCCTCTTAGCTTGTCTAGCTACAGGAGAAGCTATGTTGTTGATAAGGTCTGTTGCGCGCGAATCCGTTGATTGTAGTGGAGCCACTATAGCGGCCCCCAAGGCGGGCCCCGTAGTTTGCCCCTCTTCGTTCATTTCAGCGCGCAGCTTGTTTTTTAGCTCGTCCATCGCTGAATTAGCAGCTGATCCGGCTGCACCGAAACCGATAGTTCGTTGCAGCGTTTGCCCGACCTGAATGCGTGCCACTGTTTGATTATCGATCCAACTTTCGGGGCGGTACGAGAGGCTTGGAACTACAATCAGCGCATTCGTTGAACGGGCGCTGGATGCCAAGATATCAGCAGCGCGCTCGCGCCACTGAGAAGATATCGGGTCAAAGGGTTCGTTAATGATCAGTGCTTGCTCGGGATGTAGTGTTGCAACGAGAATTCTTACGCGACGCTCCTCGTCAGCAGGAAGTGTCGACAGGGGCGCATCTGCATACCGCTCGAGGCCAAACGACATTATGAGGCCGTCTACAGATTCTTCTGAGCATCCGTTTTCAATCAGGTGTTCACGAGTTGAAGCAGAGCCTTTAAACGGGCCATCCCCAAAGCCTACCAGGGCATGATTAGTAGGGCATAAAGGCTCTCCGTCGACGGTGATTACAAAGCGCTCCTTCGTTGGAGTTCCAGCGAGTGCTCGTTGGTATGGGCGCAGGTCGCCGGCGGTATGTGCTCGGAATACAGAGATATTACCCGCCGAGCAGGTAACGACATTCAGCAGCTCGCCGGCATCGGAAAGTAACTTTATCTGCAGCTTCTTTGGCACCAGCTCCCCTCGGGTCACCTTATCCCAATCTGGCTATCGGCAAATTGCTGATTTTTCATAATATGCGTGGCGTTGTTTTTTCGCATCGGCGCGGGTGTTGCGGTTGGATTGGCTGTCCATAAAGGTAAGCGCCTAATTTTGATGGTTTTTAATTAGTTGATATTCGCCGCACAATATCGCCTCTGCAATGACCCTCTATCGAACCACCCTGCTATCATCTTACAGTTGATAGCGGCTAAAGCAGCTCGTAGCTGGTGTATCAACGGTGCCCGCATCGCCTGTTAGTCGATCAAAAACAGATGCCTTTTCAAGGGGACGGTTGTTCGGAGTTCTTTCGCCCTTACGGATCCGAACTGGCCCGTAGAAATTTTCTCCGCAGAGAGTCGCTTCTACACCCCTAGTCGTTTTTTGTGGTGGAATAATCACCCGGTATCCAGGCAGTTGTTTACCGTTACGTTGAAATACGAACGCAGAGTATTTTATGCGGTGTTTATTGAAACCAAGTTCAGCATCGAGCTGTGCATTCAGTGGCGGTTGCCGCCACTCCAGGGTTCCGTGACACCAATCGTGCGCAGAAGCCCTGAGCATCGGACATGCATCGTGGCGGGTGCACGGGAAGAGCACTGAGAGATTAGAATCACTCTGCAGCAGTCTATCTCGAATGCCCATCAGTCGCCGAGTGTGCGTCTGTTGCCCGGGTTCGAGTAAGAGTAGTGTTCCACCTGGCGCGAGGACCGAGAGTAGTGAGCTGAGCACTTTAGAGCATTCATCCTCATGTAGCTCAGCCAGCGAGTTAGCGGCACAAACGATATCGTACTGCTGACCCTGCGTTACCGAAAGCTGGGCATGGCATGAGACTTGAACCTGACGTTCAGCGGCGGGCCAGGCTGCGATAACCTTCTGGGCTATCGACCGCATTCCGGCGGAGTGATCGATGCAGGTAAAGTTAAAGGATGCTGCACTTGAGGCGAGCAGAGATAGCGCTGCCGTGCCTGGCCCAGACCCAAAATCAAGAACATTAAGCTCGGGACGCGTCAGTTCAAGGAGGGGGCTTAGGTGTATTATCTTGGCGGCATTTATTGGAAGATAGTACAACGCATACGCTGTGGCAGAGAGCTCTGACGCTGCTATTGAACGCAGCTGCTTGCCGACAAAGTGACCCGTGTACAGTGCCGAGAGTTGGCGGATAGCCTCAACGAATGGTTGGAGTTCAGCTTTACTGACATCTCCCTGTTGATACTGAGCCCATCCCTTAGCAGAGAGTAGTGTCTGCGCCAGGTGCTGTTCGATGATGTGGAGTGCTGACATAGGCAATTCAAACAGTTGAGGCGGCAGTGATCCGCGATTATCCCCCAGTATTCCCAAGAAAAGAGGGCCTGTCCACACAGCACAGACAGAGTTGTTACGCCGATAGTTGTCAAGAAAGAGGGAAGTTGGTCTAGTAGGGACGGCGCACCTAAATATCAGATTGCCCCCAGTTGGATGCCTGTATGAAGCATAAGATAACTACCCGTGAAGAGCTTGGATCGCTTCGAGAGCGTTACCATGCTGCAGGAAAGAGTGTGGGCTTTACCTCGGGGGTGTTCGACATTTTGCATGCAGGGCATGTTCAGTATCTTGAGGATGCAAAAGCACTGGTTGACGTTCTAGTGGTAGGGGTTAATTCAGACTCTTCTGTGCGGGTCAATAAGGGAGATTCGCGCCCCATCAACGACGAGCAATCACGAGCAAAGGTTGTTGCCGGTCTCTCTTCGGTAGATCACGTCTTTGTTTTTGCAGAGCTGAACAACAACACTAACTCCGAGATTTTAAAACCCGATGTATATGTCAAGGCTGGAGACTACGCGAGTGATAAGCTTAGCTCAAAAGAGATCGTCGAGCGATTTGGGGGGAAGGTAGAGTTAGTTCCGTTTGTTGAAGGAAGATCGACAACCGGTATAATTGATAAGATTGCCGCAGGGCTTATCACGAAAGAGGGCGAGCACATCGCTCGTGAAAAACGGCCAGCTGTGTTTGTCGATCGCGACGGCACTATCAATGAACACATTGAATACCTCAGTGAAGCTGATCGGTTGCAAGAGATCCCAGGCAGCTTTGCGGCGCTTAAGAAGATGCGCGAATTAGGATACCGCATCATTGTCGTGACAAACCAACCCGGTATCGGTCTTGGATACTTTACTAAAGAGGATTTTTTTGCGGTCAATCGCGAGATGCTGCGACAAGCAACAACGGCCGGCTGTTCGATTGACCGGATATACTTCTGCCCGCATTCAAAAAGTGATCAGTGCAGGTGCCGTAAACCTTCGCCATTTTTGCTCGAACGAGCTGCGCAAGAGTGTAATATCGATCTGATAAACAGCTTTATGATCGGTGATATGACCTCTGATATCCAGTTGGCAAAAAATGCTGGATGCCGCGCAATCCTTGTACAGACCGGGCGAGGCGGTGATGATGGGCTGTATTCTGCAACGGCCGATGTCGTGGTTGGCGATCTTGCCGAGGCTGCTACGTACATTGAAAGTTTTGGACGTGTCGAGCCACAAAAAAAGTCTCCGATCTTGCGCGGCTCTGTTGCGATTGCGCAGCAAGACAGCGCGTTAGACAACCCTGTTCAAGAGTTTAACACAGTCTTCGGTGCTGTCCTTGGATGCGCAGCTTTGATTGATCAAAAGACGCGCGACACTTCAGGGCGATCGCCTATTGAGAACACGTTAGGAATGTTGCGTAAGATCGTTGGTCGAGGTCTTGCGTTGACTAATTCTTCTTCAAGCCGCAC
>JBIKWG010000008.1:0-29497 GCA_044356425.1 Bdellovibrionota bacterium | reverse complement strand
CGAACGTGCTCCTCTGTGCGCAAGCCTCCGCTGTAATCGACAGAGAGGCTAGTTTTTGCCGCGATCTGCCGAACCATATTCAAGTGCTGTGGTTCGCCAACCCTTGCACCACTTAGATCTACGAGGTGTAGCCGAGAGAAGCCTTGAGCCTCAAAGGCGCACGCTGTTTGCACCGGATCCTCTGCTACAATAGCAGTCGAGTCGAACGCCCCCTGAGTGAGTCGCACACACCTACCATCAATAATGTCGATAGCAGGAACTATTTTACATTGTGGGCGCATTATACTCTCCACTGTAAAAAGTTTCGCAGAAGTCTTTCGCCGCTTGCTGCACTCTTCTCTGGGTGAAATTGAACTCCGATGTGATTTGCTGTCGCAACAGCTGCAGAAAAAGCCTCATCGTAGGTGCATGACGCTACCGTTTGAGCCACGACCGGCAACCGATAGCTGTGTACGAAGTAAAAATAGCTACCAGCGGTGATACCAGTAAACACCGGGTGCTCTTTCATTGTCTCGATAACACTCCACCCCATGTGCGGCACCTTTTGAGGCACCTTAAAGCGCTCAACACGGCCAGGAATAATTCCAAGACACACGGCATCATTCTCCTCAGAGCTATCACACAGCAGCTGCTGTCCGAGACAGATTGAAAGAAACGGGGCCCGCACCTCGCGCAATACAGCATCTAACCCATGTGCCCGCAGATGAGCCATGGCGCTGCCAGCCTCCCCGACCCCAGGAAAGATAACTCTATCAGCAGAGAGAATCTCGTCTGGTTTATCAGAGATAACAAAGCGTTCCCCAAGCCGACCAAGCGCGTTAGCGACTGAACGTACGTTTCCGGCGTTGTACCGCACAATCAGAACAGTCATAGAACCCCCTTGGTGCTTGGAACTCCCTGCAGACGTTCATCCCGGGTAAGTCCAAGTCGCAATGCACGACCTACTCCTTTGAAAATTGCTTCTGCCTTGTGATGTTCGTTTTCACCGGTGACATTTATGTGAAGGGCACACTTCAACGAATCAGCAAGCGACCTAAAAAAGTGCTTGAACATTTCGGTAGGCACATCTCCGATCTTTTCGCGCACAAAGCTCACTGACCATTCAAGGTGCGATCGTCCGGATAAATCAACAGCGATCGTTGCTAGCGCTTCATCCATCGGCAGCAAGAATCCGAAGCGCTGAATACCAACCACAGGACCAAGCGCCCTACGTATCGCCTCACCGAGTGTTATTGCAACATCTTCAATCAAATGGTGTTCATCGACGTGCAGATCCCCCACAGCGTCTACGGTGAGGTCGAAGCCGGCGTGCACGCCGAAAAGATGCAGCATGTGGTCGAAAAATCCCAACCCAGTTCTAACATTCACTTTACCAGCGCCGTACAGAGCAACTGAAACTGTAATATCTGTCTCGCTAGTCGTGCGCTTAACCGAAGCAGAGCGCATCTGCGCTATCAGAAATTGCTCAATATCCCGCCATGAAGAGCTAACTAGAGCCGCTGCCGCTTGCGTACCTTCCCCATACATAATCGCCTGACAACCTAAATTTTGTGCAAGCTGGATATCTGTGATCCGATCCCCTACTACGAAGGACCGCTCAAGGTCATATTCGCCAGTCATATAATGGGCGAGCATCGCCGTTCCAGGCTTGCGAGTGGGCAGATTATCGCGGGCAAATGACCGGTCGATGCAAACGTCGCGAAAGCACACCCCTTCGTTCAAAAGCGTAGCAATCATTTTCTGCTGCGCTGGCCAGAATGATTCTTCGGGAAAAGAGGGTGTTCCGAGACCATCTTGATTAGTCACCATTACAAGCTCATAGTCGGTATGCTGTGCGATCGCTGCCAAGGCAGAGATGACATTAGGCAGAAACTCCAGACGCTCTAAGCTGTCTATCTGCTGTGTATCCTTTGGCTCAACTATAATGGTGCCGTCTCGGTCGATAAAAAGTGCCCTCTTCTTCATTTTATACCTCTTAAAAGGGTAAGAACGCGCTCATTTTCAGCCGCAGTTCCGATGGTAATTCGCAAACAGCCAGCACAATGTAGCTCCTGTGAGCGGTCGCGCACTATCACCCCGGCAGCTTTGAGAGCCTCAAATGTCTGCTGTACGCCTTTAAACTGAACCAAGAGAAAGTTTCCACCTGAGGGATATATCTTAGATACACAGGGAAGCCCTCTGAGCTCGACCTCCAGACGTCTCCGTTCAGAAAGAATCTCAGCGACCTCACGCTCTATCCCTGCTGATTCCTTTAGCCGGTCTAAAGCATATCGCTGAGTGAGCATACTGATGTTGTAGGGAAGCTTAAGCTTATTCATCGCTGCGATTACAGGTTGGGATGCAAACGCCACCCCGAGGCGAATCCCGGCCATTCCCCATGCTTTAGAAAAAGTCTGAAGAACAACGAGACGGTCATAGCGTGCTAACAGAGCAACAGCGCTTTGCTCTTGTGCGAACTCAGTGTAGGCCTCATCGATGACTACGATCCCATCAAAGGCCTCTAGCAGAGCCTCAAGCTCGCCTATCGAGTATACGCGACCGGTCGGATTGTTAGGTGAACAGAGAAAGATAAGCTTACTTCCGCACCTACTCGCCTGAGATATTTTTTCAACGTCGAGTGAGAAATCATCATTCAGTGGGGCCTCTATCAGCGGTACGCTGTTATTGCGAGCTGCAACGCGGTACATACCGTAGGTCGGTGGCGTAATAGTTACCCCACCCTCAGCGGTATCAACGATGCGAACCAAAAGTTCAATCGCCTCGTCGCTTCCATTTCCGAGGAAAATACTGTCTGCTGGCACACCCCGAAGCTTTGCTACCGCAGCCTTGAGCTCACGCTGGTGCGGATCTGGATATCGATTTACCGCTCGTTCAAATGGATTCTCATTTGCGTCTAGATACACATCGGCTACACCTGTAAACTCATCTCTCGCCGTCGAGTATGGTACCAGCTCGTTGATATAAGACCTGATAAATTTAGCGGACGACATAGTCAGCCCCCTGTCGCACTACGATAGCCTGAGCATGCGCTTCTAGCCCCTCAGCCCGCGCCATTGTAGTAACTGTCTCTGCCAGAGCCTCAAGCCCCGCGCGCGAGACAGATTGGAACGTAATCTTCTTAACAAAAGTATCTACTGATACCCCTGAGTATGCGACTGCTGCACCGTTGGTTGGCAGCACATGGTTTGTGCCAGAAGAGTAATCTCCAAGGGCCTCTGCAGCCCAGTATCCGAGAAAGACCGACCCGGCATTAACAACCTGTGCTGCCAGTGGCTGTGGGTCTTTGACACTCAGAATAAGGTGCTCTGGAGCGTAAAGATTAGAGAAGGCAAGCGCATCGTCGAGCGAGTTCACCAGCAGAGCAAAGCTCTGCGTTAACGCCGCAACAGCCGTGCCCTTGCGTGGAAGCTGCGCACACTGTCGATCAACCTCAGCTAAAGTACGCTCAACAATCGATCTATCACACGCTACCAGCACCACCTGACTATCCGGACCGTGTTCCGCCTGTGCCAAGAGGTCTGCGGCTATGTAGCGCGGGTCCGCTGCTTCATCCGCCACAATCAAAACCTCTGAGGGTCCAGCGGGCATATCAATTGCCACCCCCTTGGCGGCGAGCTGCAGCTTTGCTTCGGTTACATAACGGTTCCCGGGCCCACACACTTTTGATACCGGCTTGATGCTCTCAGTTCCACATGCAAGTGCTGCAATCGCCTGGGCTCCACCCATCAGGTATATCTCACTAATTCCGAGAAGCCTGGCGCATAGCGCGATTGCTGGATTCAAGACCCCCTCTTTTCCTCCGGGGGTTGCCAGCGCAATCTCTTTACATCCGGCTACACGCGCCGGAACTGCCAACATGAATAAAGTCGAAAAGAGGGGTGCTAGACCATTTGGGATGTATATTCCTACCCGTTCGATGGCAACTGAACGACGAGAGCACACCACACCAGGTACAGTCTCTACAGACTGCTCCGGTGCGCACTGCGCACGGTGAAATTTGGTCAGCGATGCGATAGCTTGGGACAGTGCCTGATGCAGCGCTTCGGGCGCGCATGCTGCCCGCGCATCACGCTCTAATTCAGAAACACTCAGATGAGCGGGCGCACAACCATCAAAACGCTGCGCATACTCGAGCACCGCCTGGTCTCCCTCACTTTTCACTCGATCAATAATTGCGGATACCGTTGCAGCAAGCGTTAGATCTTTTGCTACTGGCCTGCGAGTCAGCTCGCGTATATCACCATACTGTGCGGCGTCAATGATTCTCATACGATCACCTTCTCAATCGGCAACACTAAAATCCCCTGCGCACCCGCTTGTTTGAGCCCCTCGACAATCTCCCAAAATTCATCTTCAGCAATCACGGTATGCAACGAGCTCCAGCCAGGCAGAGCTAGCGGTAGGACGCTAGGACTCTTAAGCCCGGGAAGTAGCTTGACGATCTCAGGGATGGCTTCGGTTGGAGTGTTGAGAGTTATATACTTGGTTGTGCGCGCACGCAGTACGGCCTGCACACGAAAAAGCACCTTATCAAGAATGGCTCGCTTCTCTGGTGAAAGCTGTGGATTTGCAACCATCACCGCCTGAGACTCAAGCACCGTCTCAACTTCCATGAGTCCATTGCTCAGAAGCGTACTGCCGGAACTCACCAGGTCGCAAATCGCCTCACCAAGACCAATACTTGGAGCTATCTCAACTGAGCCGCTAATCTCTTGAATCTCTGCCCGTACGCCATTTTTATCGAGGAACGCCTGCAATATCGTCGGATACGACGTGGCAATTCGACACCCAGCCAAACAGGAGAGCCCTGTGTACACGAAATTTTTCGGGACCGCTATCGCCAAGCGACACCGGCCGAATCCTAACCGTGCTACCACTTCAGTCAACACCCCCTGCTCCTCAAGAACGTTGAAACCGACAATTGCAGCATCAACGACTCCATCAGCAACATATTGCGGAATATCATCATCTCGTAAGAAGAGCAGCTCTAGGGGAAAGTTAAATGCTGGGGCACGCAGTTGTGCTCCGATCTGCTCAACTTGAATTCCACACTCAGCGATGAGCTTGCGTGAAGCATCCGAGAGACGCCCCGACTTTTGAATCGCAACACGTATAGTCGTCATAGAGGTACCGTTTAAACCAAACAGCTAGAAGACAACTAGCTAAAAATTAGGTATGTAATTGTCAGAGAGAAAAGGGGCGTGGGCGCTGCTTAAGCGCCGCGATGGTTTAACAGATGATGGAAGAGATGATGGGGAATCGAAATGATCATCATTCTTTGTTTTTTACACACCTCACCAGCCAAAGCAAGTGAAAACAGCTTTTCTGACAATGTTGCCGATTCCATCGATTGTCACCTAGTATAACGAACATGAAGCTATCTGATTTTAAGAGCATCTTGTCCGAACATCCGAACAACAAAGTCATTTTTGCGCTGCCCGAAGGTGCGCCGATACCGTCTCATTACCACGTTACTGAGGTCGGTTACGTCGTAAAGCGATTCTTTGATTGCGGGGGTACAGAGCGAACACACGAGAGCTGCGTGCTGCAGCTTTGGACAGCTAATGATCTCGACCACCAGCTCGTCGCTGACAAGATCTCGTCAATCGTCGCATTTACCAAGTCTGTATTTCCACACGAAGATCTCGAAGTCGAAATTGAGTACCAGCTAGCTTCTACCACCGTATTTAAGCTAGAAAGCTGCAATCGAGTGCTCGGTAAATTAATCTTCCAGCTTAGCAGTAAAAATACAGACTGCCTGGCACCCGATCGCTGCGGCATCGACTGTTGCTAATAGACGGTCCAGTCCCGTTCGCTTAGTTATGTTGATTACTACGTTGTTAACCAACGCGGCCTATTACTATGTCGCAGAAAGACTATTATCAATGCCCATCATTGAGCGCCAAAGGCTGTGATAGCCAAGCGCCAGTCACTACATGCCCGTCAAATACAGTCACCCCCACGTCAAGGTGAATCGTGCGGTATGAAAGTGATGGAAGGTGCACTTCAGCAGCGAAACCAAGCTCGTCTCCTCGCGGCTTCATACGAGCCACGTCGAATGCAAACCACACTCGGCCCAAAGGATAGAGCGCCTTAAAAACGCTCTCTTTAGCAGAGAACAATTTCACCGCTCGCTCTGTTCTAAGAGCTGGATCCGACCTAACCCAATCAAATTCGGCTGGATCAGCAAACCGTGCTATCAGCTCGTCCGTGTACCGTTCTTCGATCTGCTGAATATCAAGCCCTAGTGCCTGAATATCCTGTTGCCAGGCAACAGCAGAGACTCCGTATCCACCACTATGAGAGATAGATCCTACAACACCCACCGGCCAGATCGGCTCGCGATGTTCACCACGCAAAACTGGTGAAGCCACCGGGAAGCCAACTCCCTCTAAAGCGCGCCGAGCGGCGGCTCGACCAAGTATAAAATCTTGTCGTCGCTTAGGAGAAACCGCCTCACCAAGCGCCTGCTCCTCAAGAGGGTGGAGCAGAAAGTCACCTAAGGTGCCCACGGCAACGCTAGAAAATGCCACTGCTTGGTTCACAAACGGAGACGGAATTTGAGAAAGTTCTGAACTGCTATCAGACTTACGGGTCAGGTATCCAGTACTACTACTCACGGTTCCCCCACTAGGAAAAAAGCCCTTCTGGTTTTAGAGGATCGACTTCCAACTACAATAAGTTAACGTTTTGAACTTCAAACGTAGGTAGAAGGATAGCAGATTTTCCTAGGATGCGCAAAACAAGCGAAACAACACAGCAACTGCAACTAGCTGAAACAGCTGGCTAAACATACATTTTCCAGCATAACCACACCCGACCTCGCACGAGCCTCGCTTAAAAACCACCACATCTCAGTGTGTTAGGCAGCTCGCTAAACCCGCTTTGTTAGGAAGAGGTCAGCTCGCTCTTTACAAGTTCTGCAATGCCGGCTTCAACTGAATAGGTAGGCCGATAACCCAGAAGCTCTTCAGCCCTAGAGATATCTGCGAGTGAATGCAAGATATCCCCCTGCCGAAAAGGCTCATGGCGCAGCTCGGGTAGTGCCGAGATTTCAACCGCGCGCAATCGAGCTACCTGCTCACGCAGCATATCAAAGAGCTGCGTAAGCGAAGTTGTGGCACCACACGCAATATTAGCCACACTATTGATAAGGCTACTGTCAGCCGCAACAATACCAGCCGCAATATTTGCTTGAACGACATTTGCAACGAAGCAGAAGTCTCGTGAAGTTGTGCCATCACCATACACGACAGCCTGCTCTCCATTCTTAAGAGCAGCAAGCCAACGCGGAATAACCGCAGCATACGGCCCATGAGGGTCCTGTCGCGGACCGAATACATTGAAGTATCGCAATCCAACAGTCTCAATGCCGTAGGTCCGCCCGAAGACCTGAGCGTAGATCTCATTGATACGCTTAGTAGCTGCATAGGGCGACAAACAGTTACCGATCTTATCTTCAACTTTCGGAGAGATCTGAATATCGCCGTATACAGAGCTTGAAGAGGCATACACAAACCGTTTAACCCCAGCTTTACGAACCGCTTCCAGCATATTCACAAAACCGTCGACATTTACCTGATGGGATGTCAGTGGATCGGCTATTGAGCGGGGCACCGAGCCCAACGCTGCCTGATGCAAAACGATCTGCGGCATGTGTTGCTGCACCAGCGCTTCAAGACCTTCGCGGTCACGAATATCCTGCTCAAAAAACGAGCACTGACTCCAGCGCGGACCTCCGACGAGAGTGCGCACAGCTTCTAAGTTCTCTGCTTTTCCAGTGGCAAAATTATCGATTGCTATGACACGCTGATTGAACATCAACAATCGCTCAAGAAGATGCGAGCCGATAAAACCTGCCGCTCCTGTTACAAGCCACACCTTCGGGGCGCCGACCTCTAGATTCATCGCTACAAGCTCCAATACGAGATAGACTCTGGAATCTCAGCTGGCACAAGCATCGACTTAATATCAATGAGCACACCGTCGGGTTGCAGCCGTGCAGCAAGGCTTGCCGCCGGCAACCTCGCAAAATGGCTGTGCGGAACCGCTACAATCAGCCCCTGCAGCTGCTGCAGCTCTTCGAATGGAACCAGCGATAGCCCATACTCCTCATGCACGGCATCTCCGTTAGCAAGTGGATCGTGAACAAGCGGCTCAATGCCGAACTCCAAAAGCTCGCGCACGATATCCGGCACTCGACTGTTGCGTATATCTGCAACGTTCTCTTTGAACGTTATTCCAAGGATACCAACCCGAGCACCGCGGGGCTGAAGGCCCGCATTAATCATAAGCTTTACCGCTCGCTGCGCGATGAAGCTTCCCATATCGTCGTTAATTCTTCGACCAGACAGAATAACCTGTGGATGATAACCAAGCTGTTGAGCTTTCGCTGTCAGGTAGTAGGGATCCACACCGATGCAGTGTCCACCCACTAACCCGGGCGAGAAGCGCATGAAGTTCCACTTCGTTCCTGCTGCATCAAGGACATCTTTTGTCCGTATCCCAAGACGATCAAAGATCAGTGCAAGCTCATTCATAAGAGCGATATTCAGATCGCGCTGCGTGTTCTCTATCACTTTTGCAGCTTCAGCAACCTTAATCGAGGGCGCACGATGTAAACCTGCTGTAATTACTGCGCCATAGACCTGCGCTAATCGCTCAGTAACCTCTGGAGTCTCTCCCGCTATCACCTTTACAATACGTTCGAGGGTGTGCTCTTTATCTCCTGGATTAATGCGCTCTGGCGAGTACCCAACAAAGAAATCTCTGCCCCACTTCAAACCTGATTCTTGCTCGACAATCGGCGCGCAGACATCTTCAGTAACGCCAGGGTATACCGTTGACTCATAAACGATCACTGCCCCCTGCTTTAGGTTCTTCCCAACCGTGCGACTAGCTTTAATTATCGGTGTGAGATCAGGCTGTCGGTTGTCATCGATCGGTGTTGGAACGGCAACAATCACCATATCGCAGTCACGTAGCTTGGCAGGATCTGATGTGAAAAGGACAGAAGAGCTCCTAATCTGCGGCTCTAGCCCCTCTTGAGTCGGATCGCTGCCTGCTCGCAGGGCGTTAACCTTCTCGCTACTTACATCGAACCCAACTGTGCCTGCAAAGGCATTTCCAAGCGCTAAGGTTAATGGGAGCCCCACATACCCTAGACCCACTACTCCAACTCGTTGCTGATTCATTAGTACCCCAGTTACCCCCCACCGCAATCGCACCTGCCATCAACGTTTCAGCGCTGTACAGACTCACTAACCTGACTGCAGCACTATAGATCAGGCTCGTGTCGCTTGCGACTGGCGTTACGCTACAGACGCCAAACAACAGCGCCACATCAAAAAGAGAGCTATCACAAAAGCCCTCCGACCCTCAGGCTGCCTTGGAATCGAAGCAAACCAGCACCTTACCAAAAAAGCAACCTGAAAGCGGCCTCAAACTAGACCAGGCCCAGCAAAATCGGTATGTCGGTGATAGGGGTGTAGCCTAGGAAGTATGTTAACCATAGGGTGTTTGAGAGACGTAATGACACTCACAAGCAGGGTGTTCGACGACGGGTACACTTTAAAGAGAAATGATTGTAACATGGCGCCGGTGGATTGAGGGAGTTGTTGGTGAATAAAGCACGTGCAGGTTGGTCACTCGAATTAGGCTCGGTTGCGGGGATCCCGATTCGGGTGCACCTGACATTCTTGCTGCTGCTTGTTTGGCTTATCCTTGGAGCAGAAGCAGGCGCACCGTGGCAAGAGGTGCTGTTTGTCATGAGCATATTCGGCTGCGTGCTGCTGCACGAACTTGCACATGCCCTTACAGCGAAACAGTTCGGCGTAAAGACGCGCGACATAACGCTCTATCCTTTTGGGGGAATTGCCGCCATTCTCAAACAGCCTACCCCCAAAGCCGAGGTCGCGATTGCAATTGCTGGCCCCCTTACCAACCTCCTCATAGCTGCGCTGCTATTCTGGTGGATAAACTTTCCACCACTTAACGACGATACGCATCGAACTTTCAGCTTCTCTGAAAAGCTTATCATCTCAAACCTTGCTATAGCGCTTTTTAACCTGCTGCCCGCGCTTCCCATGGACGGGGGTCGAGTGCTGCGAGCAACATTGGCACTCTTTCGCGTGAAGAATGCAACGATGATTGCAGCTCGCATCAGTCAGGGCATCTGTCTAATGCTTGCTATGGCGGCGTTACCAACGGGACAACCGATGCTATTTGTAATCGCCTTTGTAATCTTCTTTGGCGCAATTCAAGAATACGTACGGGCTGAAAGCAGGCTGGTAGCACTGGCCTTTGTAGCAGGAGATGCCGTAGTTCCACGTGAAAAGCTTGAGACGTTCTCACACGGTGTTACCATCTCAAAGGCCCTAAAAACCGCTCTTACCTCACTTCAACCCTTGTACCCCGTCATGATTGGTGATGATGTTATGGGTGTTGTATTTCGAGAAGATATTCTGCAACACGCCGCGACACAGCCCGACGAGTATGTCTCGGCTATCATGGTGCGATCAATACCGAGCATTCAGGCCACAGCGCCGCTTGCGGAAGCCTTCTCCTTACTTGAAGAAACTGGCATGCAGGTGCTTATGGTGTATCGAGATGGCGCGTTTATCGGCCTGATTGTCTACGAGCGCCTATCTGAATTTCTGCTGTTACAAGGATTGCGACAGCAGCAACCCAAAGATGATGATGCAGAATGGTCGCTCCCGTTGTAACTGACCCTACGGAACGAAACGCTGAACAAGTGTCGGCCCCCTTCCAACGCTCAGCCCCCCAGTCGCTGTTGGGAGCAATCGCCGTTGGGATGATTCGACTTGTAGCAAGGCTCCCCTTTAATCTTCGCAGCCGCCTTGGATACACCCTAGGTTACCTTGCAGGATTACTTCCCTCTCGTGAACGGACTATTGCGGAGTTACAGCTCAAATACTTTCTTCCAGAGAAGCCAACTCAAACTATCGTGAGGAAAACTTTTGCTAATGTCGGGCGAACAACCCTTGAGAGTCTGGACCTACACCCGCTGCTCACCCCGCCCTATTCATCCATCCAGTGCGACAACTGGAAAATTCTAGATGAATTTATAACAAACCCGCGGCCGGTTGTGGTGCTCACAGGCCACACAGGGAACTGGGACCTACTTGCTGCCTATGTCATCGCTCGCGGCGCTCAAATAGCGACTATCGGACGAGAATCGCGCAACCCTGCTCTGCAAGACGTGTTACGCTCAATCCGTGAGGGGTATGGAGTTGAGACGATCTGGCGGTCGGACAAATCCGGGATCAAAAAGCTCATCAATCACCTTAAAGACGGCCGAATAGTTGCAGCCCTTATTGACCAAGACACCCGTGTAGCAAGTGCACATGTGGAGTTTTTTTCGGAATCTACAAAAACCCCCTCCTCGATCATCACACTAGGGAAAAAATACAATGCCACCTTCATCTCATGCTTCCTCTTTCGCACGTCTAAGAAAAACTTTCAGGTGTTTGTCGAATTGTTCGATCAGAACCTCTCAACAGAAGACATTTTAACTCAATACAGCAAGCGGCTTGAGTGTCTTATTAGGCGTTATCCTGAACAGTGGGTGTGGTTTCACAAGCGCTGGCGCACAACGCCAGATGGACACACAAAGTCGTCGCGTGAATACATTGCGTGGCTGCAGCAGAAAATTACCCACCGAGCCCAGAAGCTTCTGCTATTTATCCTGTTTTTTGGTGCGTCCGCGTGCTCCATAGGCTCAAGCGACTTACAGCAGGCAGAGCAGCTCGCTAAAGCCGGCAAGTACGACGAAGCGATTGAAACATACCGTTCCCACATGCAGTCTCGCCTTGAGGTTGGAGATAGGCCAGAGTGGGAAAACCCCTATTTTTATCTAATCTTGATCGGCGACGTACAACTAAAACGTGGCGATCCTGTCGCTGCACTTACCATGTACCAGGAAGCTGATACCAAGCTCCTGTCTTGTGAAGATCCCGAGAGCAAGAAGTTTCACGAAACGCTCCTCTCTGACCGATATCGGGCTCTTGCCACATGGTACTCTGACCACGAGCAGCTTGAAAAGGCGCTAGAGATACTGCGACAATTTCGCGAGCGAGATTCACTCATCTTCGATGCTATGCTGGACCGCATCGCTCGTAAGCTGACCGAGCAAGAGCAGGCTAAACCGGCGAGCACGCCAAGGCCTTGAGTCTAAACAGTCGCGCAGCACCACTCTGCGCTTCTTAGCGCTACCGCAGTACAAGCTCATCACGAGCGGGGCCAGTGCCAATACCTACCACACGCGCACCTGTCACCTTTTCAATGTCAGCTATGAGCTGCTGTATTTCTGGCGGCAATCCCTCGTACGACCGCACACCCTCGATTGATTGAGAAAATGCTGGATACTGCGCGTATACGGCCTTAAGCACCTCAAAATCTCGCTGAGTAACCGGAGTAGAGATAGGCAACTCTGACTTTGGAAACTCATACTGGGTGACTACCGGAATAGTGCCGGTTGCTGTATCAGCAAACTCTCGCAGAAGATCCGCCTTTGTAAGATAGAGTTCATCAATGCCATTGTCTGCAACAACCTCTCGCAGCTGAGCAAGATCAAGTGCGCCAATTCGCCGAGGACGACCCGTTACAGTGCCATATTCGTGCGACAACATCCTCAAGGCGACTCCAAGCTCAAATGGATCAGTTGAGCGCAGAAAAGCCACAACATTGTAAGATTTTTTTTCAAATTCCCGGGTATGTTTGGCTCCGCCGTCTTCCATGCAATATGCTTCTGACTGCGAACCACCGAACTCAGAGGCAAACGGCCCACGCCCTACTCTAGACATCAATAGCTTGGCAACACCGATGCTTTTGCGGTGATACTTAGGTGGTAGATCTCCGCCAGTATAGGCGGCGCCGACGAGTGTTGCACTCGAAGTAACAAACGGCACAGTTCCGCGCTGAACATCAAGCATCACTGACTGTGCGCCCTCAAAGAGCACCCGAGCCCCGCGCGCAACCGATTTAACCAGCACCTGAGGATCTCTGGCGACAAGCGAAAGCACCGCTCTGCACGCTGTTGCAAAGGACTCAATAACTTCCGGGCCAGGTTCTGCAACTTCGTATTCCTTTGCTGCCACCGACAGGTTGTATTTCGCCCGCTCAATCACCTCTGATAGCGATGAGAGAAGATCTCCCAATCGAACATTAACAACCGCCCCGCGATGCATCCTGCGAGCGCGGTCGGCATACGCCATGCCGATTCCATTCTTGGTAGTGCCGACATCCGCTCCTGTGAGCGAGTCGATCAATATATGATGCGGCTGCACCAGAGATGCTCGCGGAGATATCTGCAGCCGCGGCCGAACTGAGAGACCGGCCCGCTCAAGCTCTTCAATCTCTCTGATCAATTTCTCAGGATTGACTACGCACCCTGAGCCTATGTACAGCGCAAGAGTTGGATGAGTAACGGCCGATGGCACCTGCTGCAGCGCAAACTTCCCTGCACTTGTTACGATGGTATGCCCCGCGTTTGCGCCACCATTAAAGCGCGCAACGATATCGTAGTTTGGGGTGAGGAGGTCGATAATCTTAGCCTTCCCCTCGTCTCCGTATTGTAATCCGACGAGTACATCGGCGTAACCGGCCTGCCCACCATTAAACTTCCACATGACTTCCCCTTGCTGATAGTAACCTATCTCTACGGTTACAAGGGTAGAAACATGCAGAGAATTAAGCAACTAGCTGGTGGGGGTTTTAGCTGTTTGAATTGCAATTAACCCCAGCTTCTTTACAGCCCCGGCCTCATTCATTTTTGAAAAAACAAGTGATATCAGCAGAGCGAGCGCAATCTTAACCGAAACATGTTGCACCGCAGAAAACAACAAACTTTTTATAGCATCCGAGCGTATGAGATTTAAGGGTTATAAGAGACTCTATTGATGGTAATGCGTTGCCCGCCACTGCTAGTCTAAGTCTCTTTGTTCTGACCCTTGTCACCTCAGTCATACGCACAATCGATATTGTATCGTGGCTGAGTGCCAGCCGCGTAACAAACGTCTGATTCTTATGGGTTATCAGCGAGCTTTGGTTGTTTAACTTCGTATAATCAGATTTAACGGACTTGGCGAACTTGATAGCAGTCGGGCACCGATTTTTCTAAGCCACCTGTTTGATACCCATTCAGGTAGCTATTGCCTTTGTGCCTTGCGTTCCTGCCTGTTTAATAACTGGCACACCCATCGAAGGGATTACGCTTCGCCGTAGATAGGTAGTGCCTCTTTGTAGATACTGCTTTTTTGTGAATGGGGTGTTTGCTGTTTTCTACGGCACAACGTGGCTACGCCAAGAGAGCGCTCGCCCTACTGGTGCCAATTATTTCCGTCAAAAACAATTAGTGCAGGGCTCATGTACCCTACCTCACTATCTCTTTAGCGCAATCTATGAGCCGCAATTTACGAGCGCATCCGCTAGCGAATTGGCATGAGGTAGAAGCACAATTTTACGGTTTAAGCGCCATGCGCGCCTGTCGATATCCTGGCTAAAATCCGCGGCGCACAGAGAGCCAATTTGCTCACCAGTTTCTGCATCCCGGGCGGACAACCCAAGCGGCAACGCGATCGCCAGAGGAGCAACAATATCCCATACCCGCTGGGACCCCAATAAAGCGGCGAAATTCTCGCCAAGCGCTGTCACCAGTATATCGTAAACACTGGCACTGTACGAGTGCCGCTCGCCGCGCAGCTTTTTCTGCTTATTTTCAAGCCAGCGCTGCTCATGAGAGTTTGCAAAGATCGTTGCAGAAGCACCACTCTGCCGATTGATTGACTCTACAGCACCGCTTGAAAGCGCCTCACGCACCACCTGTGTGCCATCACTCCAAAACATCAGACCCTGCGCCGGCACCCCTACTACACCTGCTATGGGCCAATGCCCGCTTGCTTTGCGAGCTGTTAAACCGACTGCAATACAGAAATGGGGGCGCCCTTCGACAAAATTTTTTGTCCCGTCAATTGGATCGATCACAACCAGATGCTCGTCCTGCAGCACAGCGTTGTAGTAATCACTCGCGGTCTGCGTAGAAGCGTGTATGCGTCCAGATACCTCTTCTTCTGCCACTACAGCGACACCAGGAGCCACACGCTGCATGCACTCAATAAGCTCCCGCTCTACAAAGTGGTCCGTTTCGGTGACGAAGCTCCCATCACTTTTTGTGCGTGGTCGCTTCTCAGTAGACCTCCACTCAGCGACTATCTGTGGCGACAGTCGCCTTACAAGCGCTCGAACTTCTGCCAAAAATCGTTCAGTATCGACCACGTAACTCCTCTATCCTTGAGGGGCCTCTTTGAGCTGCTGAACGAACGCTTCATCCGCCAGCGCCGCAGATATCGCTCCTGCCATTGCTTCCGTGATGAGCCTCTGGATATCACTCTCGGTCAGAAACGGATGCGTAGCTGTTGCCTCACCTGAGAATGTGCCCCGATATCTTACAAATTGCGTGCGTGGGTCTCGCACGCTAACTTTAAGCCTCGCTGAAGCTTTTGCGTCAGACGCGGGAAAAGAAGGGGTAATCTTTGCACGCCACTCGGCGATCTCTCCTTCAATTACTGGCGCTCCGTGCAGAACGGCGATACGCCCCCCCGCGTCGCGTATATACTGCTCAAAACCAGCCTGAACTAGATTGCCCAATGAGCCTTCCGGGGCAACTTCCCGCCCATCAATCAATGCGATAGCGCGCGAAGCGCGCGCATCGGTAAACGCAGAGACACGCACCTTGGTGCCAGTCAGAGCCGGTGCTAGCTCTGCATCTTTGTCTTTACTACTATCCAGCTTCTGCTCAGGAAGGCTCGGCACTAACATGCGCACGCCAAGCGACGGCGCACAGCCGAGCACTAAGAGAAACGTAAGAAGTATCAAGAGACGAAAGAGAGAGGTCGTGCTTATTTTCATAGGGTACGTGGGGATTTTGCTTAAAGCTGGTCAATAGGGTGTGAAAAACTCGGCGCCAGCAAAGCCGGCGTCCGCACAATCGAGCCTAGTTTCATGCTTCAGTGAGAATTTTGCAACAGAAGACCACCCACACTGGCGGACTCCTGTCGTACGCCTACGTCTGAATCTGCTCTAGCCGCTTTAACAAGCCTCTCAGCGAGAGCTAGATTCGCTCGCCCCCCTTCACGTCCAGCTATAGTAGCAACAGCCCACAACGCATGACGCCGAATGACCCCAGAGCTGTCTTCTTGAGCAACCTGACCCAGCAGCGGCAGCAGGTGCTCCGCATGCTTATTAGCGGCAACGATAGCAGCATTTCGAACAAGGCCCTCGCGTTTCGTACGCATCAGTGCCGTGCCAGCGAATGCCTTGCAAAACTGCTCATCAGACCTGATTGAGAGCACCTCTGAGAGCGACAGCACCTCCCCTACTCCAGCGCCAGCTGACAGCTCAGCCAGGGACGACTTACGTCCCTTCTTCAGTGAAACAAAATTATGCGGACAAACCTCTTGGCACACATCACAGCCGAACAACCACTCTCCCAACCACAGACGCTCCTGAGTCTCTAAATTACCGCGCTTCTCAATCGTCAAGTATGAGATACATCGCCGAGCATCTAGTGATTTTTCGCTCACTAGCGCCCGCGAGGGACAGAGATCAAGGCAGCTTGAACAGCTACCGCAACCAGCAGATGGTGGCAGCACTGAGGCTTGCGGCAGGTCGATTACTTTAAGAGCCCACAAAACTTCACCCAAGAATAAAAAGCTCCCAGCCCTGGGCACGATTAACATCGTATTTTTACCGATGAACCCTAATCCTGCACGAGCTGCCAACCCACGCTCTAAAAGGGGAACGGAATCAGAGAAAACCCGGTGCTCTACCGATCCACCACACACCTTTCCAACCGATGCGACAAAAAGCTCTAACTTTTTACGAATAACTTTGTGGTAATCACGCCCCCAGGCGTAGCGCGCAACTCTTCCCTCATCAATCGTTAAAGCACGCGCCCGAGTTGCATCGTAGGGAACCCCAACAACAACCACACTCTGAGCTGCGGGCATAATCCGACGTGGATGCGAAAGCAGCTGCGGATCGCGCTTCATGTAGCTCAATTCGCCGGCGAAGCCACCCTCTTGCCACGCTCGCAGATGCGCTTCGTCTTTAGCCAAGGGAGCGCAGTCAGTCACGGAGACCACCAACAGCCCTAACTGAGCAGCTAACTCTTGCACTGTTAGGAGGGAGATCGTCGACTTCATGTATACAGAATACCCGTTTTTACCCACGACTTAGCACATATCCCTCAAGAACCGCCCAAGGGTTGACCAAACGCTCGAACTTATATACCTTTTGACCGTCAGTAGAACAGTTTAACAACTGATTTATGTGTCCCTATCGTCTAGCCTGGCCTAGGACGTCACCCTTTCACGGTGAAGACACGGGTTCGAATCCCGTTGGGGACAATCTATCCTTTACTATCTTTTACTATCCTGACTGCACCTATCGAGGCCGTTTCAGTAACGGGCTACACAGCGCTCTGCAACGCACAGGGATGTAATTAGGCTCTCTTGCAACCTCGTATCTCCTCGCCTCTCCCCCGACCCTGCAATAGCAGCGCCATCCAACTTAGAGGCTGCCCTAAGCACACTACGCGCCCTACTAAAACACTGGATTAGCCCCATAAAACCCTTATAGTTGTGCGGATAGTACTTCGGGTTATCCCCTTTCTAGGAATGCAGTATATGAAATGTCTGGATATACGCAGAGCAGTATTGTTTCTCTCTATTTGTTGCCTCCCTTGGTGCGCACTCGCTCAGACACACGACTATATTCTCGGCCAACCGCATCACAAGCGGTCAATCACTCAGCAATCGACTACTACATCGCGAGGCCCTGTGGCGCAGGAAGCAGAGCTTCTTGTGCGAGTTTCATCTTCCGCTCAGCAAAGATTCGGAACCTCGGCAGCTCAAAGCAGCTCAGAAGAGCTAAAAAATATCCTAGCGGATAAAGCCACCGCGGTTCGCTCGATTCTGAAGATACCAAGTGCGCCGGCCGGTAACACAAGAGCTTTCACCGGCTCACGACCAGCTGCATTGCGTGAGTGGCTCTCAATCACTCTCCGTAACGACAGTGACGCCCCAGAGGCATGCCAGACCCTGGAACAGTCCGGAGTTGTTGATGCGTGCCAGAGAAACTTTCGTCACTACGTTGATACACTTCCGAATGATCCTTTAGTAACTCAAGATGGCGCGAATCTTGGAGCGTGTGAATTCGACCAAAAAATAAAGAACCTCTGGGGACACGAGATGATTCGCGCTTTTGAAGCGTGGAAATCACCAGGATGTCCAGCAGGTGGATGCCAAGGGCAAGGTGTTGTTGTAGGAGTTGTCGATTCAGGGATCGATTACACCCACCCTGATATAGCAAACAACCTCTTCGTCAATCCCGACGAGGATTACAATCGAAACGGGGTTTTCGACCCGTATCCTGCAAACCAAGGCGGCGATCTCGATGGAGTTGACTCTGGCGGCAACGCTCTTGCTGATGATGTTGTCGGAGCAAATTTCGTACAAACAAACCTAACTCCATACGACGATTTAGGACACGGCACGCACTGCGCTGGAACGATAGGCGCAACTGCAGGCAATGGGATAGGGATTGCGGGAATAGCTCCACAAGCAAAGATATTAACGGCTAAGAGCATCAGCAAAGATGGGTACGGAACCTCTGAGTGGCTCGCCCAGGGGCTGCGCTACATAGTTGATACAGTCGATAGAGACCGCGACGGAAAAGTCGATCGCCCCACTGTAATAAACAACAGTTGGGGAAGCGATTCAGAGTATCAAGATCTGATCCTTGAAGATGCGACAAAATATGCCATTTCTAAGGGAGCAGTAGTCATCTTTGCAGCAGGAAATTCGGCAGTCGATGCCTCGAAACAGTCGCCAAACGCTCTGCCTGAAGCTGTTATGGTGGCAGCTATTGGTCCACATCGAAGCAGGGCATCATTCTCAAACTTCGGCGATCGCGTTGCCGTAGCAGCGCCAGGTGGAGGAGGATATCCGTTAAGCTGCTCGGATCAAAGTCGTGCTATCCCCGATTACACCTACAACGTGCTCTCACTTCTAGCAGCCGATTCGATATTCGCGAGCAAACACACCTCCCTGGTAGTTGGTGGAAAGTATATTAGACTAGCCGGGACCTCGATGGCGGCACCGCATGTAGTCGGAGTTGTAGCGCTTTTACTCTCTCAAAGACCGAACCTCACTCCAGCACAGGTGAAGAGCATACTGCTTGCAGGGACAACGCCGTCAGCCGATTGGTCTTACTCTCCTTACACCGGAACCGGGATAGTAGATGCAGTAAAAACACTAGCTCTTCCCGATACGATAAATCTTAATGGCTCGTTTGAAAGATTGGGAAGTCAAATCATCTCAGGACAAAGTGATTACTCAGTCAAAGGAGAGACCTTTGCGCCCACAACTGAAGTATTCGTGACAACAATTCGAAATTACGCAGTTGCTGATAGACAGCTCCTAAAC
This sequence comes from Bdellovibrionota bacterium, assembly GCA_044356425.1. Lineage (GTDB taxonomy): Bacteria > Bdellovibrionota_C > UBA2361 > UBA2361 > OMII01 > OMII01. The sequence continues at coordinate 9,992 of JBIKWG010000008.1, read as the reverse complement.
ACCGTTACAGGACGGAGTAAAGGCGTACTAGCGGTTTTCAATCCGCGAACGGTTTCAGTGCAGGATGAAATCTGGATTGAGATGACGATGCATTCTGGGGATTACTCGGCAACAACCAGGCGACGTTTTTATTTTGACCCGACCCTGCGAGTTGGTTATCCGAAGAAAGTTAGCAACGGGCTATCACTGGGCGGCGGTTGGTCTCTGGCGGGCCAAACGGCTCCCCTGATTACAGACCTAGCTGGAAATGGCGAAATACGCCTTGTTCTGTACAACCCCTACAGCTTTTGGTCGAGCGGATTTCGAATTACTGATAAGTACGGCACCGTTCTACGCGAGGTTCCTCCCTCAGCAACAGGCGCCATCGGCACCCTACGCATCGCTGAGCTCAGGCAGGATGGACGCAAGCAGATAGTTGGAATAGGCCCTGTCGATCGCGTGTACTCTTCAGAGGGCGAACTACTCACCGAACGCGTTGCTTGGGCATGGAGTGATACACCAGACTACTCTGAATATCGGGGGCTGCAAGATGCCGCCTCCATCGGAGTTGTGGGGAGCTCACCAGTGCCGCTCATCGCTCAGCGAGGAGAGGTCGCTCGATTCTACCCGAACATTAAAGAGGCTAAAACTGTGGAATACTCGCAGTATGTACAGCTCTTGGATGCTGATTTAAGAGACCTTCCTGGTTGGGAGGGTGGAAAGTTATTGGACAAAGGCGAGGCAATTGATATCCAACCACTGATCGCTGACCTAACCGGCGATGGGTTAAACGAGGTAATCGTGGGGCCTACGCAGCAGGGGAATGTGCGATTATTCGGTTTAGACGGTACCCTTATCTCACAATTTAAAGTCGAAACAGAACAGGCATTAGTAACTACGGCCGCTGTAGCAGACCTCAATCAAGATGGGATAAATGAATTAGTATACAGCGCAGCAGAGCACCTGCATGCTGTGAATGCAGATGGTCGTGAACTCCCTGGCTGGCCAACTAAGATCCCTTCACCCTTTGGAGACAGCTGGAAAACGCGTATTGAGAGTTTTGCGGTGGCAGATCTTAATGAAGACGGCCGACCTGAAGTTATTGGAACCTCATGGTTCTCAAGCTCACTATTCGCTATTCAGCACGATGGAACCGCTCTCCCAGGCTGGTCGAAATCTACGGGGTGGTATTGGGTAGGCCATAAACCCGCTGTTGGACAGGTTGATGGCTCTGGAAGACAGAATGTAGTTGTTCGTGAGCCGAGCAGCCGCTCAGTATATGTAATTGACTCATCTGGGGCCAAAGCCAAGGAATTAACAAAACTAATGATCGATGGTCGTCAAACGATGCCTGTCATCGCCGATGTCGATAACGACGGCGGTAATGAGATCGTAGCGGTTGATGAAGACGGCTGGCTCTTCGTCTGGGATACCAAAGGGAGCTCATGCGATGTAAATGAATGGCCAACGTTGGGTGGCGATTTAAGTCATTCACACGTGTACTCAACCCCACGAAAGGCCCCTTATGTTTTCGGTTGCGGCGCTACACTAGAAGTAAAGCTGCTTGATAGCGAAGGGCAGCCGATCTCGGACGTGCTTGTTGATGGCGGTCTCCTTGGCAAAAGGTCGTCAGATAGCGCAGGAATAGTTCGTTTCGGAGGGCTACCCCTTGGTCTCTCGTATCATTTTCTGTTTAACCATCCTGCCTGGAGGCTAAGCTCACTGAACGGCGTCGTAAGAGGTGATGAGGCTCAGACTGTCCGTGGTTCAGCCATCCTAGTGCCTCTATACGGGCGGGTGCTGGACAGCATAGGACGGGGACTAGAAGGTGTGGTGATTAATGGTGGAAGCTGCGGAGTCACAACTTCTGCGCCTGATGGAGGTTTTGTGCTGCCTAACGTGCGCTTTGGGGTCCGCTGCGTCATTACAGCATCTCATCGCGGAGTTACATTTTCAACTTCCCAGACGATCGGCCCAATCGCAACAGAAAATCAGGTAACGCTGATCGGTACTCGCAATAGGTATCAGCTAGTGGGCAGAGTATTAATGCATAGAAAACCAGTCGGCGGAGCTACAATTCGGACCTCGACAGGAGGTCTCATCAGAAGCTCTCGAGGCGGATATTTTAGGGTGAGAGATATCGAATACGGTACGCAGGTACGGCTTACGATCTCAGGTAAAGGGCACAAGACCATCCGTAGGTCTATCGTCATCGACGGTAGCAAACTGATAGCATTTAACGTGCGTCGACGGTAGCAGCTTAGCCGTGGCAAAGAATGCTCTTTGTTGCCCTATAGAGTGTCTGCCGGGCAACCGCCACCCCCCTAAATAGACCTCTCTATATAGAAAGCTTCCGCTTGATGAAACTGGTGCTTATGGTAGGTTTGGAACAGAAGATAATAGTCCGCAGCACGACGGACTACTATGTCGCCCACGACTGCGACCCGCATGCGCGGGTCCCAGCAGAGATCTTTAGTACCTGCTGACATTCATTACCGGACGGTTAGAAACTGTGTTAGAGACGACCGAACAACCTGCTTCTACGAGAGAGCGTTTTGCTCAGGCACTATCGCTTGTACCTGAGCTTGTAGACGTTGAAGCAACGATTCGCCAAAGCTTTCGCTCTGACGTGGCGCTCATGCGCGACATACCTGAGTATCTCTTGCAGCTCGGCGGTAAGCGCATACGACCGGCGCTTACCCTTCTTGCTGCTAAGGCGTTTGGGGTGCAGGGCACCAACCACGATCTACTTAATATCTGTGCTGGTATTGAGCTGATCCACATGGCAACCCTGCTACACGATGACATTATTGACGATTCGCCGATTCGTCGACATCACCAGTCTCCCTACGCTAAGTATGGCACGCCAGCTACTCTGCTATCTGGCGACTTCTTGCTAACGCGCGCATTCGGCCTGTGTGCTAAACTTGACGATATCATCATCAAGGCTACAGAGCAGGCGTGCATTGAACTCGTTGAGGGTGAGGCTCTTGAAACACTCTTGCATCAAGAGGCGCACTCTCGAGCAACCAGTTTAACGATTGCACACCGCAAAACTGCCGCACTTTTCCGATTAGCCGCATTTTGTGCAGCCCACATAGCTGAACAACACGAAGAAGTTTGCGAACACATGTCAAACTTTGGGCAATCTCTTGGGGTCGCGTTCCAGATTATTGATGACATCCTTGATGTAACCTCCGATGAGGCAACCCTCGGCAAGCGTCCTGGCCTAGATATTACCGAACGCAAACCATCGTTAGTGAACGTGCTGTGGATTGAAAGTGGCGATTCTGAAGCTAAGAAGCTGCTTACACCTCCGCAGTCACCGGAAGCTGAGCGCGCATTTGCTGAGAGAGCGATCGAATTCCTGCGGAACAGTGCTGTTATTGCTGAAGCGAAGCAGCTTGCGGTTGACCATGCAGAAGCTGCCCGTGAAGAGCTCTATCGAGCCTGGGCACTCTCTTCGGCGCAACCCTCGCAGTATCCTGACGCCTTGAATGCTGTAATTGATTTTGCCCTAGAGCGACTACGCTAATAGCAGGGCAAAAACAACCTATTACCGACCCAGAAGCTCCGCAAAAACAGCGCTTTTAGGAGTTTTTTTTCAAAGTTGATATTTATTGACGCCTAAGGCGCCATAAACCCACGGCAACACCATAACTCTCTTCAAGTTGTCGCTAGCAGGGAACTCTGCTGGTGGCTGGTTAATAATGTTTGCTCACAGGTTTTAGAGGCGCCTGCGGCAGTTCAATTCTCTTTCCTCCCGAGCATCGGTGAACAAGGGAATAGCACTGCTTTCTAAGAGCCTCAAAGGAGTAGTGTGACTTATAACAACACGGAGTCTACGGTGAGCAGTTCTGATCGATTACCTGAAATGGATAGTGCGTATCTCGGCGGTAAAGGATACACAGCGGTGAGTGAACTGATGCGTGCGATGATCCTTCGCACCATTGAGGATCTCAGCTCAGGGCCTGAGCTTCGGCAAGAGGCACTTGATTACCTGATGGATGAGGACGAAGAGTACGTGCTCTCGTTCCGTTCCATCTGCCGCTACTTTGGTTTCGACCCTGATAAGACGCGCCATGCGATTCTTAATGCGAAGACGAAGATTCGTACTCGCCGTAGAGCCGCATAAGGCAAGGTCCAAAAAACTTGCCACGTTCACTGGCGATTACGCCAGCGAATTCTAGAGGTGGGATCCCCAAAAGGGATCCCATTTCGCTTTTTGGGAGCCGAATAGCCGAACAAGAGCAGCGGGGCTCCTGCTCTCTGATGCAGCCTGCTTGCCCGCCAGAGACCTCGCTCAGGCGATTTCAATTACCTTCTTCACCCAACCAGTCAGCTGCTCTCTCTGATTAGAGCTGCTTATGTCTTCTGCTGTGCTGCTACCCCTCAGCCGACAAGCGAATCATGCGCTCGACTCCGTGCAACTTAAGCTGCTTGAGTCGACGGAGCTCCTGCTCTTCAGTTGCAGTAAGGTAGGGCTGACGCGAAAGTTTCTTGAGCCTCTCTTCGTATTCTTTATGCTGGTCGTAGAGTTTGCGCACTTCGAAGTTTGTTACTAAAGCTCGGTGAATCAACTCGCGCTCGGTGCGTTCCATTAGCAATTCTTCCTATCAAAAGGTCCAGCTTTCAAAGGCTGGCAGGTGTTGGACGACAGAAAACTAAGCAAACACTTCCCTACTACACTCCCTATTATAGCAACTTTTTAGCGAGCCGCGGTAAAAAAAGTAGGGGCTTTTGCATATTTGGTGAGTGGCAATAGCGAGAAACATTCAAACGAGTTGTTTTAGCCGCAAGATACCTAAAATATCAGCGAACAATCATTCGTTAGCCCAGTGTAACTACCACGCTGCGCTGTCAAATATCTGTGAATGGTGTTTTTTTGCTACATAGTGCGCCGCGCCCAAAGTTTGCACAGAGGGCGAAACAATCTTCTCTATCATTCAATTATTTCGGCATTTTAACAGTGCCTTGTGATGCTCAAACCTAGAGAGCCTCAGAGAGTCAGAGTCTCTGTCTCTCCCTGCACACATTGTGCGGCACCCGCTGTTAGCGAATTAAGCTCTTAAGGGGCCTCCCCCCTCAGGCTACAAACGTAACGCAACGCCCAACCTGCTGCCCGTCACGACGAAATGAATGAAACCGTGCATCTGCCAAGGTACACAGCGAGGCTTTCTCTGCACTAATACTGGGTGCAACCGCTTGCAACTGACGAATCGCTGTTGCTGCCGTATCAAGAGCAACCTTCTGACCGCTCTCGGACACAGAGTAGACGACAGCCGACGGCCCAATCGCTGAGATGACTTCCAGCCCAACTTCATAGAGCGGAGCACCGGCAGCAGCGAATACGGCTGCCTCGTGCGCACCACCCAGGGCAATGACTACTTTCTCGATAATTTTGTTTGCAAGCCCTCTCCAACCGGCATGCACAACCCCCCACCCACTGCGTCCGCGAATGACAACTGGAACACAATCTGCTGTCAGAATACCCCATGCAAGCACGGCCTTAGATTGCGACGGCTCACGCGAAAAGAGCCAGGCATCGCCCTCCACGCGCTTCGTTAAGTCTCCATACCTGTCCAGCAGCGGCTGGATAAGTTGAATAGAGCGCATATCCTGCACGGTATCACTATGGGTCTGATTAAGCAGTGCCACGTGCTCACATCCAGTTGCTTGTCCTAGCCGCGCGGCATCGGCATCCAAAGCCTCATCACGAAAACGCAGCTCATTCGTAGTCATTCCATGAACGATCCCCTGCTGCCACCACGGAGTGTAGACCAGCAACGTAAGGTCTTTATGAGAACGAAAGCTAAAGAGCGGATTCATCGCGTTAGGGTAACAGTGCTCTTTCTCTGCTGCAAATAAAAGAACGCAAGAGGTGCGCCGCTTAACTATGTGCAAAGAAAGCTGTGATATGAGCCAAAAAACAGGTACCAGTACGCCATTACAAAAGACATGTCTGCTCTTGTTAGCCGCTTTAATCGGCGCATCCACCAAACAGACTGGCTGCCGCTGGTAGGCCACAATCCTATTTGCTAGGACGCTAAATCGGTCAGTGTATCAACCAACAACGATGGAGCCAGACCATTAACTACGAGCGCTGCCAGGACAACTAATATTACAGATCTCTCACGCAGCGTTAAGCGCGTCTCAACATCTCGCCCCTCAAACGGCTGGCCATAAAAGATGCGCGCAAAGAGCCTAAAGCTTGAGAATCCATTCAGAGTCAACGCGATCGCGATAATTCCAACCATACCATGATGGTGCTCAACGCCCTGACCGAGCATCACCTCTTCCTCAATAAATCCAAGCGTCCCGGGAAAGCCCACCAACGACAACACGCAGATGAGATAGCAAACAGCCAGCTCTGGAAAGAGGTGTCCAAGACCCGTTGGGCTCAACACACCGCGCACTCCGAAGCGACTCGTTAAGAGTGAACACACCCCCATCAAGCCCAGCACAGCGATTGCTACGTTTACACCATCAAGCAGCGAGACTGTCGTTCCTAAATGACCTAATCCGGTAACGCACACGGCCATCAAGCAGACGTGGCTAATGTAGAGATATCCAGGAATTCGCTTCAGTCGCCGTTCACCGAAGAACAGCAGTGCTGCATAGACTAAGCCTAGAACCGGAATCACAAGAAACGGCAGGTGCTCACTCTGATACTCAGCCACAATTGGCATATAGAGCCGAAAAAAGAGCAGCATACCCGCTTGAATGCACATCATGGGAAGAAAAACAGTACTACGCGGAGCTCCGAGAAATGGGATAACCCACCCATGAAATGGGAATAATCCCACCGCAACTGCTGCCCCGAGTGACAGCAGCACAAGGTCAAGCGTCTGAAGCGCAGCAGTCACCGGCAACACATCGACAGCAGAGAGCCCGCGCAGTATCAACGCTGCAAGCAGGAGTGTTATTGTAACCGCATGATATACCGAGAATGAAGACGAGCGTAGCGCCCCGCGATCATCTTCAGGCAGGCTGCTAACGTAGTATCGCATTGAGATGATGAAAAACGAGAAGAGCAGCACAGCGGTGGCCAAAAACACCACCATAGACTGCGATTGAATGAGCACTACCAACAGCCCCTGCAAGAAAAACACGCGGCTCAGATGGACCCGCACAAGAGGCTTTGAGGGGGCAAATAACACTCCGCCAAGAAATATCAGAATGCTCACCACGGTCGCCAAGTGACGACCCTCAAAGAGCAATTGTTGCGAATATCCGCCTGTTACAGCAGATGGCGGAACAATTGAGAATCCTCCCATGTGAACTCGAGCTGCCATACTCTGCGCCATAGCTACCCCTAATCCGAGCACTCCGAATGCTACCGCTGAGCCGCGGCAGAAACGACGCGAAGCGCGACGCTCTCGTATGAGCTCAATTAGGGAAGCCAGAAAAAACAGCCCTATCAGTGTCAACGTTAGATCAATCTGCTGGGTCTCCATATATCGCACTCTCCTACCGTCTGCTTATCGTTGACAGCACACGCAACCAACGCTCTTCCAGGCGCTGCAGGGCTACTGAGGTGCGCTCCAAGAAGGCAACTAACTCACTCGGACCTGAAGCTGCCCGAAGAGCCAAATCGAACGAAAAGCTAAACAATCTGCTCAACGCTGAGCGCCGTAACAAGATCGGTAGGAAGCGGGCTTTCACGCGCTCGGCGTCATTTTGGTGTGCATCCTCAAAACTAACGAATTGATGAATTATCGATGAGCACTTCAATATCTGATAGGTGCGCAAAAATGCGTGCCCAAGACAGTGAATCGTAGCCATGTAGCACCAGCCCAGACTGATCTCAACAAACATGATTCCGACTTGAGAGAGGGATGCGTATGCAAGCGCACTCTTTACATCGCTTTGCACCTGACTGAGCAATGCCCCGTAAATGCACGAAATCAAGCCAACAGCGGCCATCACGAGCAGTAAGCTTGTCGGCACTTCGTACTCCATCCGCAGACGCAGTAACAGATATACTCCCGCATGAATCGAGAGCCCACCATAGAAGATAGCACTCGATGACGTTGGACCCTCCATAGCTCGAGGCAACCATGATGAGTATGGAAACTGGGCTGATTTGCCCATAGCAGAGAAGAGCAATAGAAAGGGAACCAGTGTTGCCAGCGTCTCAGGCAAGCGCTTTAACTCACCGTGAGAACCGCTAAACACCTGATTAGGAACGAAGGCAGCAACTAAAATAGCTGCACACAACAACCCCACATCAGAGACCCGGTAGGCCCAAAAAGCATGCAAGGCATTATCAATCGTTTCGCGGCGAATGGTAAAAAATGAGATCAGCAGCGCAGAGGTGATTCCAACGATCTCCCACCCCATAAAGAGCACCTGAAAGGTGTTTGCCATAAACACGATAAGCACGCCGTTCAAGAAAAGCACGATGAGGAAGAAAAAACGAAAGAACCCCACATCTCGATGCAGGTAATGCTGCGAGAAAACGCCCACTATGTTTGAAAGCACCATCGCCATTAACACAAACCAGATGTTGATTGCATCAATCTGCAGCGCAAACTCAACCGAGTGATGCCCAAACTCAAAGAGGTGCCTGTGAACGATCTGAATCGGTTCTATACGACCGTGAACAACAAAGTGATGGATCACCTGGTAGACAACGATTAAAGCGCTAAAAAATCCGATTGATTGCCCAATGGCAACAACTCGTTTAATAAGACGCTCTCTGGTTCGTAGCGGCGTAAAGCCAACGATTGATAGCGCAACTAGCGAACACAGGGGGCCAACAAAGATCAGCGCTCCAACGTATCGCATCATCATCTGTAACAAGGTCTCGTTCATAACCCCTACCCTTAACCAACTCGAACAAAGTCGAGGTGATCTTTCTTGCCTAAGACCCACGACAAAGATGATGAAACAGTTGGAATATCGACTGTCAGTTCATCGAAAGGCACAAACGAACCGGTATAATCGAAGTGTTGCAAGGTGTTTGCTTCAGCCGAATACGTCATCAAAGTAACCCAGTGGTTATCAATCACGCGCAGCAGCTCGGGCTCACTTGCCAACAGCTCTTTAAGCTTCTCAGGACTCTGCTCAATAACTATCAACAAGCGCACCGGCTCATGAATCTCTACCATCTGCGCAGGTAGGCCAGTCCGCAGGTCGCTGCAGTACCCTGTCATAAGCCCTAACAACGAGGTCACATTGTGTGGCAATTTGGTGCCAGCTCCGTACTTTTGGTTATCTAGTGCTGAGAAGAAATACTCAAGGTTTATCCCCATACACACTGGAATCACTGCTCGCAGCAGATTTCGGAGCGCACTGAGCTCATGGTCAATTTCTGGGTCGTAGGAAACTAGAAAGGATCTTCGGTCAAGGAATAGCCCCTTAGTAACAGCCCGTCTGCCAACAAAGCACATCGCATTTGTAGCGTGTCCGTACTCAGGGCGTGGTTGCGCAATATGATGGGCCCGTGACTCTACATGAGCGATCGCCTGCTGGACTGTGCGCACGTCGGTATCATCGAAGCGACGACACCGTTCAAGGGCATTTTGTGCCCGCGCAACATCAACATCTGCTGAGAACTTTTCAAATATCTTAGCGTTTGAATCATTAAGCTGGTCGAGATCAAAGTATTCAACTTCATCGGTGCAGGTGTTATGAAACGCACCCAGAAATGTCGTTGTATCGGGAATCTCGATTCCCAACTCGCAGACCTTAGCTCGCACATCAGCACGGTTCGCCATCATCGCGAACACCCGCGGATTCATCCGTCCTGGCCGACCCCCACATGCCCCACAATCATATGCAGAACGGAAAGGGTTGTTGGTGCTAAACGAGCCATGGCCCATCACAACAACGAGCGGAGCAATGCGCTTAGAGAGGCCACTTGATACGAGCAGCGTACGCACACGATGAACCATCTCATCCAGTGTAAAACGGCCATCTTCGTGCTCAACTCCATCATCAGCGAAAACTATCGCGCTCTCGTCAGTGGGATTGATGAGGATCTTTTTCAGAAAGAGATTGAAGCGATG
>JBIKWG010000136.1:0-8109 GCA_044356425.1 Bdellovibrionota bacterium | reverse complement strand
CTGAGCCCTCAGGTCCCACAGCCAACATTACGGTAATAGGATTGATATTTACTGCGCCGAGTCTCACTGCTGCTCCGTTGACTGTGGTCTTGAGAAGAGCTCCCCCAAGCTGTCCTAGCGGATTGAAAATAAGGTGTCCTGAGGCTTCGTAGATATTCTTGTTGCTGCCAATATGAGCTGCTAGCCAAGCAGTATATGTGACCGAGAATTGCCCGCCATCTTCAGTTGTATATGAGTTTATTTCTCCGAAACACCGTTTCACATCTCCCGCTGTGGTTAGTGCAAAGTAACCAGTGCCTCTCGGGATAGTTGCTATAGACACCTGCACCCGACGGGCCTCGCGTAACACCTCGCGATACAGATAGAAGCTAACCGCACCAGAAATAAGGGCGATAAGTGCCATAAGTTGCATTGAGAATGAGTAGAACCGAATTGGCATTAAGTCGAACCAAGTTTGCTGCCCTATCATTAGGCATGCAGGCTGTTCGATTGTTAGGATGCCCTGAAAGCGCGGCCCGACTCTATCTGCTACACGTTGAACCGGAAATGAACGATGTCTCCATCGGCCATCGTGTATTCTTTTCCTTCAGTGCGCATTTTCCCGAGCTCTTTTGCCCTAACTTCGCTACCGGCTTCAACGAAATCGTTGTACGCAATCACCTCAGCTCGGATAAATCCCCGCTCAAAGTCAGAGTGAATTTTTCCTGCGCACTGGGGGGCCGTGCTTCCTGCTGGTGCGGTCCATGCATGAGCTTCTTTTGGGCCTACAGTAAAAAAAGTTATCAGGTTTAGCGTTTTGTAGCCTGCAACGGTTAAGCGATCGAGCCCGGAACTTTCAAGACCTAAGGATGACAAAAATTCCTTTCGCTCATCGGCGCTAAGTTCGGCGATCTCTGATTCAACTTTTCCAGAGATAGTCACTAGAGCTGAGTTCGTCTCTTGTGCATACGCCGCCAGCGCATCAACTGGAAGAGAGCCTTTAGGGTCTGGGATATGGTTCAGCTCCGACTCAGGAACGTTCGCAACAAATAGCACCGGCTTTGAGGTGAGTAGATTCTGCAGCACCTCTGCTAGGTCTTCGGGCATGGCGTTGGCAGCTGCACTTGACGTGGCAAAAGCGCGGGCGGGCTTTCCTTGCCCGAGCCAACTCTCAAGTCCATCCGCCAGAGCTAGCTTGGCTTTGGCGCCTTTGTCTCCTGACTTAGCTGTCTTTTCAATCTTGAGCTTGAGCTTTTGAATTGCATCGTAGTCTGAAAGGATGAGCTCGGTGTCGATTGTTTCAACATCACGACGTGGATTAACTGAGCCATCCACGTGCACGATATTCTCATCATCAAAGCAGCGTACTACGTGAGCAATAGCATCTACACTTCGAATATGGCCGAGAAATTGATTTCCTAATCCCTCGCCCTTGGATGCTCCGCGAATAAGCCCGGCGATATCAACAAAAGTCATCTGTGTTGGAATAATCTTTTGAGATTTCGCCATCGAAGCCAACACTTCAAGTCGCGGATCCGGCACGGGAACCGCTCCAGTGTTTGGTTCGATAGTACAGAACGGAAAGTTAGCCGCGGCAGCTTTGGCCGAGGTTAATGCGTTAAAAATGGTTGACTTCCCAACATTTGGAAGCCCTACGATGCCGCAGGTAAAGCCCATGGTAAGTAGTATCCTGTGGAATTAGACTCTTGCTCTTCTAGCTACCACGCTGGAGCTTAGTTATCAACGAACCCACGAGTTTTTAGCCTTGATCTGCCGAGTCAGCTCTGGGATTGTGGGGGGTCGGCTTAGGCTGGTGCCTCAGTGTCCTGTGCTTCACCGGTACAGCTCCTTCTTTGTGGATTGCGTATGATTATTGGTCGGATAGCTAGTGTATTTTTAATTGCGGTGGTCTGCGGTGGTGCAGTCGGGTGTGGTAGCGGCGGTTCTAATTCTGCGGAAGTTGACCCATGCACAACCTTGAAGATCGCAGGGGGTTCTCAATGCTCGTCTGCCCCGGCTGCAATAGCGCTTGTTGCAACGGATGTAGGCTACTGTAGCGGCACCTACATCACTCCCCGCCATGTGTTAACGGCGGCCCACTGCTTTCCAAAACCTGGAATTCGTACAGTTGTCGTCTCTAAAGGCTTTAAAGCGGAAGCTTCTCGAATAGCAATTCATCCGAGGTATGACCCAAGAAGTAGCTCAGATGAGTATGATGTTGCTGTTGTTACTCTAGCTAAGCCAGCAGCTGTAAATCCCGTACCGCTACTTGTATCCGAAGATGTCCAACGTGGTAGCAGTGTGGTGATTTACGGGTTTGGTATTGATGAGCAGGGGGATGATGTAATCGAGCGCGTAAAGGCGGGTGATACACCTCTAAAAGCAACAACTCTCGCGGTGGCTGGAGTTTCAGACTTTTCGATAGATACTATTAGTGACGGAAGTGGAGACACATGCCAGGGAGACTCAGGCGGCGCTCTGTTGGTAACACCACGTAACGGACGCGTCAGTATTTCGGCGATTGTTCGTGCTGGGCCTATCCTGTGTGTCCCAGACCTAGGTTTGCCTTCAGATAATACTAATATTCAGGTTCAATCAATCCTTGATTTTATCTTGGCGAATGCGCCAGGAACGCAACTGAATTAGCCGAGAGGGCTAACGCTCGTATCGGACTTCAACCCAACGAGACAGTCGGGGGTTGACTTCTATGTTCTGGCCCCCGCAGAAAAGCTGATAAAAGTTGGTTTTTTGCTGTATAAAATTGGAGGAAACTCCTAGTATCTCCGTTATTACGACATAAGGAGATACGTATGTCAGAGACCCCAGCCACTCCGCTGCTTCCAGCCTTAATAGATCTCAGCACAATAGATATTCAGTTAGCGATTCTATCAGTAGAGAAGAAAAAAGTAGAGGCTGACCTACTTTCCCGTTCGCAGGCTCTGCAAGCTCATCTTGTGAAGCGTGATGCGAGGTCTCGTGTATTGGCTGATAGGCAAGGTTTGGTTGCGCGTGAAGAGAAGGCTATAAAATTAGAGCGAGATAAAATAAATGACCGTAGGCGCGCACTGAGTACACTTGGCAGCTACAAGTTACAGCAGGCCGCAGAACGAGAAGTAATGTTCGTGTCTAAAGAGATTGGAAAGCGAGAAGACCTTCTGCTTGGCGTCATGCGGGAAGTTGAGATTTTAGAGAAAGAGGCGGCCGATGGCGAGATTGTTATCGCAGGATTAAGGGACGAGTTGACAGCCGCAGAAAAAGAGGCTGCTGAAGCCTTGAAAAATATCGGTGAGCAAATTAGTTCAGCCCAGGCAGTGCGCTCAGAAAAGGCGGCGATAATTGGTCAAGGTGCCGTTCTGACTCTGTATAATAGAGTAAGAGATCGCTTCCCGTCAGACCCAGTGGTGCAGTTAGTCAACAAGGATACCTGCGGTGGTTGCTTTATTCGTGTCGGACCTCAGGCGATAGTGCAGCTTTCTCGCGGAGATGTGTTAAAGTGCCCAGGGTGTGGCCGCATTTTACGGCTGCCGGAGGAATAAAGCTTGTAGCAAAGAGGAGTCGAGTGCGTGGTCGCTTGGGGGTAATACTCTGAGAGGAAAGTCGGGACTTCACAGAGCGGGTTGGCCGTTAACGACGGCGTCGGGTGATCGACGGAAAGTGCCACAGAAAAGAAGACCGCCTGTGTAAGCAGGAAAGGGTGAAACGGTGAGGTAAGAGCTCACCAGCACGGAGGTAACTTCGTGGCTTGGTAAACCCCAGCCGAAGCAAGACCAAATAGGAAGGCTCTCTATGGAAACATAGACGGTGTGGCTCGCGCCGGGCCTTCGGGTAGTGTCGCTAGAGCGTGCCGGCAACGGTGCGCCCAGATGAATGACCATGTGGCTCTGAAAGGAGCTTTGAAACAGAATCCCGCTTACGATTCGACTCCTCTTTGGTGCCAGCATAATTGAATTCGGCTCTGGCGCTCTAGGTGTTGTATTTATTGGTTAAGCCCTGAGTGCGCAAGAAAGCTCTTGAGTTTTTAGGATATTGTGTCGTGGGAATACACAGCCATGAGAAGAGTTTTTCTCGGCGAGTCTTACCAGCAACACTAACTTCTTTAGGCGCTGCGGTAGAGAGAATACTTCGCACATAATGTGGTTTGTATGCCCTTAGTTTCTGTGATTGTTCCATCACGGTTCTCTCGATAAAGCCTCTTCTAAGAAGCCTTCAGATCTATTAGGGCTCAGGGAGTCGAACTTGAGATATTAGTGGGAATAGATCGCGACCAGGTTGTTCCAAAAGGTTTTGCAGATCGTTTCGGGTTCGTTGCGTGTCGGGCTGCTGAGAACAATCAGACTGCTGCAGTCAACGCAGCCCTTGCAAGCGCAAAGGGCACTCACATTGCGTTTCTTGAAGATGATGATCGCTGGTTGCCAGAGTTTCTTTCAACCGCGCTGAGTTTGCGCGTTCCTTTTGTCTCGTCAACACAGCTTGAGGTGCATCTGGACGGAACAGTTGAGCGAATATTTGATTTTCCGACTCCGTCTGGTTGGGTTGGAGAGAGCTGGGTTTTTGATCGTATTGGAGCGTTGGTGGGGCGCTGGCATATTGACAACTATTTCTTGGGGGCGACTCGCCGAAGAGCAGATTGAGCGGGTCCATTTAGTTGAAGCAACAGCGCCGATAGGTGGCGAGATCGCTCAAGTTCGACCGTGGCTTGCCAATCTGTTGCAGTATGGTGGACCGTGCGCGCGGCTGCATCGACACGCTAATCCGTATCCGTTGGTTGTACGCGGGCTTCATGTACAGAGTGGGGTCTCACGCTTACTTGAGGATGCTTAAGCTGATGCTGCTAGTACGGCTGAATATGAATGGCTAAAACAGCGGTTCGGACGAATTCCTTGGTAGCTTGTTTAGGGGATACCTTTCAAGCGCTCCGGTGCAAATTTTTGTTGTTGAGCGATGCGCCTCAGTGAAGCGGCGCTATCCTCGCAGCGCTCTCTGTCTAAGATAGTGGTCCATAATCACAAGCGCCGCCATGGCATCGACGATCGGAACAGCCCGCGGAAGCACACACGGATCATGACGCCCTGACGCTGCTAGCGTTGTGGCACCGCCGTGTAGCGTAACCGTTGACTGCTCTTTGGCTATCGTCGCGACAGGCTTAAAAGCAACACGGAATAGAATCGGCTCGCCGGTTGAAATCCCTCCTAGGACCCCCCCGGCGTTGTTAGTTGTTGTACCGACCGTACTATCCTTCATCGTGAATGGATCGTTGTGCTCGCTGCCCTTTAGGTGAACACTGTTAAAGCCAAGGCCAATTTCAAAACCTTTGACGGCGTTTATACTAAGCATTGCCTTGCCGAGGTCGGCATGCAGCTTATCGAATACAGGCTCTCCAAGTCCCGCTGGAACGTTTCTGATTATCCCTCTAATAACTCCGCCGATTGAGTCACCTTCGTTTTGAACTGTTCGGATAAGCTCAATCATCTTCGGCGCAGCTGCTACATCGGGGCAGCGGACAATGTTGGAGTCTACCTCAGCTGTTGTCACCTGATTGCAGTCAACGCATGAACCGATAGCTCCTACATGCTCTACAAAGCTGATGATCTCTATACCTAGGGTTAGGCGAAGAAATTTCTTCGCGATCGCTCCCGCCGCAACTCGGGCCAGGGTCTCACGAGCTGAGGCTCGCCCACTGCCGCGCCAATCTCTTCGACCATATTTTTGCTGGTAGGTAAAGTCTGCGTGGGAGGGGCGGTAGAGATCCTTTAAGTTGTGGTAGTCTTCAGAGCGGGTGTCGCGATTGTGAGCCAACATCAAGATCGGAGTGCCGGTAGTTTCACCCTGAAAAATTCCGCTGAGAATGTGTATTGTGTCCTCTTCTTTGCGTGGCGTAGTAATATCACTTTGGCCGGGCTTTCGGCGATCCAGCTCATGTTGAATCTCGTTTTCGGAGATTGGCACACCCGGAGGGCAACCATCGATCACACCTCCTACGGCGCCTCCGTGCGATTCTCCAAAGGTAGTAATCCTGAACAGCTCTCCAAATGAATTTCCTGCCACGGGGACTCCTTTTTTCTTCGGGTTTTTAGAGGTATCTTTCCAATATAATAAGCATCAAGGGGCGTTTGCCACATCGAGGGCTCATCGTTTGCTTTAACCTGGCAGAGGTGCATCGGAACAACAGTCTGCAGTGAACGAAGGCAAAAAAACAACTCATTCTCAGAACCTTTCGGTGCTGACTATATACGCGAGGGATGGTTCTCAGTCTATCACCCAAGAGCCTGCATAATCGTGTCTAATTTATCAACAGTAAGCTGTCCTGGAGCAGAGCGTGCCGTAGCCTCTAGTGGGGTAAAAGCCATTTCGTTGCCCCAGACGGTGCCAAAGACCCTGGTGATTACTCCGTGTTTACCCATCCCTAGAATAATGCTCTTGCGGCCCGACTCGCGTAATTCAATCAGTAGCGTAAGAAGCCGCAAAGCGTCGCGCTGGGTAGTGCAGTGAGTAGCGACTTTTATGATATAGGCTCCCCAGCCTTCCATGCGAGCGGTTATAGAACGCAGTTCAGTGTCAGAGGGAGTGAGAGCATAATTATGATATGAAAGAATTGTTTTAAGGGGAACACGCTCGTTTTGCAGTCGAGATATCTCTTCGGCTTGCACAGATATATCCATATCTACCAGCACCTGTTTACGCGACAGGGTCTTCAGTATCTGAAAGCGATCTTCAAACGACATCTTCATGGGATCAAGATTCTGTCGTCTGAATATCATAATCAGGCGATGGGGATAGAGCCCGACCAGGGAAGCTGCAAAGCCAGGCTCGATGTCTTCAATGTAGTCGAGCCAAACTTCAAGATAGCGAAACTTCGCTATGTTCTCTTCGATCATCGCTTGGACATCTGCCCGTTTGCGTTTGATGATTGGAAGACAGTATCTGTTTTCAACTCGAGCTGGACTCATAGAAAGATCTCTATACGTGCTTGTCTGTGCAGATCTCCAATCGGCGAGCTTTTTAAAAAGGCTCTTTAACTATCCGACGAGGGCGCAATTATAAATGATTTAGATTGATAGGTCACGCCCTTGAAGCGTTTCGAAGAATTCTTTCCATCTCTTCTCGCGGAGCCTTGACACCCGTATGAAGTTCAAATTGTGCTACTGCCTGGTCAAGGAACATCTCAAGCCCATATACGATCTGCGCACCGCAATCGAGCGCCTGCTGAACGAGCTGAGTAGTGTAGGGGGCATAAATCGTTTCAAACACTATCTGATCACGTCGTAGGACCCCCTCAGGAAGCGGAGATTGCCCAGAAAGATCGGACATGCCGACAGAGGTCGTATTGATAACGATATCTGCGGCGGTAATGGCCTCGGTGTTTGCAAGGTTGCCAAACGAACAGTGAAGGCGGTTGGCAAGAGCAGAAGCATTTTCCTGAGTGCGGTTGTACACCGTTACAAGAGATCCGCGCTGCATGCATCCAAAAACTGCAGCCTGCGCAGCACCGCCTGCTCCAAGAACTGCTACCTGTTTTTTGCGCAGCGAGCAGAGACGCTCTAGTGGATTAACGATACCGAGCCAATCAGTGTTGTACCCTGTAAGCACACCCTCTTCGTTGAGCACCGTATTCACCGCTCCGATCTGTTCAGCTAATGGGCTGAGCTGGTCGAGATGCTTAATGATTGCTACCTTGTGTGGCATAGTGACAGCTAGACCTCGTACGGCTAACGCACGTACGCCACGTAGGGCATCGGCTAACGTCGCAGCTGAAACAGTGGCTGCAGCCATTATAAAATTCACGTTTGCTAACGCATAAGCTGCGTTGTGTAGCGCTGGAGAGAGGCTGTGGCCAATCGGGTCACCGACTACCAGACAAAGGCGCGAGCGGCTTGTTACTGACCATTCAGCTTTCATATATTTCCCTGTAAACGTCCAAGGATCTCTTGGCACACTACATCGATTTCTTTCCCCTCAGTATCAATGATCATCGTAGCCCACGCCTCATAGAGTGGGGCGCGCTCGTTAAAGAGCGCTTCGGCACGTTTAAGGTCACTTAAGAGGGGTCGGCTGGTTATGTCTCCAGCGCGCTGCCGTACTGTATCAAAAGTAGTGCGCAGAAAGATGACCTCGGTCCCCGGCTGAACAAGA
>JBIKWG010000143.1:0-7611 GCA_044356425.1 Bdellovibrionota bacterium | reverse complement strand
TGCTCGTCACCTGCCGCTTACCGCCAGGCTCATTGCCCGCTTTCCCAGAGCAACTATTGTTGAGATCTCAAATTACAAAGAACTCTTCAATCGACCACGACAAGACTGGCGTCATCAACAGAGCTCCAAGAAGCTAATTATCGGTGTTCGACGAGAAGCATTTCTGTATCCCGGCAGTCCATTTGTGCCGAATTTTGATCACTCACGCTTCTTCTATACTACTCCTGTATTGAACTGCATTTACGGGTGCGAATATTGCTATCTGCAGGGTATGTTTTCGTCGGCCAACCTGGTCGCATTTGCAAACACTGACGACTTTCTGAATGAAGCCACGCGCGCGCTACACGGAGCCCCTTCCTATCTGTGCGTCTCCTACGACACTGACCTTCTTGCGATGGAAGATCTCTTTGGATACTGCACACTATGGAACGAATTCGCTCACAAAAATCCACACGTGATGGTCGAGGTTAGAACGAAGAGTGTCAACGTTAGACCCCTACTTTCGTGGACGCCAGCAGCAAACATGATTCTTGCCTGGACTCTTTCACCCTCTGACATAGCGCTGCGATTCGAGCACGGCACCCCTTCGCTTGAGGCAAGGCTGAATGCGATTACTACCGCAGTACAACACGGCATTACTGTCCGGCTCTGTCTTGATCCGGTCTTGCGGGTCGATGGCTGGCAGAGAAGCTATCACGACTTAATTGAACGAATACGGACTAGCATTGAGATCGATAAGATTCTTGATATCTCAGTCGGCGTATTTCGCATCAACAGCACCTATTTGAGAGAGATGCAGGATCGACTTCCACACTCTCGCATCGTTACCTACCCTTACGCAGTTGATCATGGAGCAGCGTCGTATACTCTGGACGAACGAGAAGAGCTACTTAACGCAGTTGTAAATCAACTAGAAACCTTCGTACCAAAGGAGAAGATATGCCCCGTCCCGTGGCAGTTGTAACAGGAACAACCTCTGGCATCGGCCAGGCAACAGCAGCGCTGCTCATCGAAAACGGTTGGACAGTCCACGGCCTTGCGCGACGCGAGGCAGCCCTCTCTTCTGAGCATTACCACCACACAGCAGTCGATCTCGCTGATATACACCAAGTAACTAACGCTGTTGAGACACTGCGCCGCCGGCATCACGCAATACACGCCTTGATCAACAATGCAGGAGTCGGGCACTTCGCTCCGCATGAGGAGCTATCGATTGCTCAGATCGAAGAGCTGATGGCGGTAAACCTTCTTGCCCCTCTCGTAATGACGAATCTCTTGCTTCGAAACCTCAAAGAGGTGCGCGGTGCTGTTATTACGATCTCTTCGTTTTCTGCATATGAAAGCAGCTCGTTCGGAGCCGCCTATGCCGCTACAAAGGCCGGCCTCCTGCACTTTAGCCGCTCACTCTTTGAAGAAGCCCGAAGAAGCGGGCTGAAGGTCTGCTCAATATCCCCTGATATCACGCGAACTGCATTCTATGATCAGTTACGGTTTGCACCGGAAGATGACGTTGAAGCTGCTATTGCACCAGAAAGCGTTGCCAAAGTGGTGCTTGCTGCGCTTCAACAGCCAGAGGGAACTGTAACAACCGAGCTTGTACTGCGACCTCAACGGATTCTTCTCAAAAAGCGAAGCCAGAAGAGCACCGCTCAGAACAAGAGCCCGCAGTAATCGAATACTCTGTGATTAGGCACTACAAGATCTGCGTTGGCAGTCCAGCTCTACCGAGCTCTGTGACGATCTCAAGGCCATGAGCGCGGTCGCGTACTTCCATGACTACCGTAATATCAACGTGTCCAGGCAAACGCGCATAAAATCGATCGTGCAGCACTTGCAGCACATTTGCGCCTTGTGCCGCAATAATTCCTGCCACGCTATGAAGCATTCCTGGTCGATCTGGAAGCGAAACACCGATCTTTAATAGACGGCCTTTTTCAGCCATATCGTGCTCAATCAGGCGTGAAAGTAAGTTGGTATCAATGTTGCTACCACAAATAAACAGCGCAGGCTTGTTGTACTTTGATGGCAGATGACCCTGTATCAGCGCTGCAACACCAGCTGCACCAGCTCCTTCAACAACGGCATGCTCGTGCTCTAAAAGCATGATAATAGCTTTTGCGATTGCTGACTCAGGCACGCTTACAATCTGGTCAACATAAGCATCCAGCACCGGAGCCGTTAACTTGCCAATGGTCTTAACCGCGATTCCATCAGCAATAGTCGTAGGGACAAACCCACGAGCATGGAGATCAGGATTACGCCGCATCTCTACTGCCCACTCTGAACACACTCCAAGAATGAAGACATCGGGGCGTTTCGCCTTTATTGCTGTGGCAACACCGGCTGCATAACCACCGCCTCCCACCGGTATGACCACAGAGTCGAAGTCATCCAGCTGCTCAAGCAGCTCAAGGCCCGCCACGCCCTGCCCGTGAATAACATGCTTGTGATCGAATGGAGGAACGAATGTAAGGTTGTTCTGCACAGCCATCTCTTGCGCATAGGTAAGAGCTTCCGCAAGAGAGCTCTGCTGCGTAATCAAGGCTCCGAAACTCTTACAGCGCTCCATCTTGACGAGAGGAGCATTAACCGGCATCACGATGTGGCACGGGGCTCCAAGCCTGCTGGCATGAAAGCTCAACCCCAAAGCGTGGTTGCCCGCGCTGGCTGCGCAGACACCGCGAGCAAGAGTCGCAGCATCAAGATTCAGCAGGTAGTTAAGCGCTCCGCGCTCTTTAAAAGAGCCCGTTCGAAGTTTGTTATCCCACTTGATAAAGACATTCTTCTTAAACTCTTCTGAAAGAGTCAGCGCTTTTGTAACAGGAGTTATGGGCAGGTGCGATGAGATTCGCGCTCGCGCGTCTTCGATATCTTTCAGGGTCGGAAGAGCGGTCATACAGAGCTGATAAAACCTATAAAAGTCACAATGCTCTCTCTCCCCTGCGGGATTATTTCTAGCTAGCAGAGCATGCGCTCAACAAACAACTCTTACTTCTCAGCACAACGCCACGGGGCGCCTTATTCAAAAAGTATTATTAACAAACAAAGTCTAGCTACGACCATCAAGACCGCTTTTCTAACTTTGCCGTGTATCACTTCATGGTACCTTAAATGCCGCAAGGTTGCCACGTTAGTGCACTGAAATCACTTTTTACTGATTCACGAGCGACCCCTGCATAGGATATAACCAAGCGAGAATGCAGCACTTTGACCTTCTCATAATCGGTGGTGGAATATCTGGACTGGGCGTAGCACTAGAAGCCTCCCGTCGTGGGCTTTCAACTATCATCGTTGAAAAGGGTGGTCTAGCAAGCGCTACATCAAACAACACGCTGCGGATTATTCACGGCGGATTTAGGTATCTGCAAAGCGCTGATATCCTACGAGTAATACAATCATTGTGCGATCAGAGTGCACTTGTGCGTGAACTGCCAGAGCTTATCAAGCCGCTCCCGTGCCTAATGCCACTCTCGCGATTCGGGCTTAAAAGCCGCCTTCCTGTTCAGTGTGCAGCGCTCGCATACGGCGCTTTGATGAAGTTGTTGCAATCGCCGCTGAAAGCTCCCTACGTTGCATCATCGGACTATATAAATCGTCATGCGCCGGCGCTATGCGGTTTAGCACCCCATGGAGCACTGTGCTGGTATGACGCTGTCATGATTGAGCCCCTGGTGATAGCGCAGCATTTTAAAGAGGTGCTGACTAAGCGCGGCGTAACCATATGCGAAAATACCTCAGTGGTAGCGGTAGCAGAGTCTGAGAACGGCGGATTTTCTGTGTCAGCTGCGGGCGACCAAGGCTCATGGCGTGCGCAGCGTGTAGTTAACACTCTCGGCCCATGGCTCGATTCAATCTCAACAGATGCAACCCTACAGGGTCCGCGCCCGCAATGGTGCAAAGGTTTTAACCTGATCACAACGAGACAGATTGACCCAACCTATGGCATCGGTGTGGAGAGTCGCGATGGAAGGCTATTCTTCTGCGTACCCCGCGGAGACAACACCAGCATCGGCACCTGGTACGTACCACACACAGGCCCTGCTGAAGCAGCGCGTGTTTCAGAGGAGGAGATATCGCTCTTTTTGGCCTCTTTTAACTCTGCACTTCCGAGTGCAAAGATTCGCCGTGATGAAGTGGTAGCAACAGATGTGGGAGTGCTGCCCATGACTGCCATGACGGCAAAAGGGCCTCAGCTGCAAGCGCATGAAAGTATCACTAATGTGCGCAACTACGTCGAGGTAGTAAGCACCAAGTACACTACCTTTCGGTCTCAGGGGCGGAAAATATTACGCAAAACCCTGCGCAAGTAGGAGTGGTTGCGCAGGGATCCAAACTAACTGCCTCAGCAACCTGCCCTAAAGGCACATTACTGAGGCAGCAAGGATTGCCTTAGGCTGTCTCGTCTACAGTCAACATTGTTGGCCCATCGCCGATATCATCGTGCGACATGTCAGTGCCACCATTTCCAACGGGCTCAGAGTGATGAGTCTCTTCTTGAGCACCCTCGCGTGGAATAGTCAGTGTTACGGCTTTCTTAACAAAGTATTTGGCACCAGCTGCTGAAGCAGACTCGCCCAATTTCTCAACGACTTGGTCAGCTACTGCCTCAGGCACGTCAACAAACGAATACGCTCCACGCACGCTCACACGATGAATGTCGGACGCATTTATTCCGCATGCTGATACGACATCGTTAGCTAGAGACTCATGAGAGACTCCCTGCTGCGAACCAGCACCGACATACAAACGCGCTTCCTTATCAACGAGCATCTCTCGGCGTGGTTGCCGAGGCTGCCGCGGTTGTCGAGACTGACGGTCATCATCAGACCGCTCGCCGTCCCTGCGTTGGTCTCTATCACGACCGCGACCACGTCCACGCCCGTGTCGTGGTTGCTCGCCGTCTGCACCTTCTATGAACATGCGTTGGCTTTGATCGTCATCCTCAAACTCATCGCCCTCTTGATCTCGACGACCTCGACCTCCGCGCGGCCCACGATCGCGATCGCGTCCGCCACGTCCACCTCGGTCATCACGATTACCGCGATCACCACGATCTCGTCCTTGGCCGTGCCTCCGACGTCCGTCTCCGCGTCCGCCCTCGTCCCCGTCCTCTTCCTCTTCTTCGCGGTATTCAGCTGACTCTTCTCGTGCTGGAGGAGCAGCCTTTAACGCTGGGATCACAGAGAGGGTATTGTGCAGAAGCAACGCTACGATATCTCGCGCATTTGCATCACCGAGAACGTTGTCAACAAGCGTTGAAATGCCCGTGTCAGCAAGGAGTCCCTTCTCAATCGCCTGCTCGCGAAGGCTTGCAAATTTAGTAACAAAAAGTGTCTCGGGAGTTGGAAGCACACCCTGAACAAATTCGAGTTTACCAAGCTTTTTAAGGTAGTGAAAATTAGAAATATCGAGCGCAGCTACAAGGCTAATTACCTTCTTTGTCTTGCACTCTTCAGTCTCCGAGGCATACCGATGAAAGTATATCTCTGGATCAGTTGGAATAGAGTAGTTGATAACAATATCAAACTCCTCTAGTGGCAAACCACGTGCAGCTACGTCCGTTAATACGAGCGCGGCCACTTCCTTCTTTTGAAGCTGCTGAATCGCCTTGCTCAATTTAATCTGAGGCACATAACCGATTAGCTTCAGCGATGATATGCCACGCTTCTTTAGGATAACATCTGCAAAGTCCGCGTCTGACGGGGAATTGCAGTAGACTAAGCAAGAGTGCCCAGCTTCTAATTCGATCAGATCGCAAAGCGCTTGTGGCTTCGCCAATAGTGAGGTTCCAACTTCGTAATAAACGTGCTCCATAATTTGCACCAATTCTCCTTTCATTGAACAGGATTTCGCATCTCGTAAAAATCGTCCGCTCAGCGCAGCGATGTTGAGAGATGGCTCAGCTCCAGTAATATTATTTGTAAACCAGGTTTCACCGCCTGAGAGCTCATTAGCAGAGCCTCTAACCCAGACGAAGACCCCTGAGAAAATGCCGACTCACCGCTGCCAATTACACAGCAAAAGGAAGTGGCTGCTAGCCGGTCTCGCCGAGTGCCCATCGTCGCGTGGCGATGATGAACTTTTTGGCCTCCTCCTTACGATTCTTGAGAGCCTCAACTGAGAAAAGATGGT
This sequence comes from Bdellovibrionota bacterium, assembly GCA_044356425.1. Classification (GTDB taxonomy): domain Bacteria; phylum Bdellovibrionota_C; class UBA2361; order UBA2361; family OMII01; genus OMII01. The sequence continues at coordinate 1,479 of JBIKWG010000143.1, read as the reverse complement.
GACCGGCCATTCTCAATTCTAATGGGGTATTCTATACCATACATCATAAATATCGGAAGTTCCTAAGAAACCTTTTTAGCGCAGCAAGCGCTTTGCGCCATAACCTATGGATATCAGACGCGTTTTTATTCATACCGCGATGCTCGTCATATGCCTATCAGGGTGCCAAATGGAGCCGGCAGCTCCTTTCTTCGAAGGCCCCCCGTCTAAAAACGGCTCAGTAGAGCAGCCTGCCAGCTTTCCCATGCTAAACAACCTTGCAGTCGATCGTGGAGCACTCATCTCTAAACATGACGGCACAGTGCTTGATATTCGAGAAGTCAGCTCGAACCCGAGTCGGGTCATATCTCTTGGCAGTGATGGCACCATCATCGCGTGGAACGTGCGCACTGGTCAGGCGCGTCTCGTCAAAAATGTAGACGCTGCGCCGAGCGTGGGGGTGTTTGCAAAATCTGCCGCGCTTGTTGCCTACGCTACCCCCACAGGTGTTGCTGTTACCTGCATAACAGAGTGCAGCAAAACGTGGCGGCTATCAAAAATTCGTGCGCGAGTTTCATCGCTCGCCTTCCATGAAAACGACTCTGCACTTCTGATTGCTGGCAGTGACGGACGCGTCTATCGATGGCGTTTCGTTGCCGAGGAAGAGGCAGCATCGATGGACGAGAAAGACCGGATGCTTGAGAGATACCTAGGGCATCAAACGATGGTCAATGTGGTGACGGCTCTTCCGGTTGGGCGCGCTTTCTTCTCAGCCGACTGGGATGGCACTCTACTAGGATGGCTTCCGTATACAGCTGACAACTTTGGCGGAAAATACGATAGAAACCTGCAATCCGGGGGCTTTTTTGGCAGCCATGCTTCGGTTGTGCGAGCCATAAGAAAACCCGATCGCGGCATATCATCCCTGACTATAGCCGCTGACGGCTCTCAAATCATCGTGGGCAGCGAGGAAGGTGCAGTTGAGATATGGAACGTTAAAGGTTTTACCCTTGCCGCTCAATTGGCAACTCATCGCGGCCGCGTTGCATCAGTATCAACCAATCGAGATGGCTCGGTGGTAGTCTCAGTTGGTCGAGATAGTGTTGTCTCGGTGCTTACAGCTCAGAACAATCCGTCGTATCTAATAGGTCAAAACGCCCTGCAGAAAACCCTTACGGTTAGTTCTTCCCAGCGTGTTGAAAATATAAAGAGCGCACTACTGCTGTCTAGCGGAGATGTGTTAATAACTACCTCAACCGGTAATGTCGGTGAGTTAAAAATCGACCTCTCCACACAAGAGTTCTCCGCTGCAAATACTCAGCCATCCGCAAAAGCTGGGGCCAAAGAGAGCCATGTAACGCCAGCACCGCAGCGGCTTGAGGGCGATTCGGACTATTAATGATGAGCAGATAAGTACGAGCCAACATTATGAACAATGTGCAACCCGCCCCCCGCGGGGCAACCCGCCCCCGAGGCACCCGGGGGGCGAGCGGAGTCCGC
>JBIKWG010000135.1:0-8131 GCA_044356425.1 Bdellovibrionota bacterium | reverse complement strand
CGACCTACCGACCATGTACCACCCTGTAACACCTTGGCAAGTGGCAGATCTTTCTCTGCTATGCAGAGCTTGCTGCGCAAAGCGCGCGCCAGCTCATCGAGCAGCGCAACTGTAAGGGCACGCCACTCTACAATCAGCTCAGATGAGGGCGCATGCGGCTCGCTGAGCAGTCGAGAATCACGCAGCGATAACACACCACCATCAAGAAACAATCCACCATTTCGGTACTCAGCGAGCCCAGTCAACTGATCAAGCCCAACTATGTGAATATCAGCCTCTGCCAGCGGCTCTAGCAACGAATAGGTCAGCCATTGGGACAGCTTATGAAACGGAATTAGCCGGCCAGTGAGGCCTGCCCCAACTACCTGGCTATGCTGCCAAACATCACCGAGGTTACACCCCTCAAGCATTAGGCGACCAGGCCAGATATCGGCAAAGGTCTCAAGCACAAGCCCTAGCAGCGCTCCACCCTCGACACCATCTCTCTGCGCCAGCGCAGCTATCGGCTCAATCATCCCGCCCAATCGCCCCGGAGCACCGCCAAACCGCGCAGGATTAGCCGAAATGACGCCCCCCAATCGATTAAGGAGCAGACAGCGACCTTCGAGACCGACCAGGGGATTTTCAGTCGAAAGCTGAAACGCACGGCCGAGAGCCTCTGGTGAAAGACGCTGCAGCACCTCTGCGGTCACGGTACAGGGAGCATCACCGAAGAGGCCATCTGCAAAGGCATCTAACGACGCAACCGCTAACCCCTCAGAGCGGCCATACCGCTCGCCCGTTACTCGATCAGCATACCGCCAGACAGTGCCTGCGCCAGCATCTAGAAGAACACTAACTATGGCGAGCTCAAACTTTGACCGGCTGCGCTCAAGGACAGAACGGTGACTGAGAGCAGCATCTATCTGCGCCTCTCGATCAACCCCTCCCACACTAAAGTGTCGCCAGCGACTGTGGTACGGCACTGCCAGATCTGGATAGGCAGCTATTGTCTCTTGCAGGACTGCCTCAACAACTGCATCCATACGTTCGGGCGATAGTCGAAACCACGACAGCGCATCGGCACGCGCCAACGTGAGTATCTGCCCACACCGCTCGCGGATCGCCTTTGAACTGCGCAGATATGAGAGCGCATGAGTAGGCTGCGACAGAGATTCAGTGGCAGTTGGCTCGCTCATTCCTCAAGCCCCCTGCCCTTGGTATTTTTTAGCTGCTCCGCCGAGGGCGCTCCATCTGCTGAGTAGTAACCGGCGGCTTTTTTTGCATCCATCTCAACTCGTGCATCAGACGGAATTTTATCATCAGGAATCGACACCCGCTCTACAACTTCTATGCCCGAGCGCGTTATCGCGTTGTACTTCATATCACTCATCGAGACGAGCCGATCAATACGCTTAACTCCCATCCAGTGAAGCACATCCGGCATCAGCTCCTGAAAGCGCATATCCTGCACACCAGCCACACACTCTGTGCGGTGAAAATACTTATCAGCGCGGTCACCACCATCTTGTCGTTTACGCGCGTTGTACACGAGGAACTTGGTAACCTCTCCGAGCGCACGCCCCTCTTTGCGATTATAGACGATGACTCCACAGCCGCCCTTCTGAGCTGTCTTAATGCACTCTTGAATACCGTGCACCAAATAGGGTCTGCACGTGCATATATCTGAACCGAATACATCCGACCCATTACACTCATCATGAATGCGAATAGTTAACTCTTTCGAGAGATCAGGGATCGAGGCAACATCTCCAAAAAAGTATACCGTCTGCCCACCAATAGGCGGCAGAAGCACGTGCAGGTCGGGCCGAGTAACAAGCTCCGGAAACATCCCGCCAGTTTGCTCGAAAAGCCCACGCCTCAGCTCGCTTTCAGAGATACCGAATCGCTCTGCGACCCCTGGCAGATACCACACCGGTTCAATAGCTGCTTTGGTAACACATACATCACCCGCGGCTCGCACTATCTCGCCATCAATTGGAATCTTGCCAGACTGAAGATCATCAACGATCTCGGGCATCGTTATGTGGGCACGTGTTACCGCAATAGTGGGTTGAACATTTACACCCTGCGAGATCGACTCGGCAAAAACCTCACCGACATCAGCTCCCCAAGGGTCGATTGATACGATTTGACGAGCGTCACACCAGCTCTCAAACGGACCAATCTTCGAGGTAGGAGCTGTGTTTGTTAGATCGGGTACATGCAGCGGATCAAGTGCCCCTGATGCGACCGCAAGAGCGCGGTATACAGAGTAGGAGCCAGAATGTGTCCCCATACAATTTTTCTGTTCAAGGTGTGTTAGCGTGCCTATAATTGGCCCGCGTGTCTTCGGGTCAAGTGCACCCCACACTATTGGAAACTGCACAGATGCACTGTGCACTGAAGGGTGCGACGTTAGCACAATAGGCTGTCTAGCTTTCTTCTTCTCTGTCATACACCTCAGTAGTACATGTAACCGAACATCCTTGGTCGGTGACCTTAGGACATCCAATTCTTATCGCTCTGCAGAGCCCACTTGGTAGTAATCTTTTTTCGAGACGACCAGAACTCTACGCCGCCTTCACCAGTGATATCACCGGCGCCAAATCTCGAAGCTTTCGTTCCGCCGAATGAAAACGGCTCACGTGGAACCGGCACTCCGATATTAACCCCAACCATTCCTGATGATGAGCGATCGGCAACATAGCGAGCTACGGCACCGCTTGAAGTAAATACAGAAGTTGCGTTTCCGTAAGCAGTAGCAGCATCAAGAGCCAGCGCCTCTTCTAACGTCTGCACACGCACAATTGATAATACGGGGCCAAAAAGCTCAACGCATGCGCACTGCATCGTTGGTTTGGCGTTATCAATAATAGTAGGCCCAAGCCAAAAACCGTCCTCGTATCCTTGCGGTGCTATAGCAAGTCGACCATCAAGCAGCATCGAAGCTCCATCAGCTATTGCTCTATCAATAGCTCCTCGCAGACGCGCGATAGCCGCTGCATCAATTAAAGCCCCCATATCACGACCGAGCTGCATGCCTGCGGCTCTCTCAACGATGGCAGGGATCATTGACTCGCTTTCCCCTACGACAACTAACACACTCGCGGCCATACACCTCTGACCGGCGCATCCGGTAAATGAGCTTACAATCCCGTCTATAGCAACTGCAGGATCCGCATCTGGGGTGAGTATCAGATGATTTTTTGCTCCCCCCAGACATAGCGCGCGTTTTCCTGATGATGCGGCTTGGATATAGACCGACTTTGCGATCTCAGATGAACCGACAAAGGCAACAGCAGCAACATCAGGATGAGAAGTTAGTGCTTCAACAACTTCACGACCTCCGTGTAAAACCGAGAATATCCCAGCAGGAAATCCCGCCTCAGAGATCAGGCGCGCAATCAAGCACGGGGTAAACGGCACCTTATCAGAGGGCTTTAAGATAAAAGCATTTCCGACCGCCAATGCTATCGGAATCATCCACATCGGAACCATCGCCGGAAAATTAAATGGCGTAACTCCTACTGTTACTCCCAGTGGCTCACGACGATATTCGCACTGCACTCCACGACTGACTTCTACCGCTCCACCGGCGTCGCTGTTCTGCAGCGCGGCAGCAAACTCAAGCACCTCAACCCCTTTTAGGATCTCCGCCCGCCCCTCGGCTACGGTCTTACCGGCTTCACGAGCAGCGCTGTTGGCTAGCTGATCTATATCACGCAACAATAGAGTCCGCAGGTTGAGTAAGCGAGCACAGCGCTCCTTTATCGGAATAGCTCGCCACTCTAAGAAAGCGACCTGAGCGTTCGCAACTGCTTGATTGATGTCGTCGCATGTACTTGCGGCAAGTGTACCTAACGGCTTACCCGTATAGGGGCACACGACACTTTTAATAAGCCCACGTGCAGGTTGCACTTTACCGCCAATAAAGTTGTGCGCAGAGAGCAGTGTGTCGGGAAGATCAACAAGGGATCCAGGCATGAGACAACCCTTCGGTAGAACCATACGGTAGCGAACGATAACCTTATCAAGGTCGATACTGTAACTTTAAGGTGTTACCCCTGCTGTAGTCCAGAGATATCGTAGCTTCGTGGTTGGGAGGTGCCTATATACCTACAAAGTATGCACATCAGGTAAAACCTACGACTCCCCGCGCTTGTTTTCTGATCTTCCTGCTACCTTTCATGAGCATGCTCCTGGCCCGGCTTTCATATTTCGGTGCAGGCACATGCGACAAATTCATGGGCTTCTTACCCCCGCATCAGCAATCGCAGGCATTGCGGCTTTATTCTCGGCCTAAAGTAGTGGTTGCTTAGGGGAGAGGGGAGGAACATGTCGCCTCAATCACAAATAAAAAAGCCCGACATCGCTAAGCGACGACGAGCTCTTTCGGCTAAAGGATCGTTGATGTGCTCTAGGCAGCGGGATTTGCTTGTCTACAAGCATTCCGAGCAGCCGCATCCTTATCGCGTGCCTCTAAAAGCGGCACCCGCTGATTCTCATAGTCTTTCTGGCGCTCCTCCATACGAGCAACAAAACCATCAGCTCTATCTTTCATCGCGGCCGCTCTGGTCTCAGCGCGAGAAATCAGACTTTCTGCCAAAGTAATTCCTCGAATAAGAGACTGAATCGACCTTTGCGCACACGCATATTGCCGACCGCCATAGGTAACTCTGGCGGGATTGCGAGTAACAAAACCGATCAGAACATTGGCCGCACACCCAGCGGTGACCGCTGCTGAAAGCGCTCTTGCATTGTTAGCCTGCAGCTTTGCATTCGCTACCAAGGTCCTTCCGTTCTGCTCCGCATAACCTTGCTTTACTTTCGCACCGTCCACGCGGGTCTTCGCTCTATCGATCTGAGCATTAATTATATCAAGTTTGCGCTGTGAAGTCTTTAGATCGAGCTCTTGGCGTCGGCACACGTCAGCGCCCCAGGCAGGAGATATCGTTACCATCGACATTATACATATTGCGCTTAGTAACGAGTGCCCTAGCTTTCTCATAAGATATCCTCTCTACTTACTCTAAATCGACCGTGTATAACTTAGAGTATCCAAGCATTCATAGACACTCAATCAGCACGACCTGTCTTAAACTGTACGAATCAATTGACTTTAGTGCGATTTATCACCAAGCTTCCGGATTATTTCGCACAATCTCTCGTTAGAAGTATCTGCAGCAACTTGGCTAGTGCTTCAGTTTTTTTCGCTCTTTGATGAAATTAACAAATAGAGCAGCCGCCCATTGCCGCGGCACGACGAGATAAATCCTAGAGTACCAATCGGTATGACCAAGGTCATAGCAGCTCATCAGCTCTTTGACCCATACTGCTCGACTAGAAAAGTTACTTACCGGAGAGATTAGGGCCTGAAAGGCACTAGCAATCGCCTCCCTTAGGCTTCGCTATACGACTGATTCAACACCTCCCATGACCTCTATTAACTCGGTTAAAATCGATCCCGCGGCAGCAGCAGCAGAAGAAGAAGAGCCGGCCACCTCTCCGCAGCAGCGAATTGCTGAGCTATCCCGAACAAAGGGCGAAACTCAGCTCCTGTTAGTGGGAATCGCAACTACACTTGAAGAAGTAATTCCAAACTCGGCAGTGCGCATTGTGCACACCAGTCAAGATCACCGCAGACTACTCTCAGATTTTATCTCGCCTGCCCTACTCGCGGAGGGAGTGTCTGCAGAAGAGTCACTTGAGCATAACAACTCGCCTATCACACACTGCTTGCAAAATGCCGAAGAGCTACTAGTCCCTGATCTTCGAGAGTTTTGTGCAGTACATCACCTTGAACTTTCACCTACGCCCCTTCGCTACAACTCACTTATCGTCCGTCGTATTCGTCCTAGCAACGGTGATTGCTGGGGCTGCCTGGCTGTCTATATTGACTCTCAGCAAGACCAATCGATATTCGAAAGAGAGTCGAGTCTCAAACAGCTTCAGTCATGGATCCAACTCGCGGTTACCATCGTAGAGCGCCGGCTGCTTGAAGATGCGCTGCGCACGGCGCAGATCAGGTTCGAACTCGCCGCTAAAGCCTCTGGTATCGGTATCTTTGATTGGACAGTTGCGACCAATGAACTGTTCTGGACACCGCAAACACTAAGCATCTTCGGGGTTGAAGCCGGCTCCTTTCAACACATGTATGATGATTGGCGCCTTAGAGCACACCCTGACGATGTTACCCTTGGTGGAGAGCTGCTTGCAGCAGCTTTTAGAGAGAAAGCCCGCACCGTTCACACCAAATCGCGTTTCTATCGACCGAGTGGAGAGCTCCGCTGGGTAGAGACAATGGGCGAGGTCATCTATAACGAGGCCGGGCAGCCGCTGCGCGTCATCGGCACAGTGCAGGACACAACCGACACGCTCGAAGCGCAAGAGCAGATAGTCAATGATCGCAGACGCCTTGAGCTTGCACTTGAAGCCGGCGAATTAGGCTTCTGGGACTGGCATATTCCGACTAGCACCGTTCAGTTCGGCGGCCAATGGGCCTCGATGCTCGGATATTCGCTTGATGAAATTGAGCCCAACGTTTCGGCGTGGGAGAAGCTCGTTCATCCTGACGACAAAGCGCTCATCTTCGAAGTGCTCTCAAAACACCTAGAGGGTAAGACCCCGGTCTATGAGACCGAACATCGACTGCTCGCAAAAAATGGCTCATGGGTGTGGGTGCTTGATCGCGGCAGAGTAGTCGAGCGTGATGAAGGCGGCGCGGCTGTCCGCGCCATCGGCATACACTCAAACATCACACACAAACGCGGTGTGCAGGAGGCGATGAAGGAAGCTGACAAACGCAAAGACGAGTTTCTGGCGACCTTGGCGCATGAGCTTCGCAATCCACTGGCTCCGATCAGAACAGGTCTTGCAATAATTAACAAAGACCCTTCGTCGCCCCAGGCAGGCAAAGCCAGAGAGATGATGGAACGGCAGCTGGCACACATGGTGCGACTTATTGACGACCTGCTTGAGGTCTCACGCATCACATCTGGTCGACTAACGCTCCGGAAAGAAAGAGTACCTGCACAAAGTATTATTGATACAGCGATTGAGTCCAGCATGCCTTATATCGAAGCCGGTAAACATGAATTAACCGTTCACGGAGTTGGACAAGATATTCTGATTAACTGTGATCCCACTCGAGTTGCACAAACAATCAGCAATATCCTCAACAATGCGGCGAAATATACCCCTGACGGGGGTCACATAACTCTTACCGCCCAGGCAGATAGCAGCTTTCTTGAAATTAAAGTAAGAGATACTGGCTTAGGCATTCCTGCGGAGATGCATGAGCATGTGTTCGATCTGTTTGGACAGGTTAATCGAACGCTTGAACGAGCACAGGGCGGGCTTGGAATTGGATTAGCACTTGTAAAGACTCTCCTTCACCTTCATGGTGGAGAGGTATGGGTCGAAAGCGCTGGAATCGACAAGGGCAGCACCTTTACAATTAAGCTCCCACTAAACGTTCAGCGAAGGCATATCTCTAATGAGAAATTAAAAGCCAATGAGGCAACTAATCATATGAATCAGAAACGCGTGCTTATTGTCGACGACAACGTAGATGGCGCAGCAAGCCTGTCTATGTTTACTGAGCTTTTAGGCCATACGGCAGAGGTGGCACACAACGGACCTCAAGCATTAGAGAAGATAGAGTCGTTCCGTCCTGATGTTGTGTTTCTAGATATCGGACTGCCAGGCATGAGTGGTTTTGAGGTTGCACGGTTGCTGCGCAATACCCCTCAGGCCCTACATGCTAAGCTTGTTGCGCTCACTGGCTGGGGCAGCGAAGAGACTAAGCGTCAAGCACAAGAAGTCGGCTTCAGTGCCCACCTTACCAAACCGGTTGACCTTTCAGACATTGAGCAGATTCTGGGTGGGTGACGCTGCGCCATATTTATCGGCAAAAACAGCACGTTAAGCCCCACCTCGGCTCATTTTTACCTACTCCGAATCACCCCGCCCCTAATTTTTGCTTCGTGCCGCCTCAAATCCCGATATACTTAAACAGAGGCTTTACGATGAGTAAGAACCTAATTCCTTTCTCAACTACGCCGCTAAGTAAGCATGCGGCGCCCGCTCATGGGGCAGGCGACCCGCTCGCAATAGACGGCTTTGATCACTTAGAGATATACACCGACTC
>JBIKWG010000134.1:0-8163 GCA_044356425.1 Bdellovibrionota bacterium | reverse complement strand
ATCTTTCAACCTCACTAGAATCCCTCGCAGCGACTACGTATCGCTGCACATCCTCGACTCGCTTACCTGCCTGCACGTCATTCCCGAAGGTTGTTGTGGACGAATCCTTGACGTGGGTACAGGAGCTGGCTTTCCAGGAGTACCGCTCGCTGCATGGCTGCGCTCCGCTCACATCACTGTACTAGATTCAACCGCAAAAAAGGTGCGCTTTGTCTCAGACACTGCAGCCCAGGTAGGCATTACAAACCTCGCTGGCGTGCATGCTCGCGCAGAGGCGCTGGCGCGCGACGCTGCAACCCGTGAAGCTTTCGAGGTTGTTGTGTCACGCGCAGTTGCCGCCCTTCCGAAACTCGTAGAGCTGCTCGTTCCGCTTGCTGCGGTCGGAGGCACTGTCGTGGCTATGAAGGGCCCAGGATACGAAGAGGAGCTACACGCTGCAGCATCGTTAATCCCACAACTAGGCGGAACGGTTGACCGAGTCCACGAAGTCACGTTGCCCAACACAGATATCCGACGCCACCTTATCGTGATAAAGAAAGTCAGAGCGACCCCGGCTCTATATCCGCGTAAGAATCTGTAGCTACGGAACAATCTCTTACTTTGCCCGATGGCGTATACCCAGCGGACTTAACTAGAGAGAACGAGATACAACTCGCTACCTTCAGCATCGACCAAACGCTTTTTAAGCCCCTGGAAACTCATCGATCAGCTTCTGTATCCGGGCCCGTTCTGAAAAATACTGAGCCCCTACACCATATGCGTCCAACAGAACGTGCAGTGCGAATCTATAGTCGTGCGGGGCTCTATAAAATGGGTTTGCCTGATATATACGCACGGCGTGCTGAGCGTAGGGAATCGCCTGATCATGCTCGAAACACTGCACATAGCTCTCCGCTACAAAGGCAGCTGCCCGAGCCCGCAAGAGCACCGCATCAGTTACAAATTCAGTATCGCTTTCGAGCGTATAGTATGCGGTCAGAAATTGACCGAGAGCTGCCTGCCATGACTCGTCCGTTCGATGGTTAGTGCCGCGCGTCAATGCGACCGAAGCTGCTGAAAGCCTACAGCTCCAGAGAGTCGCTGATATGGACCGAAAATCTAGCGTTATCCCGCCCCTCGAAGTAATTGAAGAGGGCGACGTAAAGCGTTTTAAAGGGGGCTCAACAAACGGCGCACTCGTTCCAAAAATCTCTTGTTGAAGCTCTAACGCCCTTCCTCTGAACTCTTGTGCAACTTGATTATTCCCTTTTTCGCTTAACAGCACCGCGAACTGCGAATAGACCGACATCTGGAGGTCCACAAAATCATTTTTTTTGCTCTGCAACATTACAGCAATCAAGACCTCCTCCCGTAACTGTTGAATTGGGGCGCTTTTTGCATAGGCACTCTCGGCCAGAACCCTTTCTGCAAGCAGCAAAGTGCCTAAGTGCTCTGGGTCTCGGGAGGCTGCGAGCGACTCATGGTGCTGAAGACCACGCTTGAGCGTCTCAATATCACGCCGATCTATCGCGCTCCCTAGCGCAATATTCTGTTGATCAATCGTAAGTTCGGCTACTCTTTTGGCTGGCGGTAAAATAGAGAGCATATCTCTCATCCTGCAAATCTTTTTTAGCCAGGGAACGATGACACATTCTCTGCAGAGAAGCATCTGGTGCTGTGCGATTTCGACCAGCGAGGTTGCCAAATACAGTCAAAAAGAAAACCCAGAATCAACGGATTACAGCCTAAGAGTACCGGACACCGAAGCAGTGCAGAGGTACCGCAGCTAAACAATCCGCCCCAAAACAAAAAGATGCAACCAGGAACACACAGATAGTCACAGATGCCAAGAACACCTCGCCACAAGACGCCCTCCCTCACTCTCTCCCTGGCCCACTAAAGAGAGATCGCGCCTTCCTTTGTAAGCTCCGTCTGCTAGAATGCTTGGTCATGGCCAATATAACCGAGCAGCTATCGTTTACCCCAGAAAAGCTGCATCAGCTGTTAACTTTCCGTATTGGCGACTCTGCGACCTGGTTTCCGCCGGCCAATCCACGTAGTAAGATACCAAGGTCCTCGATATCAGGGCATTTAGCCGCTTCGGCACTGTGTAAGACTTTTGGCACAATAACGCTGAATATAAAAACACCTACGAGCCGAACTCACAACGTACGCTTTCAAGCGCAAGACACCAATGTCGCAAGATTCACGGACAGCAGTAGTCGGTTAGCAGTGGCCCATTCGCAGGTTGGCGCACTAATCTTCGAACCTGTCGGTCAACCCAACAGCAAATCGTAAACAAGCTCACCGCCTAGCTATCCAACAATTCTCCTACGCAGCCTCAGCGTAGGACTCTTCGTTGCTAAGTCGCGATGCCTTTGAGCGCGGACGGCGACGAAATACCATCTTACGGCCAAGCACTGGGGCCTCTTCCTCAAGAAGCTCATCTACGGCGCTGCCCTTAGCACCCACATCTAATAGCTGCGCTATCTGTTGTAATTCGCTCTGTAGTGCCCGTAAGGCCTTCTTCTTTACTCGTGATATGTGGCATCGGCTGTATCCAAGCGAGTCTGCGATGTCCATAATCTGATGCTCTTGAAGAAAAATTCGCTTGATAATCTCACGCTCAAGCACATCGAGCTTATCGCAAGCAACCGCACTCTTGTCTTGCAGCTGTTTACGCCAAAGAACCTCATCTGGCATCGGAACATCTTCACTTACCAATGCGTCTGCCACCTCGGATGCGTTGAGAGCACGAAACTGGTGCCCTAGGAAGTGCTGTGACTCACCACCAAGCTCATGGCCAAGGTCTTCAATATTTAGTGCTGGGATCGCACTTGCATGTGCAGCTGTTGAAATCGCACGAACAAGATTGCCCTTCAAGTGATAAAAGAGAAACGTCATAAACGTAGCGCCTTTGTAGGGATTGAAACGCTTGACTGCCTCACACAGCGATAGGTCTACGATACTATCAACCTCTTCCAGATCAAGGCGAGCATGCCAACGGCGCAGAATGCTTCGACCGAGCTTACGGGCCTTAAGGCGATACTTTAGGATAAGCGCCTCTTGCTGGGCTGGTGTCGGAGTTTGGTTCTCACGCTTAGCAACCTTTAACTCAACCACCTTACTAGTTGACCTGGTTTTGCTGGCTTTACTCGACTTAGCCTTACGAACAGCGGATGCAGAAACGGCTCTGTGAAACTTGGCAATCTTAACGTTCTCAGTTGATTGTGCTCTCATGTCTCTCCTAGTCTCTTCCCTTTCAGTCCGGCTCTACTTCTCAAACAGCCAAGACGTTGCCCCAGTGGCGCTGCAAAAACCTAATGCTTACCCCCTTGTCTGCGGCAGCACGGAAAGTGCTTCATGAAAAGTGGCACACCGCTATCCGCCTGATTTTAGGATGTTTTTTAGCAAAGAAAAGGGTTGTCTCGCGACCACAATATGCCGATAACCAACTGTGACCAGGAGACGTTCTTGGAAGGGCTTTGCGCGGGAGAAGAGAAATAGTGTCCGATAAGAAAACTCTCACAGAAGAAGATGCCAACGCGCTGGTAGTTGAGCACCAGGGGTGGGCCGAGAGCATCGCTCGAGCGGTGGCTCGCGGTTGGAACATGGACTGGCGGCTGGATGGACTGGATGGCGCAGCCATGGAGGCGCTAATCTTCTGCTCTCGCCGATTTGATCCAACACGCGGCATTCCGTTTAAGGGGTATGCTCGAAAAAGGATACACGAAGCGGCAACCGATGCAGCAAGAAAATCAAAGGGGTGGTCGCGCGGCGTCTCTAACAATGCCTCTGCGGAAGCAAAAGCCCGCGAACTCTCGGCCGAACTGTACGGAGTGTTTCCAGAGCTTCGTGAAGGTCGGCTACCGATAGCCGAGTCTTCAGGAAGTGATGACTCTGATATGCGCTCAGCGGTAAGAGAGCTCCTCGTTGGCGCGAGTATAGTCGCTAGTCGACAAGCAGTTTCTGCAGACCCACTGCCAGACGATCTCGTTGACTACAAGCGCATGGTATCCGTGATGGCTGTGCTTGAACCAGTCCACCAGTGGCTGCTCTACCGCGTGTATTGGGACGGTCTATCCTTGCGCACCGTTGCCTCTGAATGGGAGACTGATGGACTAAACGTGATGCGCGAGCACAAAGTGCTGCTCGCGTTCTTACAGAAGAGCATGGCGGCGGGCAAACCGGCTCCGGCACCAAAAGTGCGGCCGGGGCTTAAAGAGCTCACTGTTAAGTTTAAACGCGAGGGCTCCAAGGGCCCCTTTTCAGATGTACTGCACACCCTAAACTAGCTGCGAACAGCGCAAAGGATACTGCTATGAGCCACAAAGATGATGACGATAAGAAGATTGGCGGGGTCAGCTCCTCTGGGTCCGCAAAGGGCATCAAAGCAACCGAGTCAATCGGCGGCGTGGATAAAGTCAAAGAGGCGAGCGCCGTAAAGGGCATCGCCGGTATCGCCGGTGTTGGAAAATCAGGAGCTCTCGGAAATATTTCATTTGAGCAGCGCACCAAACTGCTCTCGATCGTAACAGAAGAGACTGAGAAGTTAATCGCTCAGGGGGTAATCCCCAAGAGCCAGCGCGAAGTCGTTGAGCAGGCGGTTAAAATGGTTATTGATGCGTCGCTTATAGAGAACAACGAAGGTAAGGCGAAAAAATAGCTACTCATTCTCTATTTTGCCATCTTACAAGCTGCATCGTGATTAGGTACCCTTGACGAGCTATGAACAAGACCCCTCCATTAGCTGACCGCCCCCGCACAGACCCGCACCACAAGGCCTTGCAGATAAACCTCGATGCGTCGCGCTACGGAACATTCGCTGAAATCGGTGCCGGACAGGAGGTTGCCAGCTGGTTCTTCCATGTTGGAGCGGCTTCGGGAACGGTCGCTAAATCGATGTCGGCTTACGACATGACCGTTAGCGATAGCATCTACGGCAAAGCCGGACGCTACGTTTCTAAAGAGCGCGTGGTAGCTATGCTTGACCACGAATACTCACTCTTGATTGAGCGTCTCGCTGGAGCTCGCGGAGATAACACCCGCTTCTTTGCCTTTGCTGATACCGTTTCTGCGCGCAACTACGCGGGCAACAATGAGTGTCACGGGTGGATGGGTATCCGGTTTCAGTCAACTGTAAAGTCAGAACCTAGCCAGCTCGTAATCCATGTCAACATGAACGATGCAGATAACGTGCGGCAACAAGAAGCGCTGGGAATTCTCGGAGTCAACTTAACCCACGGCGCATTCTATTTGCACGACAATATGCAGGCGCTGCTCACGGGCTTGCTCGATTCGTTAGCGGGTAGTCGAGTTGAAATTGACTATATTGAAGCCTCGGGGCCATGCTTTGAGGGGCTCGACCACCGCCTGATTACTATTGCACTGCTGCGCCAAGGGCTAGCAAGCGCTATCTTGTTTGACAGCAACGAAACCCCACTACCTCCAACAGAGTTCTTCCACAAGAAACCCATCTTACTGGAACGCGGTTCGTTTCGAGCGCTGCATCACGTGCTTCCAAACCTGACATCAACGTGCAAAAAACGGCTACGTGAGATCGAAGGTGCGGATGATAAAGAGCCGGCGTACGTTCTTGAGATGACCCTCAACAACATCCTACGAGCTAAGCAGTCTGATGATGACGAGGTGCTAACGGTAGTTTCACAGCTATGCCAACACAGTAACAATGTCCTTGTAAGCAACTATTCAGAGTTCTTTCACCTCACACAGTATCTGCGCCGTTTCTCGCACAGCCCGATCGGATTTATTGTAAGTGCCGCTCTTTTGCCCCTCCTGTTAGAAGACGATCGCTACGCCCTGCTTAAAGGAGGGGTGCTTGAGGCATCTGCACGCCTCTTCCAACAGCAGGTACACCTGCTTGTTTATCCAGTTGAAAGCGCGCTGTTTAGCTCTTACCTCACTATGATTAAGTTCGATCTGTCGCAGCTTTCGTTTCCTGCAACGGGAATGGTGAAAGCAAGCAACCTCTCCATGAACAACGTGAGCGACCATCTGCACCGCTACCTTGTTGAATCGGGAATCGTAATAGACGTCCAGGTAGAAGAAACCAAAACCAGCTAAGTATTGAGCGCCTCTCTTCCAAACTGCCTGCCTGACATTTGTTTACGGTCTCTAAAGGCGGTATCATCCTCGTTCGGGATTCCCTGCGGCAGATAAAACAACTTTACCCGCCTCCGGAGGTCTCTATGTATAGCTTTCTAAATCCCTCTCTTTTGCAGTAGGTAGTGAAGAAACCGTATGAACACCGCAAGCCGTCGACCTTTTGACAAGTACGCTGCCTATGCACAGGCCGTTCAATCCCCGAATCTCGATGCTCGGTTCTTGCGGCTACTCTATCGCAACCTCAATAAAGCAGAGCCTACAACGCTGCGCGAAGATTTCTGCGGCACGTTTGCGCTCTGCTGTGAGTGGGTAAAGCTTGATGAAGCGAAGCGCGCAATTGGCCTCGACCTCGATCCTGAGCCTCTAGCATATGGTGCAGAAACCTACCTTAAGGAGCTGGCAGAAGAGCAACAGAAGCGTGTCAAAACTATCCAAGCCAACGTGCTGAATCGAGGTAACGCGAAAGCCGATATCATATGCGCTTTTAACTTTAGCTACTTTGCGTTCCACGAGCGAAAGATGCTGGTAGACTATTTTACCCAGTGTCGCAAGTCGCTCAGAGAAAACGGCATTTTTGTTGTTGATACATTTGGCGGACCACAACACGGTGAGCCATCTCTCGACAGGAAGCGCCTACCTGGCCTGACCTACTACTTTGAACAAGAGGAGTTTGACCCTATCAACAATCGAACCCGCTTTAGCCTGCACTTCAAGCCTCATGGTGGACGAACACGGAAACGCGCCTTTACCTATGAATGGCGCATGTGGAGCATCCCTGAAATCCGTGACGTTATGCTCGATGCAGGGTTCAACGAGGTTGAGGTCTACTGGGAAGGCACCGCTCGCAACGGACGCGGCAGCGGACGCTTCACCCGCAAAGAGCGCGGAGAGCCGTGTCAGGTGTGGGTGGCCTACGTCGTAGGAAGGATCTAGGCCAGCCATCGTTTGGGGGCTTGGCAGCGACCGGACCGGCCTCACTCTTGTACTGGGGCCGAGCACCTCAACCTCGTTCGTTACTTCCCCATCTGCCGCAGGCGCCGAATCTCTTCATACGCCAGCTGTAGCTGCTGAAAATCTGCTGTATACCGCGCCGCATCCTGAGGTGTTTTTACTTTGGCAGCATGCTTATCGGGGTGAAGTGCCGCAGCAAGCTCTCGATACCTTCGCTTAATTACCTCGTCGGAATCATCGGGAGAGCACCCAAGCATCTCATAACAGCGCGGCGTTACGGATCGGCGCACGTGGGGCTTCACCGCTACTCGCTCGGCTGGCCGCGCGCAAGCTGCCCTGCCCGTCTTAAAAAGATCGGCAATCAGGGCTAGCGCTTCATCAACCTCACTGGATACAGCCCCGTCTAATCTGGCAAATACCCTCAGGTCACGCACTAGCTTACGACGTGATGCAAGTGATGGACGGCATGCGCTCAAAAAGGCGCGCACCACCTGCGCAAGAGCGTGGTTGGTAACTGAATCAGTTTTTGCCCGACCTAATGGCACTGATGAGCTACAGCCATTTTGCGCGAGGTACGAGGTAAATGCCCGCGCCTGTTTGCTCGTTGGTTTGCCGTCTACAGACGCAACGTATGCAAAAGATGCGCGAACAGCTTCATTACGCAACACCGCGCGCTGCCGCTCTCGCGTTTCTGCACGCCGCACGTTGGCGCGTTTACGCGCCTCCTTAGTAGGTTTAGAAAATGGCATACGACATAATAAAATGAAGAGAAACACCCTGATAGCTGTTAAAAACGAAAGCCCCGGTATTATACCCAATATTAATACATAGCTGATGTGGAGGCCGCTGGGTACTTACGCAGACTGGAGACAAACCACTTTGACTACTTTTTCCTGGAACGGAATCAGGAAGGGTTCACCATTTTAACACTAACGTTTATGGAACCTCTCCCGACTGCTCCTCTCAAATTTCTGACAGCTGTGGCCTGCTCGACCTTAGGTCACCACATAGCCACCGGTGGGACGCGAAACAAGCTCTGACTCCGCTTGCATATTCACCGGCTCAACTTACCTATGAAAGTATGCTTGACTCTCTGGGCTACTGAAG
>JBIKWG010000133.1:0-8199 GCA_044356425.1 Bdellovibrionota bacterium | reverse complement strand
AGCTCGTGCACCTGCTCGTTGGTAATAACTGAGCTGGGGGCGTCAGCGAAGATGTCTTGAATGAGTTCAGGTGAAAGTCCTTCTAGCGAGCCTTTGAAGAGAGCTTCTGCTGCGCGTTTTGCATCCTCCGTTGACTGCGCTCCGTGCACAAGGGTGCAGACTGAATCAGCAAGCAGCTTCTGTGCGAGGCGATCCTCTGGCTTCGCCGCAGATGCGCGCTCTACCTCTTCGATTGTCTCTCGCGCTTCAAAGGTGAAAACCTTTAGCATTCGAATCGCGTCAGCATCTGGCACGTTGAGCCAGAATTGATGGAACTTGTAAGGGCTCGTCATCGCTGGATCAAGCCACAGTGCGTTACCTTCGCTCTTTCCGAACTTCTTCCCCTCGGAATTAGTGATAAGAGGACAAGAGAGTGCGTAGGCGTCGCCCTGAATCTTCTTTCGAATCAGTTCTAGGCCCGCCGTGAGGTTTCCCCACTGATCGGAGCCTCCAATCTGTAGTTTGCAGTTTTGGTGCTGATACAAATGGAGAAAGTCAAATGCTTGAAGCAGCATGTAGCTGAACTCTGTGTAGGAGATCCCTTCGCCGGCAAGGCGAGTTTTTACGACCTCCTTTGAGGTCATGTAGTTTACGGTGAAATATTTTCCGACCTCACGTAAAAACGTGAGGAGCGAGAGATCTTTGGTCCAATCAAGGTTGTTTACAAAAAGCGGTGTGCCTGTCGCACCAGCGTGACTCCACAGACGCACAGCCTGGCGCTGTTGAAGCTGCACATTGTGAGCAACCTGCTTGAGATCGAGGAGGTTGCGCTCGGCGCTCTTGCCGCTTGGATCGCCGATGGTGCCTGTGGCTCCACCGAAGAGCAGGATCGGTTTAAGGCCGGCCTTAGTGAGGTGGATGCTTACGATTAAAGGGACAAGATTTCCGAGCTGCAGCGAGCGGGCGGTTGGGTCAAATCCAACATAGAATGCATCTCCTGGTTTGATTTTTGATAACGCTTCAGGATCCGAGATGTCTTGCAGAAGCCCACGCCAGGTGAGCTCTTCGAGGATGTTCATAGTACTCATGGGGGTTACCGGTATAATTGTGCGCGCCTGATATTTATAGTGGAGCTGGCGGTGGTTGAAAATGGGTTTTTAGGGAAAATATACAGCCTGAAAATATACAACAGCAATTATAAGAGCAATTATAAGACCAGGAATCACAAGAAGCCTTAGAGTAATCCCTCGCTGGGTCGTTACTCTATTAGTTAATCATCAGGTCAAGAGGCTTTGGCATAGCAATAATAGCTATCCTTGACGAGGCGAGTTTGGCGCATGACACAACCCGATAGCGCGGGCGCGAATGCTGCACGCGCTGCAGTGGCCGGGTTAGCCATGGCCCCCTTGAAAAACATAGCGTGGCTGGTTTTATTCAACGATTACTGCGGGTATACCTGCTAGAGTTGATGCGGGGAGTGGTAAAGGGCCGCGCTTTTGAGCTACTCTTCTGAGGGCTGCTTAATGCGTAGGTCACCAGGGCTAGCACAGTTTGTCAGTCGGTCTGAGACCACAAGGGATGTATGTTACCTGCTTTGCCACCAAGGGGAATTGTTGAGGCGCTAGAGCAGCGTGCGCAGGAGGGGTTGCTGCGCTCCACAGAGCCTAGTTGTATTGGCGCCGACCTCTGCTCGAATGACTATCTCGGGATTGCGCGGCAGTTGATGCGGCCCGAAGTTTTTGAGTCAATTGTAAAGAGCTGTTCAGGTGGCGAGGTTCTTGGAGCCACTGGTTCGCGGTTAGTTAGCGGCACAACCAGAGCGCATCATACCTTTGAGGCTTTTCTGGCAGAGTATCATAGTGCAGAACGAGCAGTTCTATTTGGTTCCGGCTACGAGGCAAACCTTGGGCTGTTGAGTGCCATCGGAAGACGCACTGATACGATTATATACGACGAGCTCGTCCACGCATCGATGAGAGATGGCATTCGGCTGTCGTTGAGTCGGTCGTTCTCTTTTCGTCACAACGACCTTGGGGACCTGCGGCAGAAGCTAAAGAATGCCAGTGGTGAGTGTTACGTTGCGGTTGAATCTGTATATTCCATGGATGGGCACCGGGCGCCTTTGACGGAGCTGTGTGAGGTATGTGAAGAGGTTGGAGCTTATCTAATCGTTGATGAAGCGCACGCAACCGGAGTGTACGGATCACGCGGTGAAGGGCTCGTTGTTGAGCACGGATTGCAGGGGCGTGTGCTGGCGCGTGTTCACACCTTCGGAAAAGCCCTTGGTTATCGTGGCGCGTGTATCGTAGGCAGTGAGACGCTTCAATCTTACCTGGTTAATTTTGCACGACCGTTTGTTTACTCAACAGCTCCTGACGCCGTGGCTCTGGCGTTTATGCACGAGGCGTATCGTCTTCTAGCCGAGGCAACACCGCAGCGTAACAAGCTGGCAGAGTTAATCGGTTGTTGGAGTGCTTTACGGCATGAATTTCAGATGCTCTCATTTGTCGAGTCAGATACGGCGATCCAGGGGGTGATAATTCCAGGAAATAATGAGGTGCTCTTAGCAGAGCGGCGGCTGCAGGGGGGTGGGTTTTTCGCGAAGGCTATCCGGTCACCCACAGTGCCGCGGGGTAGTGAGCGATTGCGGATCTCTCTGCATGCATACAACACCGAGCAGGAGCTGCGCGGGGCGTTGGCTGTGATTGCGCAGCCGCAGCGGTTGTAGGGAGTAGCTGAGGAGCGTTGTATGAACAGTATTCCTGTTGCCAGGGCAATAGATGGGCGGCTCGTTATTCGCGGGCTCTCTTGCATCTCAGCGTGGGGCGAAGATTCAGCGGATATGGTTCGCGCCCTAGCCGGTGAGAGCAGTCCGCATGTGCCCCTTGACGTGCGCGGTGGCGCTCCGGTTGCGCCGCTTTCAGAGGAGCTTAATCGCAGAGTGCAGGAGCTATCAAGGAATGAGCGTTTTAAGCGGCTGGATCGCGTTACGCTGCTGGCGCTTGTTGCTGCTCGCAGCACGTTGTCTACTCGCAGCCAGTTGTTTACTCGCAGCCAGTTGTTTACTCGCAGCCAAGAATACACGCCGATCTCGTGCGTCTGTATTGGGTCGTCTCGCGGTGCAACAGCCACATTAGAGAGCACCATTGAGCAGCTGCTAGATGCTCAGCCTCGTGGAAGTGGTGCAGTGCCGACGCACACATCACCTTCAACCACTGCTGGTACTATCTCTTCCTGGGTAGCCCAAGAGGTTCTGGCGCATAGCAGCTCGCCAGAGCAGGCTCCTAGTCTAGTGAGCCTTGATACTTCGATGACATGCACTTCGGCATTTCATGCGTTGCTGTGTGGGGTTGCGTTTGTGCGCAGCGGGCTCGCAGATGCAGTGCTGTTTGGTGGTTCAGAGAGCTGTCTTACACCGTACACGATTAGCCAGCTTCAGGCGCTGCGGATCTACAGCGCTGGGGATAATAGTAGCTGGCCTGGCAAGCCTTTGGCTGCTAGCGCAGAGATGGATCTCCTAAACACAGTCACCCTCGGCGAAGGGGCTGGCACCGCGGTTCTGGAGCGGTGGGATGGCACACAGCAGGTGGGAGACATTGAGCTGCTCGGGTTGGGGTGGCAGCTCGAGCGAATTCCTTCAGCTACCGGAGTTTCTCTTGATGGGCAGGGGTTCGAAGCGGCAATGCAGATGGCAACGGCGCAGCTCTCTGAAAGCGAGCCGGTGGACGCGGTAATCGCTCATGCGCCCGGGTCGGTGCGTGGAGATGAGGCTGAGCTGTTAGCAATAGAGCGAGTTTTTGGGCCAGGGTTCCCCGTATTCTCAACTAAGCACGTAACGGGGCATACTTATGGCGCCTCTGGAATGGTCAGCTTGCAGCTTGCCCGGTGGCTTCTAGAGGGCAATAAGTGGCCGGGATTTCCCTATGCAGTGCGGGTTGCAGCCGCGGCCCCTAACCGAGCCATTCGTAGAATTCTCATCAATACCGCAGGGTTCGGCGGAAACACGATTAGCGTGGTAGTTGGATTGCCGTCATCAAAGGAGACATCCCTGGGTTGAAGTCGGCCCTTTTTTGGGCTACAACACCTTGGTAAACCCACGCCTGCGTGAGGTGCGTCGCTCGGAAAGGGCAGGCGAAAGTCAGGCGAAGTAGTAAGTGAGGATTTTCCTATGGCTAAAGCCGCAAAAGAGACGTTCTTCTTAGTTTCCTCTGAAGGAACCGGATTCTTCTATGCAAACCGCAAGAACAAGAAGAAGGGTAAGGGAGAGAATAAGCTGAAGGTTCGCAAGTACGATCCGGTTGCCCGCAAGCATGTGCTATTTGAAGATAAGAAGCTCTCAAAGCTAAAGAAGAAGTACGTAGCTGCTACACCAGAAGCTGCGACAGAAGGGTCCTCAAAGTAGTAAATAATGGGTTGGTTCAGCCAACCCTTCTTGATTGCTCTGCGAAGGCGCTGTGTTCACGGCGGCTGACGCGGAGTCGTTAAGCGTGCTAAATACGTAGTGCTTCGAGTGTTTTCAAGAGGTGCGATGACTGATACGGCAAGTAAGGCCGAAGCGATGTTGGCTAGTGGCTTACCATCCACATCCGTCGGCGTCTCTACAGACGCATTAGGTTGCAATCCTACGGATGGCGCAACCACCACTGGCGCACAGTTAGGCAACCACAAGCAAACCTCCATCGATAGTGCTCAACTGGCGCACCAGCCCATCGGAACCCCGCGGGCGCTGTTCGTGCTGGGAGGGGTGTTGCTTGGGGGCGGGATAGCTGTTTGGGTGCTTGGTTCACAGGGTGTGTTTGGCCAGGCTGGGTCTACTGAAGTGGTTTCAGTGCTGGGTCTGCTTGGGGCGATTGCTGTTGGTGCGATGTCGTTGCAACAGGCGCTTGGTAGGAGTTCTCATCGAATTGGGGATCTTGCAGCTCTGCCACTGCTGCCGTTGGGGGGACTCGTGTTGATCGCTCTCAGCGCCATTTGTCAATTCTTTGTGCGGGACGTAGAGGCCAGTCCAGAGGTCTCAGCAGCGCCGTTAGTATTGGGAGGGCTGTACACCTTAATGCGGGCAGCTGCGGTGCGCGGCTGGCTGCTAGCAGGCACTAATCGGAGTGCACTTTTTCCTCCCAGTTTTGCACAGCATTCAGTGCTGGTCCCTGGCGAGCGTCTAACGCTCGAAACAGGCGATGTAGCTCCAGTTGATTGTCGCGTCCAGCAGGGCAGTGTAGCTCTCCAGGAGCGCTACATATCTCCGGTCACACATTTTCGGATCAAAGATGAAGCTGAGATAGTCTTTGCTGGCTCTACTATAGTCGGCGGAAGCGCAGAGTGTGTGGCGTTGACCACATCAAAAGACTCCTGCCTTCGTCGATTGGAGGCTGCCATCGAGGGCGGGCTACAGTCTGCAGAGCAGCACTACCGCAGAGGTGATGAAAATATAGTGCGTCTCTATGCGTATGCAATTTTGTTCTGCTCTATCGCAGCGGCAATCTCTTGGAATGAGCGATCGGGCTCGCCGACAGCAGTAATTTCTGCCGCTGGGCTGGTTTTATTCACCGGCTCTCTCGGGCTTGTTGTAGATCTAGTGTACTCGTCGTATGCAAGGTTGGTGCGGCAGTGGGCAGCGCGAGGCTACGTGCTGTTTTCTGATGAGAGCTGCCGAGATCTATCAAATGTTAACGAGGTGCATTTTGATCCGTCAACAGTTGATAGTGGTAGCTTGTGCACTGTGCGTGAGCTTGATCTGTTAGATGATCGGATAAGTCGAGACGCTCTTTGCAGCACACTTCTTTCAATTCTCGGACGTGCAGATGACACAGCATTGGCTGCCTTGGGTGATTACTGTTCGCAGTGGGCGGCCAACCTGACGACTGAACGCGTTATGGACCTTCGCGAGTACGAAGGATGGGGTATCTGTGGGTCGGTTAAGGGTATAGAGTTCTCAATTGGAAGTGAAGGCTTCCTCGTCGAGCGCGGCATTATGGTGCAGCCTTCAGATAATGTAGGTTCTACAACCGCTCATGAGCGCACTATGCTCGTGGCTATTGACCATGATGTTATCGCGCGCTGTGTAGTTTCATTCGGCCAGCAGAGCCTTGCCTCTGCTGATGCAGTTGATTCGGCGTGGAGCGAGTGTCTCGGTGTTGAACCGCGGATGGCGAGCATTGAGAGTCGAGAGTTGCCAGAGGGCGCCCTGCTTGTGCGAGGCAATGAGTCTGAAGCGCTGGTGCGCTCGCATGCGGTAACAGCCACTGGGCTGCCGAAGGATTCTCTGCGCCCACCGAGGGCAACGGTGCTGCTTTTAACAAACTCGTTACGTGAGTTGCCCGAGCTCCTTACTGAGTGCCGTGATAGCTTGAGATGGGCTAGGTTGTGTCGTGGGCTCGTTGTGGCCACCGGGATTCTTCTTGTCGCGGCAGTTTTTCTTGGCCTTGTAACGCCGATTGTTCCGGCAGTGTTGATTCCGTTGGTAACCGTTCTCGTCTTGATTTAGTCGGGCAGGGCGTGGTGCTTATAGCCTCTTAGTGTTCGACAATCGATTACCATTGCGATGCATCAGTTAGGCTGTGTTCCAGGTGGTCGCTCTGTAATAAAAAAGCCCCAGGCGGTTTCGCATGGGGCCTTCAAGAGAAGCGAAAATAGTCTTGCTTCTCTGCCTAGCACTAGCTGATTAGGAGTAGAACTTCCAACCCTTCTTGTCATCCCAAGGGAAAGAGGTGTTGAAAACCGCAACGTCCACCTTGTCTCCTTTCTCGGACACAGAGTTGCTAACGAGAAATTTCGCCTCTTGATCGGCTTCTTTTACGCTGTCAGTTGCTAGCGTAGTGATCAGGCTCTGATACTGTCGTCCGCAGAATACCAGGACAAGGTAGCGAGGTGACTCTTCAACCTTAGCAGCAGCCTTAGTCTTAGACTTAGCTGTTGTCTTTGTTGCAGCAACCTTGCCTGTTTTTGCAGATGCCTTTGCAGTTTTTGTTTTAGCCGAAGCCTTCTTCTTGTTTGTTGTTTTTAGTTTTGGTTTTGCCATAGCGGGATGCTACCTCGTGAGCGTTGCTGAGACAAGTCACCTTGCACGCTAAAGAATCTTGCGTCTAAGCAGGTATCCGCTTGCTCAAGAGAGAAAATTAACGCTATCGGCTCTCGCTGCTCGTATTTTTCTGTATGAGTTGATCGTAGGCCTTTTGAATCTCGATCGTCTTCTCGTGGGCGAGCTCGCGAAGCTCCTTGCCTAAGCTTGCAACTCTATCGGGGTGATACTGCTTCATTAGTTCTCGATACCTCTCATTAATCTCTTCGGCTGTAGAGCTGCGGGGAAGATCAAAGACCGCGTACGGATCGCTGGCGGGTTGCGATTTTCCAGGGGGCGTCGATGTTGAGGAACTTGTGGTGTGCTGCTGATTAGCAGAAGGTAGGCGCTTAAGCGCCTGGAAGGCAAGGTAAGCTGCAATCAGCAGATCATCTAGCCTGCCTGCGGGACCAAATATATCGGGCAAGATATCAATGGGGCACACAATATAAATGAGCGCACCAAGTAGAATAGTTCTAGGTCGTAGCCGTTTCATATTGTGCAAGGATAGTCCTAATAGCAATTTCAGGCCACCGGAGGGCGGTGTTCTCGCTATCTGTATTCTTTTGTGACGCTAAAAACGGTATTTCCGCTACTCTTTTCTGGTGTAGTTGAGGTAAGCTCTAAGCATAGGTGTATTTTGCACCGTTGCGGTAACTAGAAGGTAGCGGTGGTTATTTTTCGGTGATGAACGCCATGGCAGACAATACAATCAAGAAGCAGATCCTTGCTGCGTTAAATCATCCCGAGGCAGAGGATGGTCTCTATTTTAACAACCTCATCGTCGTTCACGAAGAAGAGGAGCGGTCTGTTGTTGAAGGAGAGGAGTCAGACGTCCGAGCGGCTCTCAAGGAGCTTATTGGAGAAGGGATGGTTACTAGCGCCGGCGAAGGAGAGCAAGAGATATTCTCGCTCGCTTAAGCGTCAGGATAGGCCATTTTTAGTAGTTCAGCATAGCTTCGGCACACATCAGTGGTCGTAAGAAGCCCTACAAGTTTGCCAGCTCTAGTTATCAGTGCTGATCCGACTCGAGCCTCAGCCATGTGCATAATAACCTGGTCGATCGGGGTGTTGTACTCGGCAACATACGCCTCCAAGTTGCATACGTCTCCTACATGCAGTGGTTCCTCAGTCTCGGTGTTTCCGGATACCGCAAAGGCTAG
>JBIKWG010000132.1:0-8204 GCA_044356425.1 Bdellovibrionota bacterium | reverse complement strand
AGGGATCGCACGGCAGGAATTCAAGAGAGTCAGCGCGGCGCTCACCGAAGAGATCAAAGAGCTCATCGAAGAGCCAGGGCGCAGTAATGACAGTTGGTCCAGCATCAAAGGTGTGCCCATGGAAGCAGAATGTGCGCGCACGGCCTCCAGGGTCTGGACACGCCTCAAGCACATCAACCTCGTATCCGAGCGCACGTAGGCGCAATGCGCTTGCAATGCTACCTGCCCCACTTCCAATAATAACGGCTCTCATACGCTGAACTTAGCAACAACGAGCCATTAACAACAATCTAAAAACAGCGCTGAAGGTCGTGAAAGACTCGCTCCTTAAATAAAAAAGCGGCGCCTTACAGCGCCGCTTTACTAACTATTTAAGCAACTCTGATAAACTATACGTTTGACTCAGACTTGCGAACAGCTACCACGTATATGAATACGCCAAACACCGCCTTAGCAACGATGTCAGCGATCGTATACCCGATCTGCACGTAAGTAGTAACTTCTGCACTTCCAACTTTTGCACCAGGGAAGAAGTAGAGGGCATAAACTACTGGGTAGAAACACCACGACAGAACAGTGAGGTTACGAGCCGTAATAATCAACTCGCGCACTGATTCAGGCTGCGAGTTAATTGCTTTTGACAGACCAGAGAAGAGGCTCATCACGATGTACACAAACGGAATCATCGAGAGAAACCACCACTTGAACTTAGTGCCTACATCTGCTGCTGCTTCGCCAGGATAGCCAAGAACGATCATAAGAGCCGCAGCTGTTGCCAACTTCTGAGCCTTAGAGATCGTCTCCTCACGCGATAGCCGCATAACGAGGATGAGCTCAATCAAGAGCAGAGGAACAGTAAGAAGCCAGTCAACGTAACGGTAAGCATCGTTGAACTTAGTTACTGTTGCTTCAAGACCTACCTTGGTAACCGTAAAAGCACCGTGCCATGATTCGAAGATTCTCCAATAGTGGTAGAAAGCAATCATAGTAACAATACCGCTGATGGTAACAGCTGTCTTGTACTGTGGAGCAACCTGGCTGCGCCCCAAGAACAAAAACACGGTAGCGGCGCCCATTACGGCGATAGCGAACGAGAACGCATTTGAGACCAACTCAAATTGCGCAACACTTAACATTTCCATGCGGACATTCCTTTTTACATAAGGTTAAAATCGGAACTACCGCATCTCTATGGGTTACAGATAAAAACCGCACCCTCGGCAGATTCCTAAGGCAAGACTCTAAAGCCCCAAAGCGATTATGCCAACCACATAATATGTCCTAAGCACTGCTGTTCTAATCGACAAAACGCGATTGCAGTGTGGTGACTATTGCCGGAACTCCTCCTCCTTCGACTTTCTCACATGCTTGCTCCATACAGAGGAGTTTACGGGAATGTGCCACATGCGCAGTGGTGGGACGAAAGCCGTCTTCTGCTGGTGATTTTTAAAAAAAAGGGGGGGTGCATGCAACTTATCTGTCACCAGCACACTGGCTAGTCGACTTACCTCAAATGGCCCTCAAAGCGGACCTATTCACTGCAGATATCGTTGCGGCCTTGGCTGCCTTGAACGCATTCTGAAACGTAAACTAACTCGGCCCGACCTTGTGAGCTAAGAAGCAGCTGCAACTCATCAAAAAATGTCGCAAGCCAGTGCTCTTCAACCTACGAAGAAACCCCAAGATGCGCCCCAAGCGACTGCTAAGGTGTGTGTGAATCAATCAATCGTGTGCACCCAGGGCTTCGCTGTTGTTCGCAAAGTTCAGATACTTATAAAAAGCGATCGAGCTAGCTAATCAACCACAAAACTCTTTAGTTGCGGGGTGTGGCCGTCGACCTACCTCGCTGAGAGGTAACCGCGCTAAGCCAACAGGAGCTAACCATGGAGCGCCCTATCGCCGCTATCGAACAGCAAAGTGAAGAGAATAGCATCGCACCGAAGCGTGGTTTTTTGACGCGAGTATGGTTCGGTTTCTGGATAGGGATGGTCTTACAGCCACTGGGGCTTCACTGTTTTACGTGGTGTCTCTTCAATTCCGGTTTGGGACCAACTCTTGGCTACACTCTGTTTGTTGGAGTAGCGATGGTAGGACTTCTTCTGCCAAACGCCAGGTTCATTGGGGGAATTCTCGTTGGATCCACAGTTATCAGTTTTATCTACTTTTTAGCGCTGAGCTGGATCGGGTTTGCGGCACATAGTGGTCCTCATCTTTTTTTAAACCCCTACACATTCATGCCGATCGCGCTCCTTTCTGGTTTCGATAATTCTGTTTTTAAAAGCTTTCTTCAGTCGCGGGATATCTTGCGCGGTTATGATGTTTTGATGGCTTGCGTCTTGTTTGGATATTTTACATTGCTCTGCTTTTCACTGTGGGGGGCGTTGTTTTTCATACCCAAAACAGGCAAGGGGCTCTCTCGTAATTCTGGAATGACGGCGCACCTCTCAAGCACGTCCAAGCTTCTTTATCTCTGTTGGATAGGCGCCTCTCTAGCGAGTTTGACTGAAATCCTATCGCTAATACCCTGGGACACGAGTAAGCTGTGGATAGCGATTCCTGTGACGGCGCTTGCTGGTGCCATCGGAGGCCCTGGGTATGCCGCCGGTGCAGGTGTTGTATTCTTCATTATTCTTATGGGTGCATTTAAAGAGGCTGGGTTGGTCGCTCTTATCATGGTGGCATTCGGAAAATATAAACAATCGAGCAATGTGCAGCGGACCCGCTTGCGATAAAGCTGTGGATAGCGATTCCTGTGACGCTACTGCTCCAACCCAACAGTCGCAGCGCCAACCTGCGAGCGCTCTTTACGACTGAACACTTGACCATCCAACTGCAAAATTTGGTAGGTTTTGCCCTGC
Source organism: Bdellovibrionota bacterium (assembly GCA_044356425.1). GTDB lineage: Bacteria > Bdellovibrionota_C > UBA2361 > UBA2361 > OMII01 > OMII01. Next base: position 5,346 of record JBIKWG010000132.1, on the reverse strand, counting down.
TGAATTGCGGAGCAACGCTGTAAAGATCCTGTGACGCTACTGCTCCAACCCAACAGTCGCAGCGCCAACCTGCGAGCGCTCTTTACGACTGAACACTTGACTATCCAACTGCAAAATTTGGTAGGTTTTGCCCTGCTGAATTGCGGAGCAACGCTCCAAAGCACTACCCCAAAAGCGCCTGCAAGATACCGGCGAAACATTTCATGAAATGAAATCCGGCAGCTGTTGTTTGACTCCTTACCAAGATACCAAAGATACCAAGAGCCTACCAACAGCAAACCCATCACTTTATGTTTTGAGCACAACTAACTGTGCGAAACTGTGCGAAGATGCCGGCTGCTCGCCTGACCTTCACCCCAATGCAGACGCAAGGGCTCTGAGGGGTGGCCTAAACATGCCGGGGGGCCAGTTGCGTTGTATACCCCTACGCGCGTCAAGGAAGTACCGGCGCGCCAAGTCGCAAAGCGCCTTGATCTTTGTGATGATTCGCACTCGTTCCTCCCTATCTGAGCAGATAACAAATACTCTTCTGCGTCGCGCCCTACCCTTCGGAATATGGGCACGATTAACTGACTGCACCCGAAGTAGTCTTTCACCGAGTACACCCTTGCCCTCTGCTAATCGCTTATCGCGATGCTCCTGCTCTTTTTCCGACAGGCCAGCAATGACCTCCTTGTTAATATTCGCTACCTGCTTTGGGCATGTGATACCAAAACATTTCATCCACGCGTTGGGATGGAGCTCAAGAGTATGAGGCAGCCCCTCTTTTGACAATCGTTCAGCAAAGTCGATATCAGCGTGTTTTTTAAGGACCTGTGAAGGTAACAGAGACATTTTTGAGTATGGAATCCACAAAGCAGGACGCTCAATTTTTACGTCAACTCTATCAGGCTCCAATACTATCGTCTCTTGAAAGATATCCCAGGAAGAGCATCCTGGATAATCGGAAATCGAATCAACTAGATTTGCTCTGGCCGGGTTAGCATACAGGTAGGCTATCTGCTCTATAGCGGCAGGTAAGTCTGCAATCTGCGCAACAACCGGCCGCCCTTCCCAGAGTCGAAGATGAGGCAAGCCGAGCAGCGCCTTAAGGCTTTCTGTGAGCTTCTTTTGAACTTCGGCATAGAAGTTTACGGCCTGCTCGGGGTCTTTAAAAACAGCCAACATATGGGCATGATTACCCATCCACAAGAAGTGACAGAGGGTAACCTTCGCATCTCGTTGAGCCCGCGCAATAATACCGAAGATAATGAGCTTCATGTATCGTGTTGCCACAAACGGCAACCCCTCAAGTGTACGAAAGGTCAACGCATAGAGTTTTTGTGACTCGAAGTATCGTGCCGTGAAGCCCATGTTAGCCAATCCCCGCAAGCAAGTAAAAACGCGAATTCGGTTTCAGCGGCTCTCCCCAATCCCCCGCTACACCATGCTCGCAGGTTCGGGCATGGTGGTGGTGAGACCTCGCAATGAATTAACGAAGTAAGGCAGCTAGAAACGCAACAAAAACAAAAGAGGAAAGGTAATCGAGACTACCTGAAGAAAGTTGCTTGATATAACAGCGCCTCAAAGAAAAACGAGACGATGCCACAGGAAAGCTCCGACATCGGCAGAATCTGAAGACTTGATAGTGCTCAATATTCAGACCACACCCGGCATCAAGTTTAATCTAGTTAAACTAAAGTGGCGTTGCCTTGGAGCAATCTTTCTGGAGCAATCTTTCTTTGCAGCAATCTTTCTTCTCACCTAAACTGTCCGAATCTGTCGCTTTAAGGCGCAGCTCTCCAGCACAGCCGATTTCTTGACTGAAATTATGATACTCCGCCTGAACAAAAACTTATTTGATTAGCTTTTCAATCACCTTTACCATCGAAGAAGGTTGGCGGGGATTTGTAATTGACTTAACTAATCCCCTAACCGGGTTAGGTTCTGCGACCCTGGTTTTACTCGCTATTTATCAGGGCTCTCGGCACTTGACGGTAATCTTTTCGAGATTATACTGGCCGACCCCAATCGCTCAGCTGGTTGACCCGTTTATTTTGATTGTATGAACAAACAACCCTGTAAAGCCCGCCAAGTCTCATCGGCCTCTAACCCTTGCGGTTTTAGAGAGTGCAGTATCTCACTGGCGCTCATTGTACTTATCTTCACATCGACACAAAATGCATCAGGGCAAGATAACTTTCTTGATGGCATGGGCAGCACATCAAAAACGGAAGAGCGCGGAAGCACCGACTCATCTGAGAAGCAGTTCGTGCAGCGTGATTCTGAGCTACGTAATCTTGAAGGACAGCTTCTTCAGAAAATGAATTTGGATAAGAGCAATACGCGTGGATCGCGCACTGATACACCCGCCGAATCTGACAGAAGCGATGATGGGGCAGTGACCGAGCGGACCCTCTCATCAACGCCGACCGTTCGATCAGCCACCTATACCACTCCAAGTGAGCGACGTACATCTCATTCAGTAGCGCTTCAACCCTCTTCAACAGCCGCTTCGCCAGACCAGAAACTGGCAATCGCCGAGAGCCAGGTTACAATACTTTCTCGTGAACTTGAGACGACCCGCCGCGGGCTGCGCTCTGCTGAGCGTCGCATCGACGAGCTCGCCGATCTGGTCAAAACAAACGGTCCACGAGCAGCGCAGCGCTCAGCTTCAGAGTTTTCTTACGGGATGGATCGCGAAGTTAAACGCTCCAAGCCTCAAGAGCACCTCGTTCCACTCGGCGAGGAGGAGCAAGAGATCTACGAGCCAACTATTCGCTCACGGTCCTCGCACAGCGCGACTGTCATAGGCAAAGCAGCCGTTCGTATCGGACCAAGCAAGAGTGAATCGATGCTGTTCTTATTATCCGATAGCACGTCGGTAACTATCGACCGCCGCTCCGGAGAGTGGTACCGAGTCGTCACCGGCTCTGGCGCGCGTGGCTGGGTAGCAGGGCAATCGCTCCTATTTGACACTGGGGTTCCAACAAACTCGGCTGTAAAGGTGCACGCGGTTCGCAACAAGTACGAACCAACAGGGCTGCGCTACTAACAGCAATAGACTCAGCAATACGGTGGCGGGAATAAGTCTGGGGTAAAGAGCTTCCTGGGCGCTTGCCCATCATCATAAGTGTTAGCTTAAGCAAGATATTCTAACTGCCATAAACAGCTGCCATCGGCTTCGTCTTCTTTCCACGAAGCGCGCTACCCCTTTTTATTAGGTGAAACCTTCGACAGACCTCGGTGCCTCGACAAAAAAGGGTGGGAGCCGGTATTTTTTGTTAGGGGGAACCTAAGAAAAAAAACCGGAACACACCTGAACGGGCTCTATCCGAGATGGATTCGAGCCTCATCGCGGCGGTCGACCCAATCAGTCGCCACGGCGAGCGCCACAACCGCCGCACCAGCCCACCAAGAAGCCGTTACGACATCTTGATAGAACCCTGCGGCTGATGGCACCTCTTCGACGACTGTTGCGTAGAAGTCGGGCACCACGAAGATTACCATCGAACAGACAAAGGCCCCAGAAAAGGCCCTTCGATCAATCGTTCCTACCATCCTCAGAGGGATGGCAGACAAAAGCAGAGCTCCCCAGTACACGACGTTGGGAGCCAGCTGATTCAAACCAAGGGTGCGCGATAGCGCACCCCCAACGAACCTGTCCACCACATAAAAAGTGGCTGCCAGGTAGATTCCCGTGACGACTGTCACGGTTATTGGGTACCTTTTCATATTTTTTTCAAACGGGAAAAACCTTCTCTTAACAGAAAACACCAGTCTTCCCATATGTGAATGTGCCGATTGTATGGCTGTGGCTGAGTGAATGATAGCCGCATAAAACTCGGTCTCTCAGTATGGGTGAATTGAGGGCAGCTAATCAAGTGCTTGAGGTTTTCGGCTTGGGGACGAAAATCCAACTGGCCTACCACTTGGTCGATACGGGACCGCAACCACGATGATGGCAGCCGCGACAGCAAAAGGGAGCAGCGAAGCAAATCAATTATTATCAGCGCGGCCCGTTGTCATCCCATTTCTCTAGAACGCAAGTACATTCCGACCATCCCCCACCCGCACCCACCTAATGCCTGCAACCACCTAGAACTACTATAGATTACGAGATGGGCGCATAATCAATTCTTTGCTGCCTTATTCACCCAGACACCCTCGCTTTATATTCCGTGCTGCCACCAGGTTAGCGCGGTATACTTCTTCTATATCAAGGGAAGAGCCTGTTTCATTAACTCATTCGTAATGGAGCAAACTAGATGTCAGATTCAAGCGCTCAAGCCTGGGGCAGCAACGTCTTTCAGGCAGCATCAGAGCTTCTTTCTGCTGAAGAAAACAACATAATCCTGAACCTTACTCTACCCGACGGAAGCACCCGTCTTACTGCCAGCACTTTTCTTGCAAAGCTTTTTACCCGTGGCCCTCATGAGCTTCTTAAAGCAGCAACGCCGAAAGATGCTGCGCGAGTGGTATCTGGTTGTTGTTCAGCGCTAACGGCGTTCGAAGCTGCCCAAGACCAGATTGCGGTTGCAGTTGGTGGCGGGCTTGCTGGCCCCGCTATCTTTTTGGCTCTTCCTGATTGCCCTTTTATTGTCAGCTCAATTGCTGAGCGGCTATCGGAAGCCGGAGTTACAGTTGAAGCGTTTCAGCATCCAATTCTAAGATACAAGAACTCTCAGGTAGCTCTATCGTATATAGAGATCTCAAGCCCGATAGAACCCTCTGAGCTGAGCCCAGTCATAGCTTCACTTACTGAAACCTTGAGATCGCTGCACAAGGTGGTAGCTGATTACGAACCTATGCGCGCAATCATCGCCAACCGCTGCAACCTGCCGCAAGCTCACCCTCTGAAGTGCTCATTTGGCAATCTTGATACGTCCGAGGTTAAAAACTTTCTTGAGTGGCTTACCGATGGTGCCTTCTTCTTTCTTGGGACTGCGCTGTGGGATGAGTCTCCGTCATTTGACTACACCCAAGGTTGCGGAGTGTTCTGTGTGCCAGGGGCATATCGCGATGCTCTGATTACCGAAGTGCGTGAGGATATTCAGAAGCTACACCATGAATCAGCCGATCTTTCGATTCGCAAACTCCGGCTTACCTCCCCTGTTCACAGGCCAGCAACCGTGCTCAATATCGTAATCAGATTAGGCGATGCACCGAAGCCGCTTTTGTCTATCTCAGGCTATTTAACGTCAAAAGCCTGGGCTCACGAAGCTGAAGATATCCCAATTTTACGCAAAAAAGTTGCGCAAGCCCTGGCACAAGAAGGCTCTATTCCCAACTCGTTTGACCATAAGTACCAACTTGAAGTCATCGATAACATACCGACAGACGAGGCGCTCTCTATGCCAATAGAGC
>JBIKWG010000007.1:0-30288 GCA_044356425.1 Bdellovibrionota bacterium | reverse complement strand
CGGTGTTAGTTGAACGTGTAATTGATCCGATACCAGCGATCGAAAACGAGGCATTAGCGGCTTGGTCAGTAGACTCGCTGCCGGTAAGCCAGGTGCCGTTTCCCGATGAAGTACGCAGAAGTTGCCCCTTAATGAGCCCCTCATTACTTGAAGAGATTACAACTTTATAGCTGGGCGTACTGCTCGTTCCCACATTTACCAAGCTTGCCTCAGCCTTCGAACTTGCCGCGTTGAATGAAGTTACAAAGTCCGTGACGGTCGTGGCTGCAGTAACATTGAAGCTCACTGTTTCGATATCAGCTCCCGTGCCTACCGTATACGTAACCGTCTCGCTGCCAGCCCCTAGTGCCGATGTTTCTGACGAGTAACCAGCGCCGAAGCTGTAGGTAGCATTTTTCGCTATGGAGGTTACTGAGAGCGAGTAGCTGCCGTTTGTCGCCGCGCTGCTTAGAGTAGCCGATGCCACTGAGTCACGAGAACTTGTGGCCGACTTACTGAGCCCCCCACCAGCAACAGAAGTAAACTGTGAGAGCGTGGTCTTTAGCTCAGAGACCTTTGACGCAAGCTCTTCAAACGCTGAGTTAGTTTCTTCTAAGTCATCAACTTGTCGCTGGTATGGTGCAACTTGGGTAGTTCGAGATGACTCGGTGATGGCGTCAATTAATGCGTTCGTGTCTATCCCCGATGCTAACCCTGAAAACGTGATTGAAGACATATTTACTATCTCTCTCCTTGAACTGCGCGTTACCTCATCCGTGCATGCACCGTAGTAATGCGCTGCTTTCGCCAGCGTTAGTCGCCTTTTCGAGATCGATTTAAACAGGCGATTTGCTCTACATGGGGCAGCGACAGAAAAAGCTCTGCGCTTAACAATCTGCAGTGAGAAAAAGTAGAGAGAGAAGCTCATGGCTGGGCGCACTTACGAGGAAAGCCCACGATGGAACTGACGTTTTTGCGCTTTTGCTTACCTATGCATCTAAAAATACGAGAATCCACCACTAAAAAGCGGCAGAAGCGGCTTACGTGCAGCCACTCAGGGCTGAGAATCTCCGCTGCCGTCTATGGCTGCAATCCAGCTACGATCCGGTTGCTCAAGTGCAGAGACGTGGTGCATTCCATTCGAGCGCCATCCCGTACCCGCTGCAGCAAGAAAGGGGTCTGGTTCAACAACACGCTCTCTAAATTCGTTGGGGGTAATAGCTTCAACCCTCATTGCCCGCACCTTCTTGCCGTATCCCTCGCGATTATCTTGCACAAAACGGATCAACTCACCATTCTGCACCACCGGACGCCCTGCTGGCCTCGCTCGTGAACTATCCGCACGATAGACCGGGTTAAGAGCATGAGGTTTCCAAGGACCACGAAACGAATCGGCATAGAAAATGGACAGTGAGTATGGCGAGACCCCTGAAAAAAGCCACCATGTATTCCTAAAACGTACCAACGATGAGTCTACGAATTGTCCACGCAGCAGAGTCTTTTCAAACTTCCACTGCATCGGGAATGACACCGACTTATAGAGACGAACCTCTCCGGCTGCCCGACTCTCAGGGATCATGTAATACGAGTCGCCTTCTTTAAACACAAACGGGTATGAAAGATGAAACGGCTCAGTAAGCACAACTCCCTTATAGTCCCAATCAATAAGATCGCTACTTTCAGCAACGCCCAGCTCACCGCGCCCGTTGCCTCGATTGAATAGTTCAAAGAAGAGAAAGTATTTTGAGCCCTCTTTGATCAGAAACGGATCTGCAACAAAATCAGATATTGGGGTCGTAACATCAGCTGCGGTAAAACGAGGATTTCTGCCAGCCGCAAATTCATTTAGCTCAAGCAAAGACGGGCCCGAGAGTAGCCCAATCGACCATTGGGGCTTTGGCTTAGAGGGCTCTGAGGCTATCGGCGCACGCACTGCACAGCCACTCATAACGAGTGTACATGAAATCATTAGCAGCCCTGAAGTAATCAACCGCCGCAAGTGCATCATATTCCTCAGCATCGTAGAGATAGCCTAAATGAACAACGTGAACATTCTAGTTTTTATCACTTCGCCAATTTATCAGCACAGGTAAGACCACAAGAGTAAGAAGAGTTGAAGAGATAATTCCTCCTATCACCACCGTTGCCAACGGGCGTTGCACCTCTGAGCCGGTGCCCTGCGAGAGCGCCATCGGTATAAAACCAAGGGATGCCACAAAGGCAGTCATCAACACCGGACGGAGGCGAGCAACCGCTCCCTCTACGATCGCCGCATGTTGTTGGTAGCCCTGCGAAATAAGCTGCCTGATGAAGCTCACCAGAACTAAACCATTAAGCACCGATACACCTGAAAGAGCTATAAAACCCACGGCGGCTGATATAGAGAATGGAATCCCTCGCAACCACAACGCAATGATCCCCCCAGTGAGCGAAAATGGAATTCCACTGAACACCAGCACCGAGTAGCGAAACGACCTGAAGGTCAGAAAGATCAATCCAAACACACTCACCAAAACGAGCGGAACAACCACACTAAGCCGCGCCCTTGCCGATACCAGGTTTTCGAATTGTCCGCCCCAGCCCAACCAATATCCGGCCGGCAAGCTAAGCTGCGTGCTTACTGCTTCTTGAGCCTCCTCAACAAACGAGCCGAGATCGCGATTTCGCACGTTCGCCGTCACTACAACTCTGCGCTTCCCACTCTCACGGCTGATCTGATTAGGCCCAGAGGTAACAACTATATCAGCTACATCGCTAAGCAGCACAAAAGGCCGCGCAGCAGGTTCAACTTTTAGTGTCGGGCGTCGTAGCTCTTCACCCAGACGATCCGGTCCAGCTTCCGCCGCTAACGGGATTGGAAGGTGTGATATTGATTCTACACGGTGGCGCTCGCCCTCACCAACTCGAAGCAGCACAGGAAAGCTTCTATCGCCCTCATACAGGCGACTGATCTCTCTGCCTGCATACGCCGTAGCAAGGGCCGTCTGAACATCCGCCACAGAGAGCCCCAGACGTGCGATCTTTTCACGATTAGGCCTGACCTCAATCAGAGGCAGCCCACTGATCGGCTCTACTTTTACATCTGATGCCCCTCTGACGCTGCTTATGATTCCGTTGACGGCTTCTCCCTGTTCAAGCAGAACCGTTGTATCATCTCCAAAGATCTTTACGGCGACATCGCTACGCACTCCAGCGATCAACTCGTTAAAGCGCATCTGTATCGGCTGAGTAAACTCGTAATTGTTGCCAGGAATACGTTGTGCCACCCGCTCTAACTCAGCCACTACCTCTGCTTTTGGCCTGCTGCTGTCGCTCCACTCAGCGCGGGGCTTAAGAATAACGTATCCGTCAGCGATGCTCGGGGGCATCGGATCTGTTGCTACCTCTGCTGTACCGATCTTTGCAAACACGTGAGCAACCTCAGGCACCGTCTTAATCGCCTCTTCAAGCTGATGCTGCATCTTAATCGATTGCTCTAGAGACGTTCCCGGAATTCTTAAAGCGTGAAGAGCAACATCTCCCTCATCCAGCGCCGGAATGAACTCTGAGCCTAGCTGCGAAAACAGCAGGAGCGAGGCAGCTAATAGTCCAATCAGCAGCGCAAGCACCTTCGTCGGTACCGCCATGACGTACACCAGCAAAATACGATATGCATGTTGCAACCGACCTATCCAGCCATCTTGATGATCGCTTATATCGCCTCGCAAGAAGAGGGCCACAGCGGCAGGCACAAAGGTTAGCGAGAGCACAAAAGCTGCCAGCAGCGCTACCATTACTGTGAGCGCCATCGGATGAAACATCTTTCCTTCAATGCCACTTAAGGCCAGGATCGGCACATAGACGATCATGATTATCAGCTCACCAAACATGGTGGCCTGACGGACCTCTGATGCAGCTTCATACACGAGATCAAGTCGCTCTTCCCGATGCAGCGTGCGACCGAGCTGGGCGCGCGCTGCCGCAAAGCGCTTTGTGCAGTTCTCAACCAAGATCACCGCGCCATCAACAATCAGACCGAAATCAAGTGCACCTAAACTCATAAGGTTTGCACTCAACTTCGCCTGCGCCATCCCAAAGATGGTAATCAGCATCGAAAGTGGGATAACGAGCGCCGTGATTATTGCTGCCCGAACATTACCAAGAGCTGCAAACAACACAGCTATAACTAACAAGGCTCCTTCGACTAGATTTCTTTTTACGGTCGCGATAGTTGCATTGACCAGGTCAGAGCGGTTGTAGCGTGCCTTAACTATAATGCCATCTGGCAAAGACGGTGCTATCAGCCGTAATTTCTCTGATACACGCTCTGATACTGCACGGCCATTTTCACCCTTCAGCATGAATACGGTTCCGAGAACAACCTCTTTACCATCCTCTGTGGCTGCCCCGTTTCGAAGCTCCGCTCCAACTTCAACTGAAGCAACATCTCGAATGAAGACAGGCACACCTTGGTGGACTCCTACCCCTATCTGCTCAATCTCAACTAGACTGCTCACTTGTGCAGGCACTCGCAGCAAAAACTGCTCGCCGTTCTGCTCAATAAAACCAGCTCCAACGCTCGCGTTGTTTCGACCAACTGCCAGGGCTATATCATCAAAGGTAAGCTCGTATGCGCGCAGCTTCTCAAGGTGCGGAGTGACGACGATAGCTTTTGAAGCTCCGCCAATAGAATTTACCTCGATAACTCCTGGAACGGTGCGAAGCTGAGGCTTTACTATCCAATCTTGTGCCTCTCGAAGCTGCTGCAATGAGTATCGCTTTGGAGAGTTAGGAGCCTCCTCAACGATGAACATCATTATCTCGCCGAGTCCAGTGGCGATTGGCCCCATCGCTGGCGCAACTCCTGTAGGAAGCTTCTCTCGCGCTTCCTGTAAACTTTGAGAGATGAGCTGACGCGCGAAATAGATATCAGTATTGTCGTGAAATACTGCTGTTACCTGCGAAAGCCCGTACCGTGAGAGTGAACGGGTGCTCTCTAACCCTGGAAGACCCGCCAACGTTCGCTCAATCGGCACGGTAACCGCTCGTTCAACTTCAAAGGGAGAGTAACCGTGGGCTTCAGTGTTAATTTGCACCTGAACATTTGTGATGTCCGGCACTGCATCGATAACAAGCTTTTGATACGACGCCACCCCGATAAGCGCAAACAGGGCGGTAAGAGAAACCACAACGTATCGGTGGCGTATCGAGAGCTTCAAAATAAAACTGAACATTGCGGGCACACTCTCTTCTAGTGGTCGTGACTAGCACCTGACTTCAAAATATCAGCTTTAAGGATGTAGGGACCTGCGCTTACATATTCATTGCCAGCCGAAAGACCCGAAGTGATCTCTATCCACTCACTATCACTGCGACCGCTTTCAATTGGTTGAACCTCGTAACTCTCGCCATCTTTACGAAACACCACCTGCCAATCACGAAAAGACTGAAGTGCACTTCGCTTTACCGCCACGGGAACCATGGCTTCCTCAGTCACAATGCGTGCAGTAACGAACATTCCGGGAATAAATCGCGCATCTTTATTTGCAACGACAACGCGCACGACCTGCGTCTGGGTGCGCTCATCCGAGTAAGGGGAGATGTAGCTTATTTTACCTTCCACCTCAGCATCACTATCAGCTGCGCGCATGAACACCCGCTGCCCCATGGCGACTCGCTCTCGCTCTCGCAGCGGAACCGAGAACTCTGCCCACACCTCTGAGATATCGGCAACTACGTACACCCACTGATTCTCTGCAACGTACTCACCTACAATCAGGTGCCCATTGATGACCGTGCCTGCAATTTGCGATCGCACTTGAAAAGGCTGCAAGCTTTGATTGCTTTCAATGATGGCCAACACCTCACCCTTAGCAACTGAATCACCGATATGCTTTCTGCCCTCTTTCACAACACCAGCGAACCTCGGAATAATATGCGCAAGACGGTGCTCGCTTGGAACAATCTTGCCCCGAGTCTCGATAGCCGATTGAATTATTCGAGGAGCCGCCTTCTCTGCAACTACCCCCGCTCGGTCAGCTATAGGCGCTGCAATCGAGGTTCGCCCCTCATATGACGAATAGCTCCAGGAATAGCTGGCTCCACGGTAAGCCGCTGAGACGGTTACATCAAACGAGTGCGGTTCAACAACTTCTTTAGAGCTGGTGAGGTAATCAGCCACTGGCTCAAATGAGAAAAGATCTTTCTTATCTCCAAAACGATTGAGTATTATCGATGCAGTAAACTCTGTGGCGGGAACAGGCTTTCCCTGACTAAACGCGTACAACCGAAACTGTGGTGGTGAACCTGTCTCAAATATCGAGACCTCAAGCTCAAAGCTCTCTTTACGCAGCAGCCGCCCACGGTGCGGCCCGCGCTCATACTCCCCCTGCGCTTGTTCGTCACCATTATGGTGTCCAGCATGAGAATGAGTATGAGTATCAGACCCGCTGCCACATGCGGCACACGAAGCAGCTACCAATGCAGCGCAAACTGCGATCGAGCATAGTCTAATACTATTCACATCGAGTTTCATTTTACACCTCTTCTCCGATTAGCAGTGACAGTTGAACACGAGCGTTAATCGCTTCAACTTCGAGCATGAGAGATTGCTCTCGGGCATCGCTGTAAGCGCGCAACGCTTGCCAGACCTGAATGACTGAACTCTTTCCTTGCTGATGCAGCCGCTCTTGCGCACTCACTGCTCGTTGAAAAGCCGGCACGACCTTGAGCCGATACAGCGCCGCCTGAGCCCGCGCGTGCTCAGCAGCGGAATAAGCCCGCACAACCTGGCTTTCAAACCCACCCTTACCAAAAAAGTCACGACGCTGCTGCGCCACACGCAGCTCTGCATCTGCTTTCATTCGTTCGCCCTGATTCCTGTTCCAGATCGGAAGAGGAACGGTAATCCCTCCACCGATAAAGTCGCCACCATCGTTGGTATGCTGATAAAGAACGCGTGGAGTAATAACTGGAAACGCATCAAGCGCTGCTACCTGAGCCTGCTGCTCAGAGAGCTTCTGTAGCAGTTCAATTCGCGCAGCTTCACTAAGCTCACTGCGTTTTGCCCGCGCGAGCACCTCTTCTTGCGCTGGAAGATTACTCGGCAGCTCCGGCTCAAGAGCGCCTATCCCACAGGGCGATCCGAGCACCATTAAGAGCTCCCTTTGAAGCGCATCAAGGCGTGCTTGCAAACCCATCTGCTGCGCTTGAAGCCGAAAGAGCTCACCTTCAAAGAGCGCTTCATCACCATCTGACAGAAGACCCTGTGCAAGTCCGCGCTTCGCCTGCGCGATTCCGTCTGCTGCTCGACTGGCCGCCTGCATAAACAGCTGTTGCGACTCTTGCACGAAGTAGAGCTCATAGAATTGCGTTAGAAGCCGCTGCTGAAACCCAAGCAGACCTTTCTTTCTCTCAATATCAGCAACGTTACCGAGCAATTTGGCAAAGGTCTCACGGGCTCCGAGCTGAGAGAGCTTAATCGGCTGACCGAGACTGACTGTAGACTGCGAATCATTCGCTCCTTCAATCCACATGCGGGTGTACGTCTGCTCGACAACTACCTCTGGATTGCTAAGCACCCGGGCCTCAAATGCACGTGCTGCCTGCAACGCATACTCACGCTCGATTTCTGAAAGATACGGACTCTGAGTCAGGGCTAATGCACGGAATTCATTTAGAGAGAGCGAAAGCTTACACGCAGTCTGGGGCGATAAGGTAGCTGAATGATTTGGCTGAGAGACGCTCACCGCCGGTGAACCGGCATACACAAAAAGCGCTAACGCTAGTATACGAAGCATTACCATATCGCTCTTAAAGTCCCGCTAATAACTACTAAAACGTACTACCAAGACCCTTTCTTTTAAAGGCTTTAAACTATTTTTAGAGAAAATCTTTCTTATTACGCTACAGCAGCCAAAGCTATGACCATAACCACTCACGAAGGGCGTAATCGGAAGCAGGAACTAGAGCAACAAACGCAGATACAAACTGCTGCCTTTTGCGCAGAGATATGTGCCCAGCGGGTAGTTAAGGCGCTGCGGGTGGTAAAAGCAGTAACAATAAAGCCCTATATTTAATTTACTATGGCATCTTTCGACACAAAACCTACCGTGGGCCCGCTTAAGACAGCAGCGTCACCAAGCAACCCGCTTGAGAGCTCTACACTAGGTCCAACGCAGACCAGACGAGATTTCCTCAGTCAACTTGGCGGGATGCTCGCAGTCACTCTTGGCGGCACAGCATCTGCCCAAGAATCACAGCCGACTACACCGCAGCAGCCAAAGCAAAAAGCTGAGCCAACCCAAGTCGCGCAAGGATTCGACCCAAAGATCGCGGCTGATGTTTCACTCTTTCAGCTCACCCCTGGCCATTACTCTTACAGAAGTGACGGCTCAGTGGTGCCGGTCCCTGGCGCTATTGCTCGAGGACCAAATATGACTGCGCCTGCCGGCACTGTGTTTGATGCCCTTCGACGAGGCCTTGAATCAATTACAATCGCAAACGACGGCAAGATTCCAGACGGGGCTACCTTCCGCCTTATTGTAGGTATTGGAACCGAGCCTAAGCAGTTCCCCGTTGATCTTGCCAAGATATCCCCTGAAAAGAGGCTGCAACGCGCGGACGTAGTGGCACTACAAAGAGAACCCACGTTTGCTGAACCGTTAAAATTTCTGACGCAGAATGCTGTCATCAACGTTCATAGACACTCTGCAAATGAATACTTTACCCAGTTTGCTCTGGCGACAGACCATAAACAGCCGATTAAGATCCTACTAGTCATGGACCAACCTAAGGCAACATCAAACTCCGCGGTTGAACCCGAGAAGAAGTAACCAAAGAACGCGCTGCTAAAGCTGTGCAAGGATTGCGGGGAGATCGGCACAGTGCTTCTCATGCGCTAATCATTTCTCGCAAGGCTACTCGCCTGAGCAGCCGCCAAGACCCTCAATCTAGACGGCTGATTACCTTGTAAGTGGCTCTATCACGAAGATTTCGCATATGGCGCAACAGTGCCCTTGGCAAGGGTTTTGCCCATTCTGCGAAAATGCTCCCCCGATCTTCTGCTGCTTTTTTGAGGATTCCTTGTATGAGAACCACGCTATCATTACTTTATTCACTCTCCCTAGTGCTTTGCTGCAGCTCACTTCATGTAGCGGTTGCTACCGCTCAGAGCTCTTGCTCTGCTGATGAGGTTCAAACAGCTCTTGAGGAGCTTACGTGCGAAGCAGACGGAAGCTACATCTCTGCGCAAGCTGCCGCTGACCTAGTAGCTGAGCGGTGCGGTGATAAATCCACTGAACAGGCGTGTCGCGCCTGCTTTCGAAGAACTTCCGCCCGAATTATAGCGGCTTTCAAGGGGCTCTCTCGCGCCGGCCTCATAGATAGAAATACAGCTGGCGAGCTACGAAATGCCCTTAGCGATGCACGTGATGAGGTGTGTTCATTTGAACTCCCGGATGAGCCCAATGAACCCCCAACGAGCGACCCACTACCTGAGCCAACCCCTGAGCCTCTCCCAACGGCGCCTCCCTTTGTTGACCCCCCAGCGCTGCCAGAGCCACCAACAGCCCCATCATTTATCTTTCCAGGGTGGCCCTTCAACCAACGCACTGAGAGGTAAAGAGCGCCTCTACATACGACCGTGCAGCTGGGAGGGGCTTTGCTGCCCCTTCCCTGCGTTTACTGGAATAAGAAATTTTTAGTTAGCCGATTCGGTTGAGCGGCTGTTGTGAGAGCGCTGCACTATGACAGCAGCTCCCCCTTACCCTGAGTGCCGCATCTTATGCTGATTGTCCTGATCGTCGTCCGCGACATCCTGCTTATGCTTTGAGAGCTCTAGACGACGAACGCGGGAGAGTAGATCTTCGATCAACGTTCGGTTAGCAGAAAGAAGATCGGCAAGAATCCCCAGCACAAACATCTGAACCGCTATCAAAACGCACACGCCGCCAATAACTACTGACTGAACCAACCCAGTTCCTCGTCCTTGCAACAGCACATAGAAAAAGAAGAAGCGCCCCAGCAAGAACAGACCCGGCACGAGGAATATAAGTGAAAAAAGCATGAAGGTCTTAAACGGCTCGTAAAGGGTAACGAGTCGTAAGATAGTCGAACCTGATTTTCGAACCTTCGCCAAGAGGCTTGTAATCAAACGTGAATCACGGGTCTTGGAATTAACGGTAATCGGCACCCATGCTATCTCTAGCCCCTTCTTCTGAGCCTGAATGAGGGTATCAACGGTATACGTGTAGTTCGTGAGCACGTGGATCTTTAAGAGCGCATCACGACTGTAGGCACGAAATCCGCTGACTGCATCTTTAACAGGAGCGCCAGTCAGAAACTGGATAACGCCACTGCCTAACACTTGCAACCTTTGTTTAATCCACGAGAACTCTCGCACCTTACCTGGCGATCTATCTCCAATAGCGATATCGGCTCGCCCCTCGAGAATAGGTTTAACGAGCGACTCTATAAGCTGCGATGGATACTGATTATCACCATCAGTATTTACTACGATATCTGCCCCTGCTTTAAGCGCATGGTCGATGCCGGCACGAAAAGCTCTGCCTAGCCAGCGGCGGTTGACCCGCCCTGCGGTTACGATGTGGTGAACGCCGAGGGCTTTTGCTACCTGCACCGTGCGATCAGTCGAGCCATCATCGATGATCTGGTACTCAATTACATCGATACCTGGAATCCGACGTGGCATCCCCTGAAAAACCAGCGGCAGGGTCTTCTCTTCGTTGAAACATGGGATTTGAATTATGAGCTTCACGTTGGGCATCCGTTTTCTGTACAGTAACTCTAAAAGGTTAGCTAAGAAAGAGGGTCACATTTCTTTACCCGCTTAGCCTAACGGACTAAAACCCTACCTTGATTCAAAAGAGTACTCTACAGTAGAAGCCTAGGCTGCTGCTGTCCGCCCCTTTGCTTAGTTGCGAGAAAATCGATAGATACAAGACAGTTATATACACACTTCTATATGAACACCCCGACTCACCATTTCGCAATCACTGCCGCCACGTTCACCGGTAACCGCGGCGCTGAAGCTATGCTGCTTACCACAATTGAGCAGCTTAGAAACCGTTTTCCAGCCTGCGCTATCCATGTGCTTAGCTACTCGCCAAAAGATGACCAAGAGTGGCTATCTTCTCACCCCATTAATGGCGTCTATATTCACGATGCCACCCCAAAGCAGATTGTACTTCAGTGGTGTGCGCGCAGCGCCCTCGCGGCCGTCACACGGCTCCGCCCACCCCTAGCCGCGAAGCACGGACAATCGATGCCAGCGCTTCTCAATGTTGATGCTGTCTTTGACCTTGCAGGGGTTGCCTTCATCGATGGCAGAGAGAAGTTTTTACCCTTCAACGTCTTAACACTTGCTCCGTTTCTTATAAACGGCGTCCCAACCTACAAACTCTCTCAAGCCCTGGGGCCGATCACCAGCATTGCCAACAGACTCTCGGCAAAGATAGTGCTGCCGTTTTGCAAAAGTGTTGTAGCACGCGGTGAAGAGACCCATCGACATCTGCAGCAGTTTGGCCTGACCTCCAATCTACGCCACGCACCGGATGTATCGTTTCTTCTGCGCCCACACGCGCAAGAGATCATACCAATCCAGCAACGCACGGGTGATATCGGGATAATCCCCTCATCTGTTGTCTCGCGAAAACGCGCTGATTACGAGGTTTTTCTCGCTGATGTTATTCAACAGCTTCAGGCTCAAGGCGCTTCAGTTAGCCTGATCGCCCACTCCTGGCGGAGCGGCACTCAGAAGGAGTTCAATAATGATATGCCGCTCGTCGAGCGTATCCTCGCCCGACTCCCGCACTCAAACTCTGTACGGGTCATCGGACCGGGCCTTGACGCACGCGGGTTAAAAGCTGCTATCGGCACCCATAAAGTCGTTGTGACCAGCAGATTTCACGGCATGATTGCAGCGCTCGATACTGCAACAATCCCACTGGTGTTAGGCTGGAGCCATAAGTACCGCGAAGTCCTGCGAGCATTTAAAATAGAAGACTTTGCTATGCCAACAGCGTCTACCGATGCAGCAACGCTCGTTGCGCGCACCCTCGAGACCCTGCGGCAGGCGTCTGAACTTTCTGCGGCCCTAGAAGCGCAGCTTCCACAGGCACGGCAATCAGCTCAAGCTCAATACGATGAGATACTTGATGAGCTCCAAGGCGATCGAGAGCCCCTGCGAAAGGCGTCCTAATGCAGAGTAGTGGTGTTTCAATCAGCTCAAGCACTCTGCTGCAATTCGTGCGCTTTGCTCTAAGCTGTGCGATCGCTCTCGGCTCAAAACTAGCGGCGATGTGGCTCTGCTTGCAATATGTCGACCCCTATACGAGCTACCTTCTGGTGCAGGTTTTTGTATTTTTCGTATCGTATGCGCTGCATGTGAGCTTCTCATTTAACTCCAAAGACTTCTCACTGGATTCGATGTGGCGATACTTTCAAACTGTTATCTCGTTTAAGGTTATCGACTACCTGGTCTTCTCAGTGATCTTTGCGTATCTTCGCATCGATGCCCTGGCTGCGGTGTTTCTAACGTCTCTTGCAATAATGACCGTTCGGTTTACTGCTGTGCGACGCTCTTTGGTGAGGAATTAAATGACAGCTTCTCAGGAAAGCCCAACACTCTCTGCTGACCTCAACGCTGCATCAGCAGCGACCAGAGTCAGATCCGCTTCTTCGACTCGCACTAAGGGAATCAAGCGCATCAAGACACTTATCCAAGAGATTCTCGGTGCAGCACCGGTACGCTACTCAATCAGAACCTTTCAGCGCTACAATGCGGCTATCTTCAGCTCAACATACCTGGCTAGCATTCCCTACCACTGGGTATCGTTTTTCGGATTCATGCGCGAACAACGCGCAGTGCTCACAGGCAAGAAAAACTACTACCGAAACCTTGGGCGACCAGGAGCTTCGCGGGTAGATCTTAGACGTAACACTCACCGACTCGAGAAGGGTTTGCTCATGAAACCCCTTAGAGATGTATTCGCCCAGAATTACATCATAGAGACCGTCACTTCTTATAAAGCTGCTGTTGAGCAGTACTCTGACGACAAACAGAGCCTTGATTACAGCGAGCTGGTGTGGGCGCACAACGTGTTGGCTCAGTTCTTTGCTGTGGCACGCCCAGTAGGAACAATTCAAAGAGCGCGCGCTATCTTTGATGCTCTCCCTTTTCAGCCTGAAGAGACAGATAAAGTTCCTTACCACAAAGTAGTTCGAGGCGAGCTTCCAAGCTATGACCAGCTCTTAAACCTCGCCATGACTCGCCGTTCAGTGCGCTGGTTTCTTCAAAAGCCTGTGCCTCGAGATGAAATTGATAGGGCTTTGCTGGTTGCTCGCCAGTCGCCTACGGCGTGCAATCGCTTACCGTATGAGTTTCGCATCTTTGACGAGCCTGAACTGGTGAAGAAGGTTGCAAATACACCCTTCGGCACAACTGGATACGCCGACAACATTCCGGTCATTGCCGTGCTCATTGGCAAGCTCGACAGCTACTTCAGCGCACGCGATCGTCACGCTATATACGTAGACTCAGCGCTGGCAGCTATGAGCTTTACCTTTGCTCTTGAAACACAAGGAATCTCATCCTGCATGATAAACTGGCCAGACTTTGAGCCGCTTGAGATGAAGATGCAGAAGCTGCTCGGACTCTCGTTCAGCGAGCGCCCTATTATGCTGATCGCCATAGGTTATGCCGATCCGGAGGGCAAGGTGGCATACTCTCAGAAAAAGAGCCTTGAAAACATCCGTTCATTTAACAAGCTCGCTGCGGGCGCATAAAGCGAATTGCCCATCTTTAAAACGACTGGGGCACAACAAGCACTGCGAGGGCGCAACTTGTTTTTTTAAAATACAGACCGCGCTCGTCTGGAAAGACGTGTGCGTCTAGATAAGTCGGAACGTCATCGACTCTAACGTCCAGTAAGCCAGAACCATGCTGATTGTGACGGCACGCCCAGGCACCAATCAGATGATGGAAGCTTTTGAATCGAAATAGAAGCGTCGGTCGCCCACCGCAGCACTAGCATCAAATATTTTTGCTTCTTCTGCTTACTTTAAAAAGGCTCACTCGATTAACAATACGATCGCTAACCACTGGAAAGGTAGTTGGTCCGATTTGATTCATATGCGTCCACAGCAAGTCGCGTGAAGTTATAAAAGATAGTTTAAGATTGTGGTAGCTGCTCAGCGGCTCTTCCAGCGAACGCCCGATATCTAAAACATAGATAGCAACACCATCCTCTAGCATCTTCTCAATTATCTGCGGAGTAACTGCTGCAGAATATGTAACGGCGGGAATGTTGTATACATATCGCAATCCGGTAACAAAACTTGCTGCTACCTCTGGCACTAACACGAGTTGAGGACCACCAGTTTTTGAAGCTACTAGCTCTGCCCGAATTCGAGCCGCAAGCTCAGGCGCGCCCTTGCCCTGATTGAGATCCGCAAATGGCGCAAAAGCAAACAGCTGCAGCCCCACAATCGAAGCAAGCACCAGCCCCTGCACCATTCGTCCAACTAACGCACTCTGAAACCGCGCTGCAAGCCCTTCCAGGCCAAGTCCAGAGAGCAAACAAATAACCGGCAGAACCATCGGAACGTTCCTGCGAGCAACATATAAGACTCGCGGCGTACCTACGCCAGCAAAGAGAATAAACGCAAAAGAGAGAACAGCGAGCGCCACCGCAATGAGCCACAATGCCCGAATCTGCCCTCTTTGGCGCAACACCAGAAACAGGCCAAACCCAACAAGTATCCAAAGCGGCATAGGCAGAAAGAGAGCCAAATTCTCAGATCTAACGAGGAAAGCTGTAACAAGCCTTTCGATTAAACCGGTGGCATCGGCCATCTTACTTCCAAGCTTCGTATATCGGTGAATGCCTGGGTCGAGAAACCAATATGCGATGGCAACAACTGCAGGAACACCCCCTGCTACAGATGCGACAGAGATGAATGCAGGAAGCTTAGCCCGATTGAAGTGATAGCCGTTGCCTGCGAAGTGTAAGCTTCCCGACCACCTATCACCGCGCTCTACGCACCGCTCGTACGGAGCTGCTAGTGTACACAACACCCCACACAGTAGCGCCCAGAGGGGAATGTTTCCGAGGTGGACGACTATCGCAACCGAGGACAACCCGGCAAACACCCACAACCAGAACGGCCTCGAGCCATAGTAAAAAGTAAGAACGCACAGGAACATACTCAGCAAAAGGAACTGACTCACCACTTCAGTCATCGGATACCGTGAAAACCAGAGCTGCAAGAAATTCGTCATCAGCAGCAGGGCTGCTGAAAACCCAACAAAAGCTCCGCATAGACGAGTGCCGATAAGAAATATAACGGGCAGAGTGAGTGCTCCCGCCAGCGGATTGAGGTACTTCCATCCACCATCTGAATCGAGCCACCAAAATGGAACTGTAAGCAGCGAGAAACCCTTTGCCCAGCCTGATACCATCTGAATGGGTGCGCTATCCTCGATGTAAACCCTAAACCCAGTAACCGTAAGAGCAGCAGCCGATAGGTACCTTCGGCCAAACTCGGCCACGTCGTCGTCAAAGATGAATGTGAGCTGCTCAGAGAGTAACTTACCGCAGGCGATGTAGCTCCCTTCGTCCTCGCCCCCCAACAGGCTCACGTGGTGAGTAAAGTTGATCCAGAAGCTGAAGAGGGCTAGCAAAGCAGTAAGGCTAAAAAGCGCTTTGGAGCCGTTCATATCAAACAATCACCACCGGAAGTTAGCAGACAAGGCACAGATAGCCCAGAGCGCCGAAAAGTTAAAGGGTCCTAGCGGTTTTAGAGCCACTAGGCGAAGCGCAGCACCTAGCGTCCTCTCAGACCCTGATGCTGTTTGTATTGCATCCCTTAGACAAGCGCGATACTACTTGAAAAATCTTTAATACTAACACAATTATCGGAGCACCGTATGGCTTTTGAACTTAAACCCCTTCCCTATCCAACTGATGCCCTCGAGCCTCATATTGACGCTCGCACGATGGAGATTCATCACGGCAAGCACCACGCAACCTATGTAACGAACCTCAACAACGCGCTGAAGGATCAACCAGCGTTGTTACAGCAGCCCCTAGAGCAGCTACTAACCCATTTGGACACAGTTCCAGAAAACATCCGCACCACCGTGCGAAACAACGGGGGTGGACATTGGAATCATGACTTCTTCTGGAACCTGATGGCTCCTGGCGGAAGTGACAGACCTACCGCTGATCTTGCGTCAGCAATAGATGCAGCTTTTGGTAATTTCGATGGTTTCAAAGCTGCCTTCAAGACCGCCGGTCTTGGACGCTTCGGTTCAGGCTGGGCATGGCTCGTTGCAAACAGCGACGGATCGCTATCCATCGTCTCAACACCAAATCAGGATAACCCTCTTATGGAGGGGAAGCGCGCTATCCTCGGCTGTGATGTTTGGGAACATGCCTACTACCTGAACTACCAGAACCGCCGCGCTGATTATCTGGATGCATGGTGGAACGTGGTCAACTGGGATGTTGTAGCTACACACCTCAAGAGCGGAAAGTAGTGGCTTTAGGAGGGTGGACCGGTCAAGGCCGGTCCACCTTTCGCTTTCATTCCTCTTTCTTTTCTCCCCCGCTCCTTTTTCTTCTCTCGCGCTCTGTCGTTCTATCTACGTTACAGAAAGCTCTCAAAGATAAACAACAGCACGCCAACGCACCCACCTACTAGCGTTCCGTTAATACGAATATACTGCAAATCACTGCCCACCTGCTCTTCAAGGCGCGCCACTAACGTACTTGAATCCCACTTATCGATCGTCCGCGCTATAATATCAGCAATACGCCCTTCTGACTCTCCAACAACACTTCGTAAGATCGCCCGAATCACACGATTCACCCTCTGCTGCACCTCTGGAGACGACTCTAACTCGCGCACAAAAGCACTCAACACCGAATCAGCTGTTGCGGCTATGAATGATTGCGCACGCAAAGTGTCGGCTTTTAGCTCCTCAAGCAAGCTATCTCGAAGCGTTCCGATGTAGGCCCGAAACACTTCATTTGAGAGCAGAACATCGCGTACATTACACCCCTTGCGCTGCATATCTGGCGAGGTTTCAAGGGACTCTATAAACGAGACCAGCGCGCGATGCACCCGTATGCGCAGCTCATGGCGGCGGTCTGAAACGAACGCTGCAAGGGTCTCTTCAGTCTTAGCTACAAACGCGTTAGCGATCTTGCGGTCGATGAAGTCAGGCACAAACCACGGGCTGGCCTCACGCAGCTGTTGCCGGAACCACTCCTGATTTGTCTTAAAAAATGAGCGCGACTGATGAGCTACTTCATCAAGCACTATCTCATGTGCGCCGTCTACGGTGAGAGCCTTTAAAATCTTCCCCAAACTACGAGAGAAGTCCACCTGCTTCAGCATCTCCTCAGCCTGCTGATCAAGGAATCGCTTGACCTCTTCGGTATTTGCTACTTCAAGTGAACGATGAACAACTACCCGCAACCGCTTCAGTAACGCCTCTTTATTGCCTGGATGCGTTAGCCACCGTGCGATGGCTCCCGACATATTCACGGCCTCCCCCTCTAGCACCTCCTCCGAGAGAAAATTCTTCTGAATGAAAGCCCCGATACTGCGGCCAATGCGGGCTTTGTTTCTAGGAACAATCGCCGTGTGCGGGATTGGGATTCCGAAAGGGTGCCGAAAAAGAGCCGTGACTGCAAACCAATCAGCAAGGGCTCCAACCATCGCAGCTTCAGCAAAGGCACGGATTACCGCCAGCCAAGGCTGGGTTGCCTTAAAGATGCCTGATATAACGAACAAGACAACCATCGCCAGCAACAGACCGGTCGCAACCCACCATAGGCGGGATGCCGTGTTCTTGTTCAAAGAACACGGGTTAGTGTCAGCTATGCTGCCTGGTGTTACCTCTTGGTCCTCGCTTCTATCAGCTGCCAGAGGGGGAAGCATTTCAGCAAAATGTACCATGACCGAGCCTCCTACAAAGTCCCTCTGCCTACTATCCTGCACTCCAGCAAGCTTTGGAAGTGCAGACGACACAGGGCAAGAAGATAAAAACAGCTCAAGCAGCAACCCTGCTATGTCGACCGTAACCGTATGGTCACTGTAGCCTCAGGTCTCATCTGTGCCTACCTTGTTGCTGAACTGGTAGTGCCCGCTATGCGCAACGCACGTGCGTTAGAGAGAGAGCGCCGCCTAGAGCAGGTGTATCACCTTAAATTGCGCTTAGTTAGAAGATACTACAAAGAGCTCTCGGAACTTACCTACACTGAAATAGCCGACCAATATGATGTGGACGTGCTGTGGAACAACATCGGCACTCATCCGCGCCGCACCGTAACGTTCCTTAATGCTATGGCTCAGCAGTAGGGTTGAGCAGTAAGTTTTCTAGTAGCCTGAGGCTACTGATGACGGTTTTGAATTGAAATCCAGAAACTGGCCTCAAGCACCCAAATTTATTTTCCTAAAAATTTGTTCAGCCGGTTGCATAATTGTAGACTTGGTGGTTCATTTCGCCTGTAAAAGCACCCCAGCAAAAAGCACCAAGGGGCCACAGCGCAAGGAGACCCGTAAAGCGAAAGATGTTGACTACGACACCCTGGACCAGTTCCCCTGTTACTATCGCGCTTGCCCAATTCGCCATGTCGAGCGAACCTGAAGACAACCTGCAGCACGCGCTTTCTCTCATCAAAGACGCCGCAGCCCGCAAAGCTCAGATCGTATGCCTCCCTGAGCTCTTTCGCTCGCCCTATTTCTGCGTACATGAGCATAGTGCGCGAGACTACACTGAAGAGCTGCCAGGCGCCGTAGGTGAAGCGTTATGCGATGCAGCGGCCCGATTTTCAATAAACATTGTAGGTGGCTCTATCTATGAGCGCGCCTCAACAGGTGAGCTTTACAACACGAGCCTTGTCATCAACAGCGCCGGCAAGCTGCTCGGAACATATCGTAAGCTGCACATCCCTCACGATCCAGCGTTCTATGAGATGAACTACTTTGCTCCTGGCAATCAAGGGTTTAAAGTGTTCGACCTTGGCATCGCAAAGGTGGGAGTGCTTATCTGCTACGATCAGTGGTTTCCTGAAGCTGCTCGTGCTGTCGCACTTGCTGGTGCAGATATTATCTTCTATCCAACGGCAATCGGCCGTGTTGCAGAATACCCTTGCGATGAGGGCGATTGGCAGCATGCGTGGCAAACTGTGCAATGCGGCCATGCTGTCGCAAACAATGTTGTTGTATGCGCGGTTAACCGAGTTGGCACGGAAGGGTCGTCGACGTTCTGGGGCGGTTCGTTTATCTGCAACGCATTTGGCCAAGTTGTGGCTCGGGGAGCCGAACATGCCGGCTTGATTATAGCCGATGTTGACCTAGGACACTCAAAGTATGTTCGGGATAGCTGGCGTTTTTTCGCAAGTCGACGCCCAGATCAGTACAGCGCTATTGTTGAGAAAGGAGAGCAATAAAGCCTATGGAACCGTGGAACATTGCAAAGAGCGCTGAACTGTACCGAATAGACGGCTGGGGCGCGAGCTACTTCTCCATCAATGAGCGCGGTAATGTATCCGTACGCCCGAACTCAGATAGGCCAGCTATTGACCTACATCGGGTCGTTGAGGATTTAGTGCGGAGGGGCGTAAAGCCACCGCTGCTCATGCGATTCGACGGGATTCTCAGAGAGCGCGCCCACGCCATTTATGACTCGTTTGATAGAGCGATTGCTGAGTTTGATTTCAAAGGTAGATACATACTCACCTACCCCGTGAAGGTGAATCAGCAACGCCAAGTAGTAGAGAGCGTAAAAGCTGCTGCCAATGGTCGTGGAATCGGGCTTGAAGTGGGCAGTAAGCCTGAGCTGCTTGCAGTTCTTGCTGTGCACAGCTGCAAGCAGGGTCTGCTGCTGTGCAACGGCTACAAGGATTACCAATTTATCGAGCTCGCCTTGATGGCAAGTAAGCTCGGAGTTCGACCAATCATCACCGTTGAACAGTTTTACGAATTAGACACTATCCTACGTGCCTCAGAAGCGATCGGAGTAGTTCCTGAGATCGGCCTTCGTATGAACCCCTCCTCGCGCGGAGCTGGAAGATGGGCAGGCTCTGCCGGAGAAAACGCTAAGTTTGGATTAGCGCTCTACGAGATACTTGAAGCTATCAAGCAGTTGAAAGCCCGCGGGATGGAAAGCTGCGTCAAGCTGCTGCACTTCCACATCGGCAGCCAGATTACCTCGATTAATGCAATTAAGAAGGCGATGAAAGAGGCATCACGGGTCTTTGTTGAGATCGCCCGCATCTGCCCGAACATTGAGTTTCTTGATGTTGGCGGTGGGCTTGGCGTGGACTACGACGGAAGCTGCACCAACTTTGAATCTTCAATGAATTATACCACCGAGCAGTATGCTCGCGATGTAGTGTGGGAGATTAAATCTGCCTGTGATGAGTCAGAGATTCCGCACCCAACAATTATCAGTGAGTCTGGACGTGCCTTGGTTGCGCACCATGCTCTGCTTGTTACAGAGGTGATGGATGTTGCTGAAGTTCCTGAGCCCCCTGAAGCACTAGAGCCACCCCCGTCAGACGATGAGCAGCTCACAGAGCTAGCAAACATGTACCGCGACCTGAGCCTCAAAAACTGTCATGAGGTGCTAAGCGATGCAGCTTCAATGCGAGAAGAGTTCCTACAGCGCTTTATGCAGGGCAACATCAGCCTTGAAGAACGAGCTTATGCAGATAGAGCAATTAAGTTTCTCTTCACACGAATTTATGCGCTAAAAGCGAAACTAAAGCACATCCCAGAAGATTTCGAGCTGCTGGAAGGAATGTTGAAAGACACCTATTTCTGCAATTTCTCGGTCTTTCAATCGATGCTTGACCACTGGGCTATCGAGCAGCTCTTTCCGATTATGCCGATTCATCGACTGAGCTCACAGCCAACTCGACGAGCAGTGATTGCAGACCTTACCTGTGACAGCGACGGCAAGATTGATAAGTTCATTGATCTCCGCGGCGTTCAGCGGCACATTGACTTGCATCCATACAAACCTGACCAGCCTTACTATGTCGGCATGTTCCTCGTAGGTGCATATCAAGAGTGCCTCGGCAACCTGCATAACCTCTTCGGTGATACAAATGCTGTGCACGTAGAGGTTGACGAAGAGGGGCTGCCTCGAATCACCAGTATCGTTGAAGGAGACACGATTCGCGAGGTGCTGGGATATGTTCAGTACACCGGTGACGAGCTCATCTACGGCATCAACAACTCAATCGAGCGCGCCGTGCGTAACAATACTATGAGCGCCGAAGAGTCCGCTCGATTTATGCAGAGGTATAAAGAGAGCTTAGGCGGATATACCTACCTACTGTGGGAATCACCAACTACCACCTACAACAATGTAGTAGCTGGCGATTTCAGCGAACAGAAGGGGAAGGTCGCTCAAGGATCCTAGGGCTATTTTCGCTGCTGTTCCGCCCGAGCAGCTTCTAACGAGATATCTCTGCACACTAGATTTTTTACGGCGACAAGTGCGCCAGTGACGCTCCAAGGTGACGCCTCAAAGCCAAACCAAAAGATACCTGTCGGTGGAGATCGGGTTACCGAGGATCGCGATTGCGGTTTGTTACGACGCATACTTTTACGCAGTATTGTTGACCCAATCCTGACAACAGTCACCGGCCTATACTCGTTTCGACTAACATGCTTTAGCTCGTGGCTTTGGTTAGTTACAGTAGTGCCCTGCTATCACGCACCGTAGCAGCTCGCGCATGTGTAGAGTCCCCTTCCAAATACCGCCCCTGGTGCGAGGGCTGCTCCATCGTAACAATCTAGCCAGCGCAATAATGAGGCTCCGCGAAAGATGCACAGCATATTGAAAATACAAGACTAAATGCCGCGCGCTCTCTGAGACGGCGAGTCATAATGCACGCCCCTGTCCACTTGCTTCCAACTTCTCTCTCTCTCTCAATGACCGCGCGCAGCCCAGCTAACCCTCTAATTACACTAGCGTCACGTGGTGGCTAAATATAAGAAGGAGAAGAGAGACAGAGAGGGAGAGAGCTAATTGAAGCCCACAGCCGCAGGGCTGTACAACACCAAGCGTTACTCCAGGCTGTAATCAATAAAACCGACCAACCTGCCCTACTCTTTCCTCCTCCCTTTTTCCCCTTAAGGTCTGACTGAGTTTCGCCGACTTTCTAGTTATGGGAATATCAACGCATGGAATCCTTTCATCGGATGTGGCGCTGGCGGCTATCGTAATTTTCTCAGTAGCCCTAATAGCATGGGGGGTGCCGGGTATCATCTTACTCGCCTGGCATTCCAGCCGGCGCTCTCAACCGTTAAAACCACCCGCAACTATCCTTGATTACACCTACGCACCAGCCCTGGTGGAATCAGAGCCTCCTATTTCAACCATTAACCTGCCCGCTATCGAAGGGAATAGCTCACCTCGCCCATGGGTCATGGGTTCGAGCGAATCAAATCTGCTTGAGGATGAAGAAGAGACCAGAGAGGCTTACCTTAAACTCCGCAAATACTACGGAACAGCTGACAACGAAGAACATACGAAGCCACAAGACGAGGCTGATAGCCACACAGTACACGAGCAGATGTAGCAGCTTAGCTCAGAAAATAGTCGCCCAAACTTGACCAATCAAAAACGAACGGGGTACCGTTACCGTATATGGACCAGCCCTTTAGAAAGCTCCTCGCAGCAAAAATACACGGCGCAACGGTAACGGATGCTAACCTCCTCTATGAGGGCAGTATTACCATTCCATCTGACTACCTTGAAGTGACCGGCCTACTTCCTCACGAAGCAGTTGCGATATGGAACGTTACACGTGGTACGAGGCTCGAGACATACATCCTCGAAGGGGTAGCGGGTTCAAAGGAATTTCATGTAAATGGAGCGGCTGCCCACCTTGTCCACAAAGGGGATAAGGTCATCATTGCAGCCTTTACCTACTTACCGGCAGATGTAGCTACAGCTCATGAACCGAAAGTGCTTTTTCTAGATGATGCGAATTCAATCAATGAGCTTCGAAAAGAACGGCCAAAAACGATCGCTGCCTAACGCGGGCTAACTGACTATTGGTCTCAATTGAAAACATCGACTCGCTCTGATCTTTACGTTACAGTCACCTCATGTTTGATGCCCTCTCACAGCTGACTGGCAACTTCGAAATACTGCCACAGCTTTTGATAAACGCCCTAATTACAGGCAGCATCTACGCGATTGCCGGAGCTGGCTTAGCGCTCACTTTCGGAATGTTACGTATTCTGAATTTCGCCCACGGTCACCTAATGATGGTGGGGGCCTACACCTTCTTCTTCTTTCACGTGCAACTTGATTTGCCGCTTCTGCCGGCAATACTGAGCTCTTCAGTGGTTCTTCTTATCATAGGTAGCATCTCTCTTGTCATGTTTATCCAGCCATTCATGCAGGCAAGTCCACTGCTGCCCTTTGTGACTACGATCGCCTTGGGGTCTATACTTGAAGCCTCCGTATCTATGCTGTTTGGTGTAAACGTTAAGTCATTTCCTTCTGATTCAAATTTTGAAAGTATCGCATGGCACGGTATATTCATTACCCCTGTACAGATCCTCGTTATCCTCAGTGCCCTGATTGTGCTTACCGTTCTTGGAATCGCAATTCACCTTACCCCACTTGGAAGAAAGGTACGCGCACTTGCAGAGAACTACCCAGCCGCACAGGGTCTTGGCATATCCAAGCCTGCTATTACATTCTGCATCTTTCTACTATCTATTCTTGTAACCGCCTATGCGGGCGTTCTAATTGGGTATGAGACCAACGTTCAGCCAACGATGGGCGGCTCTTATACCATTAAAGCATTCGCTGCCATGATTCTTGGGGGCCTTGGAAATATCTGGGGAACAATCGCTGGCTCATACATTCTCGGCGCTGTTGAGAACCTCGCCATCGGGCTCGATTTTTGGGGATATTCCCTGCCAGCTGGATACAAAGACGCCTTTGCTTTCCTGATAATCCTCGCCATCTTGCTCATTCGCCCACAGGGGCTATTCGGTTCAAGGGAGCGGTCAATATGAACTCAACATCGCTCTTTGAGATTATCTTCTCGGAATATGGGGTTCACCTCGCTATTTTAATGGCTCTCTACTCGATTCTAGCGCAGAGCCTCAACCTTACTTTCGGGCTTGGTCGACTCTTTAACCTCGCGCACGTGGCCTCGTATGCTCTTGGCGCCTATGCAACAGCCCTCTTATCAACTGACGGAGAGTTCTCGTTTTGGATCTGTATCTTGGTTAGTATGTTGATAACCGGACTCTTCGCACTCGCACTGGGAGTAATCGCTCTAAGACTCTCGACCGATTACTTCGCAATTGGCACCCTTGCATTTAGCTCGGTTGTAGCAGCGATTCTAATTAACTGGAAGAGCGTTACTCGAGGGGTCCTAGGAATTCCTGGCATCCCACGACCAGAGCTATTTGGTATAGACTTTTATCAAAACGTTAACTTCTTACTCCTAATTGCCTTTTTTGCGGCCTTGGCAAACGTCTTTTTCTATATTCTTCAGCGCGGCCCGTTTGGTCGCACACTGCGAGCACTGGCTGAATACGAACATGCAGCAGCAAGTCTTGGTAATGACACACGAAAGATAAGAACACTAGCGTTTGTATTCTCCTCGTCTGCTGCTGGGCTAGCCGGCAGCTTCTTCGCTTACTATATGAACTACATCGACCCTTCAAGCTTCTCACTATCGGAGATGGTGTTTATCCTGACTGTGGTAATCGTCGGGCAGCCCGGGTCGTTTTTCGGAGTTATCGGCGCTTCAATCTCCTTGCTACTCATCCCAGAGCTGCTGCGCTTTATCGAGATTCCCCCGGCCCAGCTCGGACCCGCACGGCAGCTACTCTATGCTGCCATTCTCTTTACAATCGTATGGATCAAGCGTGACTCGCTCTTTCCTCAACAACGACAGGTGTAGCTATGCTAAATATATCTGATCTCTGCGTATCGTTCGGTGGATCCCCTGTGCTTAACGGCATCTCATGTTCCATTACAAACAACGAAACAGTGGGAATTATCGGCCCCAACGGAAGCGGTAAAACTACGCTCTTCAACTGCATATCAGGATTTACTGCGTGTGATAATGGGTCGATAACGTTTCGCTCTGAACGAATTGAATCTATGCCGCCACACTTACGAGCCCGCAAAGGCCTCGGGCGCGTATTTCAAAACTTCGGCATCTTTCGCGAGATGACTCTCATTGACAATATATTGTTAGCACTTGAATCTCGAAAAGGCGCTCCACTGGCTCTATTTCCGTGGTCACCTAAAATCAGATCGATGCGCCACGAAGCCCTTGCGCTTCTTGAGCAGATACAGCTTGCTTCTAAAGCCTCAGCGAAAGCCAGCTCCCTTTCAGGAGGACAGATGCGACTGCTCGAAATTATTAGAGCCCTTGCTGTTGGTTCTGAGCTTTTTCTACTCGATGAGCCTACCGCTGGCGTATCTCCTCGCATGAAGGAAGATGTTGCGGCGATCATCAAACGACTACAGGAGATGGGTAAGACTGTGCTAATTATTGAGCACGACATTAGCTTTATTCAAAAATTTTGTAGCCGAATTATCGTGCTTAATGACGGCAAAATAGCTCTTGATGATACACCCGAGAGGGTGCGGTCGGACGAGACGTTAAAAGAGATCTACTTTGGCCGATAACTATTAGCTATCGCAAACCTGACAACCCTTCAGCGGCACCGTCACTCTGTGACATAAGGAAACTGCTGAAGAAAAGCACAGCGAACCGTCTGAGGAAAATCTCTTGCTCATGCGCCACCTTTCCCTTGAATCGCAAAGCTGAGACTAGTTTTATAAACATCACTAGCATCCCACTCGCTGTATCGCTATATCTGCCAATGCACTAATAGTTTTTGGGGTACCCTACTATGATTATTCACCGACCATCCCACGAACGCGGTCACGCCAATCACGGCTGGCTTGATAGCTACCATACATTTTCTTTTGCCGATTACTACGACCCTAAGCACATGCATTTTCGAGCGCTGCGTGTGATGAATGAAGACGTGGTGGCTGCCTCACACGGCTTTGACACTCATCCGCACGACAATATGGAGATAGTCACCTACATTCTCGAGGGGGAGCTTGAGCATCGTGACTCTATGGGAAACCGAGAAGTGCTTCGAGCAGGTGAGTTCCAACGTATGTCAGCCGGCACAGGGATAAATCACAGCGAGCGAAACCCTTCTTTCTCAGCTCCTGTTCACCTTTATCAGATCTGGCTTATCCCCGAGAGGCGTGGCTTAAGGCCTAGCTACGAGCAGCGAGCTTTTCTCCGAGATCAGCGCATCAATCGCTTTCAGCTTGTTGCATCTCCTGATGGCGCTGACGGTTCCCTCTTTATCCAGCAAGACGTGCGCATCTACCTCGCCATTCTTGAAGGGAACCAAAAGATAACTCTAGAGCTAGCCCCGAAACGATACGCCTGGATTCAGCTCTTAAAAGGTGACAATATCACCCTCAACGCAATTCAACTCAGCCGAGGCGATGGCGCTGCTGTAAGTGACGAACTCTCACTATCTGTCACCGGCAGTGGCAGCTCTGAGATTATGCTTTTTGATTTGGGGTAGCTAAGCATTTTACGCGCCCCTTCAACCGCGAAGCCTTCGCCTCGCTAAGAAAATCTCCGCCATAAACGAACTATGTCAGCGGATTAAAAAACTCTGCGCTCTAATGCTTTAGCTTCAAAGCATCACGTGTACCAAACGGGAAGATGCTTCTTAAAACTAGCTGCTCAGCCAGCCCGAGTCATGCAGCTATGATATTCCTCTAAGCTGCCTGCGTATGTGGCGATATCTTAAGGTTCACGCCATGCGAGTCTCTCGGCCATGCATAAAGAAACTGCATCGAAAATGGCCGCTCATGTGGAGTGCAAGCTCGTTGTTTTTTGAATCCTGATTTATTGGTTCACATTTATTTCTAACGAACTTTGCCGAACAACACCTATATTCAGCTACTTAGCTCTTTTTTCGTCGTTTCTTTTCGAAACTGGGACAAACCTTTTACAACCTTTTCAGGAGCTTGTGACAACTCGCACTGATCGATGTGCGAAAACCTTTCCTCGTTGGTTGTGACAAACACATCCACACTTGTTGAAAATACGTAGGGAGGAATTGTGAAAGACAGAAAGATTTCAGATGTAGGATTGGTTGATGAGTTCAAAGCCGGAGACGTTTCAGCATTCGAAGAGATTATATCTCGATACGAAAGCAAGGTTATGAATCTCGCTCTTCGATTCACCCGCAATCAAGAAGATGCAGAAGAGGTAATGCAGGATGTATTCACCACTGTCTACCGCAAGATTGACGGCTTTCGTGGTCAATCGGCTTTTTCAAGCTGGCTCTACCGTATCGTAGTAAATGCAGCGTTCATGAAGCTGCGCAAGCGTAAGCAGACTCAAACCGTTTCCCTTGAAGACCTAGCCCCTGCTGTTAAGCAGTACTGCATCGAGAGAGATGTACTAGCAGGACAGCACTCACACAGCCTCGCCGTTAATCGCGAGCTGCAAGAGGTGCTCCAGCGCGCTATTGACCGACTACCTGACCAATATCGCGCAGTATTTGTGTTACGAGATGTTGATGGATTATCAAATCAAGAGACAGGCGAGATTTTGAATCTTTCGATCCCAGCCGTAAAGTCCCGCCTCCACCGCTCGCGTATCATGCTTCGTAAAAAGCTCCAGCGCTACTACGAAGATTTCACTGGCAATAAAGCTGTTATTGAAGATATTGCCGATGACGATACATCTGCTGCTGCGGCCGTTGCTGCCTAGCCGATTACCCAGCCGAACCGGCGACTACGCACCTCCCTGTGTGGTCGCCGGACTTTTAGAAACACCACAGGGAGAGCTACCTAAACTGAGACGCCACGCCTTAGGGTGATAATCGCCTTGCGATGCCCCATGTGCTCTAGGGATTGCCTCTCTTGCTCTATGCGATATAACCACCTAAGTTCCCCCCGCCAATAACTTGCGGAGGTGGAGCATGGCAGCTGCTCTGAAGCTACATCAACGCACGTTGATGTATGACATCCGAAGCTCAATACAAAGGAAGCCCCACCATGAAGAGATACCTCCTGATATTTGTCACAATCTGTGCGCTTACAAGCTGTGGTGGTACAGAAACCTATTTTGGTGGCACATGGACCGGTTCTTTTACCCCGCTCACCAACAACTGCCCCTTTCAGCTTAAAACAGAGATAAACCCGCTTTTTCCGCTGACAGTAAGCATCGATGAAAACGATATCTACACCGTTGAAGCATTCGATGGGAGTGTTGCTACCGGGGGTCAAGGATCAGGAGAAACAAACAGCTTCCTCACACAGGCGCCGCGCTTTGGAGACTACGGCTCTCTGGGTTCCTTTACCTGCGAGAAATCAACTGCATCAGTCGGATTTATTGAAAAAGGCTCTGATAAGGCAACAGTTACACTTCAGTACAAGTTTACAAACTGTAAGTCAGCTGGCTCGGATAGAACGACTCGGGTATGCTCGACGGTATACTCAGCAGAAGCGACAAAAATCTCTTAACTTCGCCAGACCCAGCAACAGTCTATTCTAACTCAACATACCGGACAGCGATGACCTCGACCTCCGTCACACCCTTTGGTGAGTGAAAGGTAACGATATCTCCCTCGGCTGCTTTCATTAGAGCGCGAGCAAGTGGCGATTGCCAACTAATTCTTCCCCGCGCTACGTCAATCTCATCAATTCCTACGATCGAATACGTTTTCTCACTATCATCTTCAAAGCGCAGCTCAACAGTCGCTCCAAATTGGACATAAGAGACTGTTATGGTTAGAGGATCTACGATAACGGCAGACTCTAATCGCTTCGCCAGAAACCGCATTCGCTTATCGATTTCACGCAGCCGCTTCTTACCATAGAGGTAGTCGCCGTTTTCCGACCGATCTCCGTTGCCAGCTGCCCATGTAACAATCTTAGTTACTTCTGGGCGCTCTTCATAACGAAGCTTCTTGAGCTCCTTGCGCATGCGCTCTGCGCCAGCCGGCGTCATGTAATTCTTGCCACTAGGAAGCGCTGACTCATTCTCCAGCTCGGGGCTGACTCTCTCTGAATCGTCTTCGCGGATAAATGCTTTACTCATGGCACGCTATGATATCACGCCCGCATTCCTTCAGGAAACTCTGTTGACTCAAAAGCTTCCAAGGTTTCAAGCAGAGATGCGTATGATGGCAGCGGCAATCGCGCACTCTCTTTTCCAAAAAAGATAACTTTCGGCAGGTGAGACCATGAAAACTTCCGAAGCAAACGCTGCCATATGATCTCGCGATTGATCTCAACATCATCCTTGGCAACAATAAAAGCTGCCACCTCACGACCATAGGTTCGATGAGGAAACGCAACCACGCGGGCACCGGTGATGCCTGGTATGGTATACAGCGATGCTTCAACTTCCGCCACATGTACCGGCGTCCCAGCCCGCTCGATTACTACTGAATTGCCACTCGTTATTACGAGATGAGGCGCGCCTGCCTCATCAAAAGACCAGTACCCAGTGTCTCCGGTATGAACAGCATTATTAGGCCCCATAAAAACTTCACCAGTGCGCGAACCTTGATAGGAAGCCATCGACTGCGGTGAAGTAACCACCACCTCCCCGAGCTTTCGATTTGAAATAGTTCGTCCCTGCTGATCGACAACATTGAGCTGCACGCCCGGCAATGGATTTCCACAAGAAAGCAGTTCAAGGCCAAGTGCGCTGCCCTTGTCACAAAAATGGAGGTGTTGCTTCTTTCCAACACATACAATGCCTCCCAGCTCTGCGCGACCATATGCCGGAACTATGCTGCGACAATACCGCTGCGCACGCTCTTTTGGGATGGGGCTATGCGACACATGCAGTATCTGAAAATGCGGCGAAGGCGCAACCGGTGCACATACACTTAAGTGCCCGTCATCTGCTACAACGACCGACACTTTTATAGTCCTCACAAAATCAGCATACATCTCCCACGTTGCTGTATGAGCGTACTCTGCTATCGTTACTGGATGAACAAGTGGCATAATAAGCGAGTGGACGAGTCGTACAACCGTCTTATCGTGCATTAAAAACCATACACGTTGCGGTGTCCCATCTTCTTGCACCGGATAGAGCTGCGCCTGGATGTACGCTGCTTTTAGCAGCGCCTGCTCAGTAAATGCTATTCCTCGTGATTCAATCGGATCGTCAGCAGTAAATACGATCAAAGCCGGAGTATCCTGCGAAAATAGTCGCGCCTCAAAATCCTCGG
>JBIKWG010000131.1:0-8348 GCA_044356425.1 Bdellovibrionota bacterium | reverse complement strand
TCCCGGGCCTCGGCGCTCAAGGGGCAGCAGCCGCCGATTCAGTCGCAGGTTTTGGGGTTCGTGATGGTGTCAGGGCTGGTGGTTTCGTAAATGTGTCTCGAGGCTTGCTTGAGGGTAAAGCTGAGGATGAAGGTGGCTTCATTCAGTTAATTCAGATAAACGCTGATGCGTTTAATACGCAGCTACGGCAAGCGTTGGTGGCGTAGCGCGCCCTGCCTCGGCGCGCTATCTGCGGCGTTGGAGTCTGGGGAAAAAGTCGCTGTCGTTTGACTTTATTTACTAGCTCGCGCAGAGTCAGGAAAGCATGACTATTCTTCCAAAAGGCTCGCCCAAAACCACGTCTTCAAAGGCTCCTTCGAGTGCTGATCCGGCACTTAACAGACTCATTCAGTTTGATGACGAAGGGGAGGTGCATGTAGGGCTCGTCGTCGGAATGAAGAAAGAGAAATACCTCATTGTTAATGATCGAGGTCGTGAGATAGAGCTTGTAAAGCCGCGCTTGTATCTCTTGCCGGCGGCGGCAGTGCCGTATTTTTCGTCATCAGCTGCACGTCAGGAGTTTTTGCGGGAAAAAACTAAGGCCATAGCTGCCGAAGCCGACGACTTGAATGTCTCAGAGCTCTGGTCATTTGTACACGAAGAGATAAAGCTCTATTCAGCCTCAGAACTGTGCGTTAGTTACTTTGGAAGTGATACAGCTGAGAAGCATGCGGGGCTGCGTGTAGCGCTGATACGAGAGAAGATTCACTTTAAGCGCGATAAGGACGGCTTCGAGCCGCGTTCGTTAGAAACAGTTGAAGAGCTACGGAAGGCTGAAGAAGCGAAGCGTCGTAAGAGCGCACAGCGCGAAGCGACGATTGCATTTCTGGATCAGCGTTTGAAGGACCACTCCATTCCATTTCCGCCGCATGTAGCCGACAATATCGAGCTTATGGTTGAGATCGCCGCAGGGGTTCAAATCTCAGAGCCAGCGCGGCACAAGGAAGCCAAAGAGTTGATGCTGTTGTGCGTTGATCGACTCAGGCTGCCAGAGAACATGCCGATGGAGAAGCAGGCGTTCAACGCGCTCATGCTGATCGGACATTTTCACCACGATACGAATCTATCGTTTATCCGAAACGATATCCCAGTCGCCCACCCAGCAGAGGCATTGGATGAAGCAGTGGAGATTTCAAAAGTAGATGTCCTCGAAGGCTATTCAGCCCAAGAGCGCTCATTCCGACGGGATTTTACGCGAAAGCGTAGCTTTACGATTGACGACGCTTCGACGAGAGATATGGATGACGCTCTTTCGCTTGAGCAGACCGTCTCTGGTTGGGAGCTTGGCATCCACATCACCGACGTGTCTTTTGCTGTGCACCCTGGGACAGCTCTAGATGCTTCGGCGCGCCGTCGAGCAACCTCACTCTACTGCGCTGACCAAACGGTGAATATGTTGCCCGAGCTGCTATCAGAAGAGGGGCTCAGTTTGAAGCAGGGAGCCGTGCGTCCGTGCTTGTCGGCGATTGTATCGCTTACCCCAGACTTTGAAGTAGAGCGCACAGAGGTTGTTCCAACTTTTATCAAGGTGTCTGAACGTTATTCATATGACGATGTCGATCGTTTGCTCGACGAGGGTGAGCCAACCTTGCTTGTCTTGCATGAAATCGCCTCAGCCTGTGAATCACGCCGAATCGAGCAGGGGGCAAATCGCGTTCACAGGCGTGAGGCTGTGCCCTTTCTTGAGCAGGACGGAACGATTCGACTGCTTGAGATTGATGAAGACAGTCCGGCGCGCTCTCTTGTTGCCGAGATGATGGTTCTCGGCAACTCTGTTATGGCAGACTTTGCCGTGCAGCATGCGATCCCGACTCTTTTCCGCGGTCAGGAGCGTCCAGATGATGTAGAAGCTAGCGCTACGCGGGATAGTGTCGCACCTGAAGGGCCGGCCAAAGATTTCTCTGTTCGAGTAAAGCTTAAGAAATCAACGGTGGGGTTTGAGGCGAAGTTTCATTCTGGTCTTGG
The DNA here is from genome assembly GCA_044356425.1 of Bdellovibrionota bacterium. GTDB lineage: Bacteria > Bdellovibrionota_C > UBA2361 > UBA2361 > OMII01 > OMII01. The sequence goes on along the minus strand of JBIKWG010000131.1, from coordinate 6,344 downwards.
GTTGAATGCATACATTCAAGCTACCTCGCCGATCCGTCGCTATCTTGACCTGTGCCATCAACGTCAATTTATTTCGTATCTAAAGAGTGGTGAGCCGTGGATTTCACAGCAAGAGTTTGAGTCGATCGTAGCAGAAGTTGAAACATGTCTCCAAGCAGCACAGGTAGCGAGCCGTGAAACGCGGCGCTACTGGTTGCTAAGATATCTCGAACAGCGGCCGAAGAAGAAACCCATCGAAGGCACTATTGTGCGATTGGATCTGAAGTCGCCGCTCGTGGAGCTGGATGAGGTATACATCAGCACGTTTATCCGTGGCCCTAAAGGATTGAAGCTCGGCAGTCGAGTAACGCTGGCTATTTCAGCAGTAGATCCCGCGGCCGATTATCTGCGACTTGATCTGTTGTCATAGAGTTAGCGCACCTGCTTCTAGTCATAGTTCTATCTTCACTCGCGGTGTTAGGTAGAAGTAATGTTTATTTCATTTTCATCGCGCGCAGAGGCAGGCAAAAAGTTGGGCAAAGCCTTAGCAGCCCTCAATTATCACGGCAATTTGGTTGTGCTGGGATTGCCGCGTGGAGGGGTGCCAGTTGCGGCAGCGGTTGCAGAAGTCCTGCATGCCCCGCTCGATATAGTGGTTGTTCGCAAAATTGGAGCTCCTAACAATCCTGAGCTTGCGTGTGGGGCCATAGCCACGGGCGGTGTCGTCGTGTGGAACCACGATATACTTCGGCGATACGTCCTACTTGAGGGCGATTTTAAGGAGGCAATAGAGCGCGAGCGATCTGAGGTGGAACGTCGTGAGCGAGAGATTCGCGGGCATCACGGGTTCCATGTAAATCTTCATGGTCGCGTGGTAATCTTGGTCGACGACGGGCTAGCGACGGGGGCGTCAATGCGCGCAGCGATTCGGGCTGTAAAGATGTTCGAGCCGCTTAAGGTTGTTGTCGCCGTTCCAGTAGCGCCTAAGGATACCTGTGATGAGCTTGAAGAGCAGGGAGATCGGGTCGAGTGCCTTCACAGAATAGCTTCTGCTCGCTTCTCAAGTGTTGGTGAATGGTATGATGATTTCTCGCAGGTCTCTACCGCAGAGTGTCGCCAGATATATGTTGATTATCAACGTAAGCAGCCCTCCGAAGGCGGGTTGCAAGCCGTATAACAAGGTCCACGCAGGTCTGTCGCTCTACTTTCAGTCGCTGCTCATCATCGGACGAAGACGGGCTCTTTGTTCTCTTAGTTGATTTCGTTCTCTGCTGGCATCTCAGGATGCTCTGCCAATTCTTCTGTAAGCTCTTTGCAAAGGTCGTTTATCATTTCGAATGCGCGCGAGAGTGAGTCCATCTCGTCACAGGTAATTTCGATCATCTCAAAGGCCAGCTCTTGTTCGCTTAGGTCAACGAGATCTTTTTCGAATTTGCGCATGAGGTGTCTCCTGAAATACGCTTTGCCCTGCTATTTGAGAGGCACAAATCGTTCCAAAGAGAGACATCGACAAGTTCAAAGCATTTCTTGAGAAAAAAATAGCTTATTGAGGTGTTTCAGCTAGTTAGTTAAAGCCCCTGCGTTGGGCGCTCGACGAAACTATGACACCCAAGGCCCACTAGAGTCGGAAAAGCGGCACTAATTGCCAGCCGTTGGGGAAACGGCAACGGCTTTGATTGCAAGTAGTAGTCCTTCGTTCTGCTCAGAGTCCGTGCCCGTTACGAGCGAGTCTTCGCTATCAAAGTGTAAGCGTGTGTTAAGAATCTCTGAACCATCACTGTCTAGCCAATTCAGCCATAATCCTACTCTTTGATCGGTGGCAAACATCGGACGAAGTTCAAGCGTCTGGCCGTTCGGCAGTGCCACAGTTTCTTGACGTTTGACCTCTAACTTCTCTTGTTTCTCAGAAATAAGCTTAAATGCTCGAAAGGGAAGCTGCGCAAGCTTCGGCTGCAAATCCGCCAGGGCGTCTTCTATGATAAGGTGGGATGGTGTCGCGCTATCGATTGCGGGACTACTCGCTTGAATTGCTCGAACAACTACCGTAACGACTCCAGATGCTGCGCTGCTGCATTTGTCTGCATCTTTTGACTCAGCCGAGACCTGCAGTGAGCCGAGTGAACAGCTACACAACAGAGCAATCAAGGAACATTTAAAAGATTTCTTTCGGATCACACGTAACCTCAATACCCCTAAACTCAATATATCATTGCGCTCTATTCGGACTGATGTTGAAGGTTTGCCTCAACTCCCTTTGTTTGTGTTGTGCGGCCTATCGGAGACGGGGCAGGTGAGGTCACCGCTTGAGCGCGCTTTTTGCGGTTGACCCAAATAATCGCTGAAGATGATTGTGGGGTTTGGATGATACGAAGAGGGCCATCGCCTCTCATCCAGTCTAGCTCCATCGGTGTTAGCGGTCGATTTGCACGGGCTGTTCCCGACACCGCGCCTTCTAGCCCCACAGGGCGAAAGCCACTGTTGGCGTTGACCAACGCTGACGGAGCTGTTGGTATAATCGTCACATTTTTGCTCGACGAAGATGGCGTAAGTGAAAGCAGAAGTACGGCGGCCACGGCCGCACCAGAGACCCCACCAAGCATGATATGCGACGAAAGCAGCGAGGCGACTAGGCCTTCTCGTGCAGTTACGGGTAACGCTGCACGCTCTCCAAGGTATATAGCTGCCCGCTCTTCGCTTTCAATTCGGGCCGAGATGCGATGCCAGAGATCGCACGCGGTATCTGATGTGGGTGTAGCTGACTTTGTATAGTTTGCGATTGATTGCAGGCTAGCAAGAAAAGCTGGCGCGGCAGGGTTGGTGCGTAGCAGTCTCTTAGCGCGCAGCCTATCGATGATCGAAACCTCGCCGTCATAATAGCGAGAGAGAAGAAGCTCTTGCCGCTCTGTTAACTGTTTTGCGCTATCGCCACTCTGCATCATACCCTCTTTGCTATACATGCTCTTCGCTCTACATGCTCTTTGCCGTGCTCAAAACAAAACTATGAAGCTTCATTCTTGTATTTCTGACTGCCTATCGTTGGAGCAAAATCTCGCAACGACTTTTGCAGTGCTTTGCGCGCGTAAAAGAGTCTGCTCATTACTGTTCCTTTTGGCACTCCTAGCGCGTCAGCAATCTCCTCATAATCGAGGCCGTCAATTTCCCGCAGCACAATGATCTCTCGGTGTTCGGGCGACATATCGCTCAATACGTCGTGCAGCTTTTTGCCGGCCTCTTTACGAACAAGCGCATCGTGCGGACCTTCTACGTTTTGCAGGTGCTGTGGTGCAGTGACTGCACCTGCTATTTCTGAAGAGTCGCCGGCCGATGAGCGTTGGACGGCGTTGCTCTCTTTGTATTCAATATGAGTTCCGCCACGGCGTGCAACTTTGCGCCGTATGTCGATGGCCATATTGGTGCAGATGCGATAGACCCACGTGTAAAACGAAGCATCTCCTTTGAAATTACCTAGTGATAAGTAGGCCTTAACAAAGGTTTCTTGCACGACATCCTCAGCGTCCTCACGATTTTTAACGATCTCCAGGGCAACGTTAAGCAGGCGACCCTGATAGCGCTCAACCAGGCTACGATAGGCCTCACGGTCGCCAGCGCGAGTGAGCTGGACCAGTTCGATATCAGATTTTGCCGCTGCGAGGGCCTGTTTTGCGGTGTTCATAAAGGGAGTTATCAGCAGAGTCTGGCCGACAGCTTACTCTAGGCTACAGCATTAGAAAACTAGTTTGCTCAACGATGTGCACGGGTGAAGCAGGGGGTTGATCTAGCGCTCCTTGGGCGCTTGAAATGAACCCGGCGCGAGAGATTTTTTTAAATTCAATCACTGGGCTTAGTAGAGCTAGGACTGTGCTTCTTGCCAACTACGTCCAGAACCAACATCTACCTTTAGGGGCACTTTAAGGGTCATTACCTGCTCCATAGTGCTCTTAACCTCGTCGAGTAGCCTCTGATTTGCTGCTGCGCCGAGATCTTGAGCTTCAATCAGCAGCTCATCGTGAATTTGCAGGATAAGATTCGCAGGAGTGGAATATGATCGCAGCATTCGATCCACATTTATCATCGCTATCTTGATGATATCGGCAGCAGAGCCTTGCAGTGGAGCGTTTATAGCAGCGCGCATAGCGAAGCCTTGATCGCGTCCGCTGGTATCGATAGAGCTGATTACGCGTTTACGCCCAAAGATCGTCTGCACTTCGCCTTGTGACATCGCAGCATCTTCGAGTGCTGCGAAGTACTCTTTTACATTTGGATAGCGCGCGAAGTAGTTTGTAATATAGTTGCTCGCTTGATGCACTGGGATGCCGAGCTCACGCCCTAATCTGAATGCTCCCATCCCATATACTATGCCGAAGTTGATAGTTTTTCCGATCCGACGCATTGCGTCAGGAACGTCTTCGTGAGCACTAAGCCCCATAATCTCTCGAGCAGTATTGGCGTGGATATCTGATCCTTCATTGAATGCTCGAATGAGATTTTCATCGCCGCTCAGATGAGCAAGCAGCCGCAGCTCGATCTGAGAGTAGTCTGCGGCGATGAAGAATCTGCCCGGTTCAGGGATAAATGCTGAGCGAATGCGACCGCCTTCAGCGCTCTGCACGGGGATGTTCTGCAGATTTGGATCAGAGCTTGAGAGCCGGCCAGTGCTCGTCACTGTTTGGTTGAGCCGAGTATGTACGCGGCCCGTCACTTTAGATATCTGATTCGCTAGAGCGTCAGTATAGGTAGATTTTAATTTGTGCAGGGAACGATATTCAAGCAGCAGGCGCGGAAGCGGATGGACCTCTGATAGCTTCTCAAGCACAGAGGAGTCAGTTGAAAGCCCCGTCTTGGTCTTTTTAACGCCTTTGGTCGAGATCGCAAGCTTGTTAAAGAGAACTTCAGAGAGCTGCTTTGGCGAGTTAATATTAAACTGACAGCCAGCCATGTTGTAAATCTGCTTTTCAAGCTCGGCAAGCTGCACAGCAAACTCTTCGGACATCTGCGCTAGCAGCTGTGCATCGACCTTGATGCCAATCCTCTCCATGCGCGCCAATACAGGGATGAGAGGAACCTCGAGCTCCGATAGCACTTTGGTGAGGCCGTTCTCTTCAATTTTAGCCGAGAGCTGCTCTTTGAGAAGCCAGGCATAGTGAGCATCCTGACATGCATAACGAGTTGCAGCGCTTACCTCAGTTTCAGAGAAGTCCGCGCCTCCGGCAGTGACTTCATCGAACTCAATCACAGGAAGCATTAAGAAGTCGTTTGCTAATGCCGTCAGATTGAAGCTTCGACTGTCTGGATTAAGAAGGTAGGCGGCTACCATTGAGTCAAAGGACACTCCTTCGACAGCGACTCCATGAAGCTCAAGGATGCTGATGTCGTATTTACTATTCTGACCACTCTTTAATACGAGTGGGTCTGCAAAGTGGCCTGTTACTGCCTGCTTAAATGTTTCCCACGATACCTGTTGGGTGCAGCTTTTGTGACCTATCGGAATGTAGTAGGCCTCTCTATTGCTCCAGCAAAATGAGATTCCAACGATTGCGGCCTCATGGATGTTGAGCGAGGTCGTCTCAATATCAAACGAAAACTCGCGTTGTTTTGAGAAAAGGTCGCACCACTCAGTGAATTGAGGCGCCAGGATGGTCTGATAGTTGTAATCAAGATCCTGTGCACTCCTTTTGGTGGTAGCCAAGATCTGCGAGAACTCTTTGAAGAGCGAGGTAAATTCGAACTTCTCAAAAAGCTCTGCCAGGTGGTGAGCGTCGACCTCCTTGCGTTCTAGCAGGTGATCGAGGTTGAGTTCTTCGTCAGAGATAGCTGAGAGTGGCACTTTGCGATCTACTTCAACGAGCTTGCGTGACAGTGTTAGCTGTTCGGTGCTCTGCTTTATAGTTTCAACGATCTTTTCTCGGTTGCGGATCTCTTTGTTAGACCGAATCTCTTCGAGGTGTGTGAGGATTTCGTTGATCGTGCCGTATTTCTGAATGAGTTGAGTGGCCGTCTTCGGTCCTACTCCGGTAACTCCGGGAACATTATCTGAGGTGTCCCCGGTAAGAGCAAGGATCTCTACGACCTTATCTGGGGCCACTCCAAACTTCTCAATCACCCCTGAGATTCCGTAGCGGGCGTCTTTCATCGTATCCCAGATGGTGACGTTGTCAGAAACAAGCTGCATGAGGTCTTTGTCACCTGAGACGATAACAACGGGCTTCCCCTGCCTGGTTAGTTCGTCAGTGAGCGTCGCGATGATGTCGTCAGCCTCATAGCCAGGGCGCTCAAGAACCGGAAGGCCTATGGCGCGAGAAAGCTCGCGAAAATAGGGCATCTGTTCAACCAGTTCCGGCGGGCATTCAGCTCGGTTAGCCTTGTAG
>JBIKWG010000130.1:0-8398 GCA_044356425.1 Bdellovibrionota bacterium | reverse complement strand
CAACGCTAAAAACATAACGGCGGTATAAATAGGCGAGTTGTGAGCTCCTTGCCCATACATTTGATGGCTATAGTCCGCATTGTCGTCCATGTTGGTCCGTTTATTTGAATATTTATCTGTGGTTAAAGTGTCTTATATCGGGGGCAACGGCTAATAGGATGGCGTTGCTGTGGATAATTTTTAAGCTGCTCTAGCAGCGGCAATTAAAAACTTCTACAAAGGGTATCCCAGCGGATGACAACCAGCGGGGATGAAATGGATATTGTAGTTCGTCACTCTAACATAGCTGCCTATAGCTGTAGCTTTACTCAGTGAGTAGAAATGGCGCGACAACACCGCGAAACTCAAATTGCCCTACGAATTTTTAGCCTCATGAGGGGCGAGGGTAAGGACGTATTCGTTGTCCTTACCTACGCCCTAGGCGTAGGCATATGCTCACTAGCTACTCCGATCGGCGTACAGGCACTGGTTAACAGCGTAACTTTTGGTGCGGTTATTCAGCCGCTAGTTGTTTTGACTGCACTCGTCGGTGGGGTGCTACTTTTTTCGGGCATCTTGCGCGTCCTTCAGCTGTGGGTCGTTGAACTTTTGCAGAGAAGATTCGTTGTCCGCTTTTCGCTTATGTTGGCTCAGCGACTTCCGCACGTCTCATCAACAAATTTTCAGCAGAAGTATGGGCCAGAGTACGTGTTGCGATTTATGGAGGTATTTTCTGCCCAAAAAGTTTTAGCTGCACTACTTCTCGATGGCGTGGCGCTCTTCTTTCAAGTCGCTACCGGAATGATACTAGTTGCTTTCTACCATCCATTTTTTCTCGCATTTGCGATGATCTTATTCTTCTGCGTAGTACTCATAACCCTCCCACTAGGGTTTGGAGCTATTCGTACGGCGATCGCAACTTCAGATGCAAAGTACAACGTAATGACCTGGCTTCAGGATCTTGCTCGACTGCCAGTGCTTTTTAAATCGGCCCGCGGAGATGCCTTTGCTGTTGAGCGCGCAGATGACCTCGTTAATTCTTATCTGATGCTACGCGCTCGACACTTCCGCATTCTACTTCGGCAAGTTATCGGCTCTGTTATTCTTCAGGTCGTTGCGAGCACACTGCTATTAGGGCTCGGTGGTTGGCTCGTCATGAAGGGCGAACTCACACTTGGGCAGCTAGTTGCGGCTGAACTTGTTTTGGGTCTTGTCCTCTCTGGAATAGCAAAGTTTGGACGATATTTAGATAAATTCTACGATCTGTGCGCCTCAACGGCTAAACTCGACTCGCTACTCGATCTTCCATACGAACACCTCTCGGGCTCATTTTTCTCTCCTGGAAGAGAACCCGCATATCTCCGCATCTCTGACCTGACACTGCACTTTAAAACCCGCACCCACCCGACCCTTTCTGGCTGCTCACTTGAACTTAAACGCGGTGAAAGCACTGCAATTTGGGGAGAGAATGGATCTGGAAAGAGCAGCTTGGCGGATTGCATCTACCGATTGGTTGACTTTACTTCTGGGGGCATCGAAGTCGATGAGCATGACGTTAAAGACATTCATCCACTTGAACTGCGAAGTGAAGTGGCTCTCGTCCGTACAGCTGACATCTTCCACGGTACTATTGAAGAGAACCTAACGCTGGGAGATCCCAACATTTCGGCGATACAGATCCGTGAAGCCCTGAAGCTCGTAGGAGCCTACGATGAGATTCGCCTTTTACCAGAGGGTTTAAGGACCATGCTCAAGGGCAACTGGGGTCCGATCTCACGCGGTCAAGTGTTACAGCTCATGATTGCACGTGCTGTGCTCACTCGTCCTCGGCTCCTGATTATAGATGGGGCACTAGATGGAGTTGATGAAGGCTCTTTAGCCACAGTTATGTCATCACTACTCAGAACTGATTCACCGTGGACACTGCTTGTTTTGACGCATGAGAAAGAGATCCTGCGTTATTTTCAAACTGCACACCAACTCAAAGATGGTAGCCTTTCGCCTATTCATAGCCCATCATCCCCTAGCACAACACCAGGAGGACGTGCGTAATGGACAATAAAAACGATCCATTCCTCTACGAATTTGACGACGTTCGATATTCTACTATCGATGAGATTATCGCAGTTTCGCGCTCGCCCGTTACCTCACCTTTGGAGGTGCGGTCTCACCGCAGCCTAAGACTTGCGGCATTATTTATTTCTATCGGCTTTGTGCTGCTTGTAATCAGTCTTGCCATCCTTCCCTGGGTTCAAAACGTGCAGGGCATGGGTCGCGTCATCGCCTACTCGCCGAATGAGCGACAGCAAACGCTGACTGCTCCTGTTGATGGCCTGATACGTGAGTGGCATGTGGTTGAGGGCACCTACGTTCGCCGCGGTCAGGCAATCGTTGATATCGCAGACATTGATCCTGATATAATGTCGAGACTCGAACGAGAGCGTGAAGCTGCTCAAGGAAAGGTTGATGCCGCTCAACAAGCGCTTGAGACCTCGAAGAAAAACGTTACGAGACAGCGTTCTCTGTTTCACAAGGGGTTAAGCTCTCAAAGAGCTGCTGAATTAGCGGAATTAGAGTACGCTAAATATCTATCCGAGATGTCATCTGCGTCTGCAGAGCTGGCTCGGCTAGAAACGCGCATCGCACGACAAGCCTCTCAGTCAGTTACCGCCCCGCGCGATGGCGTTGTTCAAAGAATCTTCGCTCCCCAAGGAGGCGTCATTGTCAAAGCCGGCACAGATCTGGCGCTGATTGTACCGCAAACGGCCAATCGCTCAGTGGAGCTCATGGTAAGTGGAAACGATGTGCCCCTTATCACCGTTGGCAGGCAGGTTAGGCTTCAATTCGAAGGGTGGCCTGCTGTGCAATTTGCAGGCTGGCCTTCGGTTGCCATCGGCACCTTCGGCGGACGAGTTGCTATTATTGACCCAAGCGCTGACACTGATGGAAGATTTCGAATTATTGTATTTCCAGAAGAGGGAGAAGAGTGGCCTGATGGCAGATATCTTCGGCAAGGAACGCGCGTTATTGGCTGGGTCCTTCTTGAAACTGTTCATCTTGGTTGGGAAATGTGGCGGCAATTTAACGGTTTTCCTCCATCAATAAAGACACAAGGTAGCGACGGTGCAGCAACAACTCGGTAGGCCAACAATCACGACTCGAACCAGAAATCTTCTGATAATCGCAGGTGTGATAGGCTTATGCGCGTATACCTCCTGGGCTGAGGCAGCTCCTCAACTCAACAATTCTTCTCAACAGGCTCCTAACATCCTACGGCTAACGCTCGATCAGGTAATAGCATCCACGCTAGCCTACCATCCAAGTTTGAAGGGAGAGTATGAAGAGCGAATAGCCGCAGACGCGGAACTGCTCTCATCCAAAGGAGCCTTTGATCCTACCATTAGGGGTGAGGCGCTAGATTACACAACCGGTGGCTACACCGGAGCTTACGGCGATGCTTTCGTCGAACAGCCACTGCAGGATCTCTATGGCAGTAAGGCTATCGCCGGCTACCGCAAAAGCAGCGGATCGTTTCCGATCTACGACAACAATTACGAAACAAACACAGGCGGGGAGGCTATGGCCGGCATAGAAGTGCCTGTGCTTCGTGATGGCCCAATCGATCGCCGACGCACCAACATCAACAGAGCCCTGCAAGAGCAGAACCTCGCCAATGCATCTATTGGACTGAGGCGAATCGACCTCGCGCGCACCGCGGCCGCTGCCTTTTGGGAATGGACGGCCGCCCGAAATCGGGTCTTTATTTACAAGAACCTCGTAAAGGTTGCTGAACAGCGAGACGCCCAGATAACAGAGCGCGTAGCGACTGGCGATCTGCCGCAGTACGATAGAATTGATAATCAACGCGCTGTTTTGCAGCGGCAATCGCAACTGGTTACCGCAGAGCGAGCCGTAAAGGGGGCAGAGTACCTCTTATCGCTCTTCTTTCGAGCCACTGACGGTCAACCGATAGACCCCACAGGGTATACGGCTCCAGAGCGAATTCCCCAACCGCTTGTCCAGCCGCAGGGTCCCGTTGAAGCGCATATTAGCGAAGCCCTGGCAGCACGCCCTGAATTTAACTCCATAAAAGCCCAGAGGGCGCAAAACACTCTTGAGCTTACCCTGGCTCGAAATCAGATCCTACCACGCCTTGACCTTCGGGTATTTGCCGCAAAAGATTACGGATCAGGCGAGCAGGCACGCGAAGATACGGAGGTCAAAACTGGAATACGATTTGAAATTCCGCTCGCGACCCGAACGCAGACAGGTAAAATTGAGATGTATGAAGCCAAGCAGCGCAAGCTGGCATTTACAGAGACTTTTCTGAAAGAGCGAATACGAGTCGACGTGCAGGATGCCCTTACCGCCCTAGACGCTGCTTTTCAACGCATCGCTATCACCGATCAAGAGGTTAAGGCAGCCAAAGAGCTGGCAGATGGTGAAGCAGAACGCTTTCAGGCCGGCGACAGCAACCTGATCTTTGTAAATCTGCGCGAGCAGAATGCCGCCGATGCTGAGATTAGGCAGGTTGATGCTCTTCTAGACTATCAACGCGCGATGATAGCCTTTGAAGCAATTCTAGCAAGGTCTGCTGCCCCCTCCCCGCTCTCATAGCTCAAGAGCCGCCAAGAAAGAAGTCAGTATACTCAGCAATTTATGCACCGATCCTGCCTGTTTAATCATCAACTGTTGTGTGAGCACCGCAACACCCGACTTACAGGCAGTCCGATTTCAAATTCTGGTCAATGGCCCAGCGTATCACTCTTTGCTTAAGGGCCTGCGCAAGACTCGCAAAGAATTGCGCGCATCCCCAGCGCGGCGAAATAACGTTCGAGCTGAAATAGAGTTTGATATCTCCTCACGAAGATTCTCTCTTCTCTCGGTCGACCGACACACCCTGCCCCGCGCACTGACGGTAGCTCCAGGCTCCTCTACCCATGATAGCCTCTCTCGCCTACTTGCCATCCAAGCAAAACAAAACGACACGAACGAGCTTAGAGAGCTCTTTGAAAAGATCATTGGCAGCGTCCCTATGCTACCAAGCGAATCTCTAACCATCCTCCAACGAGATATTGAGGTCAGCACCATCCGCTCAACGATGAGCCAGTCTGCTTTGACATTTCAGCTAAACACCGCGATTGCACCTTCGCTCACTCTCGAGCTTGATGAAGCTCAAACGCTAGTAGTAGCAGAGCCTCCGCTCGTCGAAGCAGAGAATATCACCGCCCTTCTTATGCAAGGTGCGCGTCAACAAGAACGCCTAAGTGCATCTGTCGAAGGCAGCACTGCTCAGATTCAAGCATCGGTCACAATCCCTGCCGTTCCTTATGCGACTGAAGTCGAGGTCTTTGTTCACTGGGGAAGCTACAATGAATTAGCCTCATCATGGCGTGATGAGCTCGTTGCAAAGGTCTGCACTGCACCCTTAGAGCCAACCGTGGTTAGCTTACACCACACCATTCGTACCTCAACTCGAGGGTATTACGGCGCCACCCTCTTTGTTCAAGCATCTGGCACAACTGAGCGCGTGTGGCTTGGCCGATTACGACAAGACGACATTCAGTTCTGGATCGATAGCGATGACGCCGAGCGAGTGCAGCAGCTGTCTGAACAGCTAGAGCAGAAGAGGTCACAAGCTCTTTCAAAACTCTCGGCGTCGTTAAGCGATAATGGATCCGTCTCTACTACAATCTCTTCGATCCGAGAAGTGTCGCCATTTCTTGGCATAGGATACCTGCTACGCCAACTTTCTGAGGATGCGGCCCTTGCTGCGCGCATCCAGCAACACCCAGAGCTACAGGGTGAGCGCAATAATTTTGGTCTTGGTGAGATCGTATTCGCAACACCAGAAGGCCCCCATGCCGCGGCTGGCGGCCTGGCTCAAGTTGTTTCTGGATTACCGCCAGAGCTAGCACGCGCTGGAATACCTATAACAATTATAACGCCACTCTATGCGCATCACAACGGCAGCAAACACCAGGCCGCGCACACGCTGCTTGAGAAAGGGATCTCGTTCAACGGCTATACCGCCATTCCGGAATATGTCGCGACTATTGATGTTCACCTAGGGCCAACCTATCACGCTGGAACAACGCACCATCGTCGCCCCGCTACTACTGTTCCGGTTGCTGTATATGTCGCCGCTTTCGGCTCAGTTCGCTTTTTTCTGCTCTCGAATGCCTCTGCTTTTGACCGGCTCTATCAGCCCGTGTTTGTTGACGAGCAGTTTCGACGAGCGCTCGTGCTATCGCGAGCTACGCTGGAAGTCATTTCGACAAAACATCTTGGCATCCGCCCAACTGCAATTATCTCAAACGACTGGACTACCGCGTGCCTGCCAGCATTTGCGGCGCTAGACGAGCGTTACAGCTCGGTGCCCTGGATTAGAGAGTGCAAGACTATTCATATGATTCATAATGGCGGCGCCGACTACCACGGAAGGCTGCCTGCACATTGCGGCGACGAAGACCTCTGGCCGATGACAAATCTCGCTCCCGAGCATTTCTTCGGGTTCCGGGATCCTCATCGCTTTGACTTCATAAATCTCACGATGGCAGCTTCTCACCACGCCTCCGGTGGTGTGCTCACGGTTAGTCAGCCCTATGCGCAGCAGATCGTTTGCCGAGGTGGTGGCGATGGACTCGAATATGCACTTGAGAAGAAGCGAGAGTCTGTTTTCGGCATTAGCAATGGAATCAATCGACCGGAAATAATTCGCTATCTGGCACACATCGCAAACACTAGCCCATCAACTCTCGCAACGGCGCCGGGAATGCTTACAGCAAAAGCCGCTCTAAGAAGCACGATTCAAGAAGGCTACGGATTAGCACCTAACCCCTCTGCGTGTCTCATTAGCTGTGTTGGTCGTATGGTTGAGCAGAAAGGTTTAAGCACGATGTCTGGATTCGTCTCGTCACGCGCACACTCTGCACTTGAAGAGCTACTTATACGACACCCACATGTTCAGCTGATCTTTGCTGGACCACTTACCCTCGGTGATCGCTGCGCCTCCGACCTTGCAAACGCTGTAACGTACCTTCGCAATAAGTACCCAGGTAGAGTTGTATCGCATTTCGATTACGTCACGCATGCCGAAGCGCTACGCATAATTTTTGCCAGTACGTTTTTTCTAATGCCGTCCCGATTCGAACCTGGGGGGATAACTCAATTAGAGTCGCTCGCTGCAGGAACTCTCGTCATCGGACGAAACGTCGGCGGTATCTCCGCTACAGTGGAAAATGTTGACCTATCACGAGGTAGTGGCACTGGGTTCCTATTCAACGACTACTGCCCAACTGCTCTTGCAAACACCGCAAGCTGGGCGGTGAACTCAGTCGAAAACATCGAGATGTACCGAAAGTTGGTTACCAACGCACTTGAGACGAAGCACAGCTGGAGCGATCGAGTGCCGAACTATCAGAGTACTCTGCGACACATCGTTCTTAGGTAGGCTACCACCTCTTCTCTTTTGACATCCTCCTGGGTGCCCTATGTCCTATTACTTTGAATCGCGTGCCACGCCTCGGTCTAATAGCCTAACAATTGCTGCCTTCTGGGCATCAAGGCGATTCTCGGCTTGTTGAAATATAATCGACCGCGAATCCTCTACTAGCTCGGCCGATATCTCATATCCGGCGTGAATCGGCATATCATGCATAACTTTGGCTTTTGAACGCTTCAGCAACTCGTGATTAAGCTGATAGGGAAGCATGAGGTCGAGCCTCTGCTGCTTTTCAGCCGCAAAAGCAGGATCATTAAAGAATTCCATATCAACCCATGTGTCAGTATAGACGTAGTCCGCGTGCTTAACCGCATGATGAATGTCTTTCTCCCACGACAACGTCCCTGCTTTTCTGCCCCGATCCAAGACGCTCTCAATAACCGCTCCATCATTGGCAAGTGGTGTCACTAAAACCAGGTTAACCCCAAGCGCCGCCGTTACTTCGACAAGTGAATTAACGACGTTGTTGTGGACCCCTACATAACAAAGGGTCAGTCCTTCAGTCTTGCCTGCATCTTCCTGGATAGTAAGCATATCTGCCAAGCTCTGACAGGGATGAAATAGGTTACAACATCCGTTCACTACGGGGACCTCAGAACCAGCGGCAATCTGAACAAGCTGATCATGCTTCTTCATACGAGCCATTATCAGCGATACGTTACGCGAGAGATACTTGCTTTCGAACCGAATGTCGGTCAATTCAAAGTTAGATGACATCCAATCAATATAAATCGCATGACCACCCATCTCAGTTAACGCGGCCTCAAATGACACTCGCGTGCGGGTTGATGTCTTTTGGAAGAGCATAGCGATGCTCCGGCCAAGCATCGCACCGTTATAGTACGTGCGGTGGTGCTTTACATACGATGCAAAATCAACCAGCTCCCGTATCTCATCGTTAGTCCAACTCTGCCA
>JBIKWG010000145.1:0-7564 GCA_044356425.1 Bdellovibrionota bacterium | reverse complement strand
CGCTGAGCTACGGGCTCATCAGCGAAGTGGTTCCAAAGAAAGACCTATCCGCACGAACACGAGAGCTGTGCAACACGATCTGTTCTCGAGGTCCGGGCGCGATACAAGCAGCTAAAGCGGCCCTAGGTGAAGTTACCCAGCGCGACTACCTCTTGGTATTGCCAGAGCTAGCAGACCGCAGCGCGCTTGTGAGCATTAGCGAAGAGGCCTGCGAAGGGATGCAGGCATTTATGGAAAAGCGTCCCCCGTCGTGGCGCAATCCTATCGTCAAAGAGACCACGTAGGAGCCCTATGAAGATCGGTCGCTTTATTATTCAGCAGGTTCTCTTTGGGCACTTTCGATTAGACGGCGGATGCATGTTCGGCTCGGTTCCCAAAAATTTATGGAGTCGCTCAATCACCGCTGACCATGAAAATTGCATCCCACTGGTGTGCCGCTCTCTACTCATCCATGATGGCTCACGCCGTTTCCTGATCGATGTGGGAATGGGAGAGAAATGGAATGAGAAGCAGCGGCAGATATTCGGTATCAGAAATAGCCAGGCAGCAGACTGGGGATTCAATCCTTCCGACGTGACTGATGTCATCCTGACCCACCTTCACTTTGACCATGCCGGTGGCATCTCACACCTTACCGCAGAAAACGAGCTCAAACTTTCTTATCCGCAGTCTACCATCCACCTCCAGCAGACGAACTGGCAACACGCCCAGCACCCGACAGCAAAAGATCGTGCCTCTTATTTGACAGAAAACATCGCTCCGCTTGCGGCGGCCAAGCTAGCCCTTTGCGACGGAGATACTGAGATTCATCCCGGCATTACCGTCCACAAAGTCGATGGGCATACACCTGGGCAGCAGTGGATAGAGGTACACGACAACGGAGAATCTCTGTTTTTTGGAACAGACCTCATTCCAACCTCCCACCACATCCCTTTGGCGTACCATATGGGGTACGACCTCTGCGCCCAAACGCTGCTCGCAGAGAAGCAGCTATTTTTAGAAAAAGCGCTCAGTCAGAATGCTCTCGTATGTTTTCAACACGATCGCGATGTTGAAGCAGCAAGACTACTCAGAAACGAACGGGGACAAATCGCCGTAAGAGAGACCGTTACGCTGTAGCAACCCCCAACACTGAAACCGAGACTGTTATATGAGTAGATCAATTCTCGTCGGAAAATCCGAGCAGACAAGTGCCGAACTGCTGCTCAGCATGGTTAATCGCCATGGACTGATCGCTGGTGCTACCGGAACCGGCAAGACAGTTACCCTGCGCATAGTCGCTGAGGGCCTAAGCCGCTGCGGTGTTCCAGTATTTATGGCCGACGTAAAGGGTGATCTTGCAGGGCTTTCCCAAGCTGGATGTAAGACTGAGAAGATCGCAAGTCGGCTCGCTATGCTGGGGATCAACAGCTGGACCGCGGAAGCTTTTCCCGTTACGTTCTGGGATGTTTTCGGAGAGCACGGACACCCTGTTCGAACCACCATCTCAGAGATTGGTCCGCTGCTTCTCGCTCGACTCCTAAACTTAAATGAGACACAAACCAGAGTGCTTACCCTAGCTTTTAAGGTGGCTGATGACTCCGGCATGCTCTTGATCGATCTTAAAGATCTAAGAGCGCTGCTGACCCATGTAGGCCAGAACGCCCAAGCGATAACGCTGGAGTATGGAAACATCTCAAGCGCAAGCATCGGCGCCATTCAGCGGGCCCTTCTCGCGCTGCAAGAGAACGGGGGAGAACACCTCTTTGGCGAGCCCGCGCTGAACATCGACGACCTACTGCAGACAGACCACACCGGTCGTGGAGTTATAAACATACTTAGTGCTGACAAACTGATGCTTTCTCCGCTCATGTATTCGACCTTCCTGCTGTGGCTGCTCTCGGAGCTCTTTGAACGGCTTCCAGAAGTCGGAGACATTGAAAAACCCAAGATGGTTTTCTTCTTTGATGAAGCCCATCTACTGTTCAATGACGCGCCCAAGGCGCTTGTTGGCAAGATAGAGCAGGTCGTACGGCTCATTCGCTCAAAAGGCGTCGGGGTGTACTTTGTGTCACAGAGCCCGCTTGACATTGCAGAGCAGGTACTAGGACAGCTCGGAAATAGAGTGCAACACGCTCTGCGAACATTTACAGCAAAGGACCAGCGAGCGGCGCGTGCAACGGCAGAAACCTTTCGCTCTGATAACTCACATGAACTCCAAACAGCTCTAGGAGAGCTTGCAATTGGAGAAGCATTGGTCTCACTTCTGGACGAACGGGGCACGCCCTCGTTTGCTCAACGCACTCTCATAATGCCTCCGTCGAGTCGATTAAGCCCCGTCACCTCGGAAGAGCGCATAGCGAGCATCAAAAGCTCAAATGTTTTTGGCACCTACGAAACAAGAGTTGAAAGAGAATCTGCCTTTGAGCAGCTTGCCTCAAGAAGCAACGCTGCGTCAGCGGAAGCAGACAGCTCTGGCGATCAGCTAGAAGACCGAGAGCAATCGTTTGAGCTACCAGACATCTTTAACAAACCCGCCCAAGGACGCAAGAAACAATCCCCGCTTGAGGCCATGCTAACCAGCGCAGCTCGTTCACTAGGAGACCAATTGGGCCGAGCGATTAGTAGAGGTATCTTTGGTTCAATCAGCGGAAGCTCCGCTCGTCGGAGACGATAATACCTACTTTTGGGCGACAGAGAGCAGCTTTTGCGGTGCAATCATCTGTCGGCCATAGACAACTTTAGGCACTGAACGTGCCGCACCACCTGCGATACATCGCTCAAAGAGCTCGTGAGCCCAGCTATTCTGCTCAATATCGAGCGCGAGGTACGGATGGTGCTGAGCCTCAAGCCTGTGCTGCAATGCTTTGCAGGCGGGACACCACTCTGTAACTAGTAACAGAGTTGGAATATGCCTGTAATTTCCCACTCGAAGATCAAAATCGCGCCGCTGTTCATCTGACGCGAAAAGGTCCACCGACGTAATAGAGGGACGCAGCAGGAAAAACCCAGCAATAGCAATCACCGCCCACGGCAACCAACGAACAAGGCGATCTCTTCTGATATCCTGCCTATTAATCTTACGAACACCTAGATTTGTCATAATCTTACTAAACCTATCAAGAAATCTTACTCCTCAATCACCTCTGGCTTCTTCTTGGCTTTAGAGCGAAGCCGCGGACGACGAGTAATCACTGAATATGTCCCTGATACGAACGAATAGGTAGCACCCCAAAATGGACGTACTGATACGATACGAATCAGCAGCTGATGCCCACTAATACCTGCCACCTGCCGTACCTCTTTGAAAGAGTTAAGCAGAAAAAACACAGCAGTTAATCTTAAAAGACCTGACACAAGAAACAATCCTATAAAGTGTGATGTGTGTGCACCGAAACCAGTTGGAAGCGACATGCGCGGCAAAACATACGTTGCAAGCGCTCCACCGCAAACGCCACCAAGGAACACCAACAATCCGTTAATTATCCCCTGATAGGCGATGCAACGAGCGCGTTTTGCAGGGGTGACAGCATCAAATACAAAGTTAGCGGCCGCTATATTGAAGCCAGACCAAAAGAACCCACTATAAAACTGCGCGACTAAGATGAAGAGATAATGTGACGAGAGAAGCCACAACAGCGGAGAGCACGCAACGAACCAGCTGCACACCGAGAGGATCTTACGATTACCGAAAGTATCAGCGAAGAGGCCCCAGGTCCGCATCACTAAGAACTGCGCAACGACTGAAGCGCAGATTGCTCCTGTGAACTGCAAGTAGGAAAGCTTCAGATCTTTGAGCATGTAAACGGCAAAGTATGGACCTGAAATAGATGCTCCAAAATTTACCAATGAAACAAAGAGTACAAATCGGACAAAATTTGACGAACGGACACGCCGTATAAACTGCCAAAACGTAAAGGTAACAAGCTCCGGAATATGCGCACGTGGGTCATGCACCTGCAACATCAGCCGACCTGACAACGCCCGCGCCAGGCCTGCTATCAGAAAAACCACCGCGAAGGCATAAAGCTCTTCATGAGCAACTGAGAACATGTGGATAAGCGAACCGGCGGCAACGAGAGACCCGAAGCTAAACACCGCAATTAAACGATTACGCTGTCCGAAGAACGCTCCGCGTACAGTCGGTGATACTACATCACCAACCAAGCTATTCCATATCGGCACTATTATGCCACTCAGGATATGGTGAATCGAGGCCAAGAGAAGCAACGCCGACACAGCCCACCACCCTGGTCGATACACGAATGCTATTAGGGCTATAGGCAACCACACGAGCCCCTGCATACGAATAAGCAAGCTAACCAGCTCGCGCCGACTATGCACTCGCTCTGCCAGGCGCATACCCATTACCTGAGAAATTGCCCCAATCAAGGGGGGCAAGGTAGCCAGGGCACCAATTTGAAGATGAGAACCTCCGAGCAAGACACCGAAAGCTCCGAGATAGGTTTCCCCCGCACCGATCTTGACTGCATCAAGGGCGCCCTCACCTGCCAAACTAATCTCGGATCTCTTGGTGGCTATCGGCGTTAAGCTCTGGTTGGCGGCCTGATCTATCGCGCTCACAGCGCCCCAGACGAAACCAGCCGTGCGGTTCGAAGAATCGCAATTATCGTTAGGCTGTCACGAACCTCGCCCCGATCAACCATCTCTAGACACTTCGAAAATGGCTCAAGGCGAACTTCCAACATTTCAGTGTGATCAGGACTTGATGCTTCTCTTGTAAGCCCACGCGCTAAGAACAGCACTCCTCGCTCAGAGGAGTGGCAGTTACTTAGGTGCACCTCGCCCCCCAACTGCTGCCACGAAGTGGCAACCACACCTGTTTCCTCTTTTAACTCACGCTGTGCTGTTACCAGGGCATCTTCGTTCTCTTCAGAGCCTCCCTCTGGGATCTCCCACGAGTATTCGTTCATCGGATACCGGAACTGCCCCACCAGATAGACCTGCATATCATCGGTCAAAGCCACTACACCTGTTGCGATTCGGGTCTCAACGATGCCGTATATTCCGGCTTTCCCGCCCGGAGAAACAACCTGGTGCTCGTGCACAGTGATCCAAGGATTGCTGTATACTACCCGTTCACTTAGTTTCTTCCAGGGATTCACGTGAGACATCGCTCAAAGCTCGCCTTCTATCTTTTTTTCTATTTAGTTCTAGCTATCTGCTTCTCGGCCCATGACCAATAGAGAACACATAGGGCCAAGCGCAGCAAGGGTTACTCCATATCAGTTTGAAACGCACACCAGAATGGGATACTCGCGTCCCGCTCAGCAAACACTCCCTTTGAGCGATCAATTATCGCAACCCGTCCAACGAGGTTGCCCCCTTCAGCCTGAATCTTCTCAGATCCGTCGCGCATATTGAAGCCGGCGTACACTACATCATCCACTAACACTACGCGCTGCCCCCTAAGATCCGGACCGAAGAATCGGCCATCCTTCTGTAGAATTGCAACTTTTCTGCCCCCGGCCACCGCCGCTGCAAAGAGGATGCCGCTGTATGCTCGCCCAACAGCGATATCAAATGCATCGTGCTCAAGATGGCCAACTGCATGAGCAGCAAGCCGAGCAAGGTCGTTCGGAGTTAGCTGAAAGCAGTCGTAGAAAATCGAGCATACGTGGCCGCTCGGAATTCGAGTTGGTGCCGGAAAGCGCAGCGCAATTTTTTCAATTATTGATTTAACACTATCTTCCATACGTCCTCAGTATACTGCCAGATAGGACAGCTACAGAAGGCTTTTTTCGGTGTTTCACCGTGTTTCCCACGAGCCTGCCCCTTGAAATAGTTCACAGCCCCGCTGGGAGAGCTTCCACTTCTTAGTTACGGCATAGGCCTTATGGGAACGCCTCCCCACGGGCTGCAGCTTCCTCGCTCAATTTCAGGCGAAAACTCTGTCAGCACCACAAGCGCCTGGTGGGCCTCTGGCCAACTCTCCTGCAATCGCGCGAGGGTCCGACCAAGGCGGCCAAGTGTGCCGGGAATCCACGTAGCATATCGAGTCACCCCACGTTGTTCGGCCAACAGTGCGAACCGTCCTGAAACTCGAAAATCCCACAACAGAAGATACTCATCATAGAGCGCGGCAAAAGTTGGACATACGTGCTGCTGCTGAAGATAACCTGCGAGAAGGCGCTGCTGTCGCTCGCATCCTATGGCTTCGTCCATACCACGATCGTTTAACAATGATACTACATCTCGCGCCGGAGAGTCCAAGCACATGTCCTGAAAGTCAATCAAACATAGCTCGCCATTCGGCAGCACATGAATATTAGCGGCCATAAAATCAAAATGCGCAACCTGTTGTGGATGAGCTGCAACATGACAACACACACGATCCATTAATCGCTCAACGACAGCACATGCTGTCTTTGACAGGCCCCTTGGCCGTGCATAGTATTCGAGGAACTCACGAATCTGAACGGCGCGCTGTTCATCTGTAACGCGGCGTTGATACACCACAACCGAATCATCGTATTTGAGCTGCATCAGCGCGCCCTGCAGCTCAAGCGCCTTTGCAAAGAGGGTAAAAAGTGGATCTGCCCCAAGCACGGCAGCCGGCAGCAGTTCACTCAGGGTGTTTTGATTTTGAGCAGCCGTCAGCAACGAAACATTGCCGACATCTTCTAAGAGCAGCGCTCGCCGCTCTCGGCCATCAACAACAATCTCTGGCACGCGTATCGCTGCCTCTGACAGGAACTTAGAAACCTCACAGTACGTGTCATCTTGCGTCAGTCCGCGCGGACCTCCGCCGACCGGCCCTGGCGCTCCAGAGAGCACCACGAGCAGTACACTCGGCACAGGTGAATGGTCGAGCGCAACTCGAACATACCTGCGCGTTGACATATCGCCCGCTAACTGAGCAACCGCTCGTATACGAGCGCCTCGAAGATGCTCGCTTCGCAACAAAAGATCTTGAGCAAGGTTAATATCGTCAATCATGGTGCTAGCCGCTCGAGATGCTGCAACGTGGCAGGATTGCGCCACAAATTATCGGGGTGCCTCGGCAAACTATAACCAACACCCGCCACTCTAACAATCCTGCTTTCCCACCGAACAGGCATGCCTAGGGCATAATCTTAAGGGGCGCCTCCCCGTCTGCATTTGAATCAGAGGTAGAGCCATGCGACTGCTCAAGCGACAGGCGAAGTCGCAGATTATTCGGACTATCAGCATGCGCTAGTGCCTGGTCGCTTGAAATACTACCGCTCATTACAAGCGCAAAGAGGTTCTGGTCAAATGTTTGAATCCCATAGGTAGCAGACCTCTCCATTACATCTCTTAGCTCTGCAATCTGCCCCTTCATGATTAGGTCTTTTATGCGTGGAGTATCAAGCAGTAGCTCACAGGCTACAACCCGAGATCCCGTCAGCGATGGAACAAGCCGTTGCCCAACAATCGCTCGTAGGTTAAGGCTCAACTGCATATAGATCTGCTGATGACGCTGCGCCGGAAAAAAATTCATCACCCGCTCTATCGCTTGAGGAGCATTATTACTATGAAGCGTGGCCAGACACAGGTGACCTGTCTCTGCAAATGAAACTGCGGCCTCCATAGTCTCTGCATC
>JBIKWG010000129.1:0-8461 GCA_044356425.1 Bdellovibrionota bacterium | reverse complement strand
CAATCCCCGGACAGCTCGGAGACTAAAATTAGGCGATTCTCAAGAGCTACGTTCATAGCAACGCTGGCGACTCAGCAAAAGGCTTGGTCGCTAGCGTTGCTGCAATTTTTTTGCGCCTAGGCAACCAAGGTATTGAACACCTGCATCCACCTCTGGTTGAAACAGATGCAGTGGCACCGTAGTCTCAGGTCTCAAATAACAGCTCGACAACCCCACGCCATCAGAAGCATACATGCTTCGCCCCATATGAGTCGCTTTAAAATGCGGACTACTGTGGCTCTTCTCAAGTATCCACACAGTGAGCCAGGGGTGGCACCGCATCCCATGGCTACATGGATTCAATGAAATCCAGGGAGAGCTATCATGTCAACTCTTGCAACCCAACTCGCTGTTGAGCCGCGTTTTCGTGCATCGTTTGTTCGACTGGCTGCTGCTTTAATTTGCCTTGCTGCTGAGCCCAGCTGGGCAGAGACAATCTATGTGCCGCGAGACTTCGCATCAATTGCGGCAGCGACACGCGCTGCTGCACCGTACGATACGATCATTGTGGCTGCCGGTCGCTATGACGAGTCTGTAGTGCTTGATAAACCGATTACACTTCTGGGTGAGCAGCGCGGGACCAGCCCTTCGGCAGCGGCTCGCAGTGGCGGAGAGAGCACTATCGCGGGGCGATTTCCTATTCGAATAACGTCACCTGAAGTAAGGATAATTGGTTTTGAGATCACTGATTTCGAGCAGGGAATCACTATCGAAGCCCAACTCGATCTAAGTGCTGTGTCGTCAACCAAGGGCGCTTACGATATCACTATATCCGAAAACTGGATTCACTCAGAGCAACCTGCTGTACGAGCAGGTGTTCGCACAACAACGCATAGCGCGCGAAATCTGCTCATTTCGCGCAACCTCATCGATGTTCGTGATGGTAGCCCTTCCACCGCTCCGCATGCTGCCATCGAGTTAAACGGCAGCCCCGAACGAAGCGAGCCCCTGCACTATCAAAACGTGGTCGTGTCTTCTAACATCTTGCAGAATCGAGACGGAAATAGTGAGCAGGAGGGCGGTTACGGATTATTTGGTGGGGCGCGAAGTGCCTCAGACATAATCGAAGGTTTGGTTGTGCAAAGAAACTACTTTCGTAATGCGACCTATGGCGCAAACTTTAATGTGCAAAACGTACTCCAGGGAATATTCAGCGGTAACATAATTGAGGATGCTGCTGGAGCCCTTGGATTTTATTCCGGCACTATATCGGGTAATACATTTCGATCGGGCGGGCGTCTGGTGTTGTGGGCAACAACTTTCGACCCGGTGACGACAGGCGAATCGACCTCATCTCTACGACTTGTTAGCGTAAGAAACAATGAGTTTAGCGGTGAAGTGACCGGGCGTGCCGTAACCGTTGGCTACGGAATTCTGTCGAGCACTATCTCTTTGCGCCGCAACGCTTTTCGAAACTCCGGAATATCAGGTGAACTGGTGCAGAACTTCGCGACTGGCGTCTTACACGCACCGACCAATTGGTGGGATAATTCGTCCGGACCAGCTGCCCATACCGGGTCGCTGCTCGGGCCAATAGATACATCACTCTGGCTGGAATACAGCGACGAGCACCCTGATGCATGGCAAGCCCCGGATTACTGGCCCTTCTCTGTCCAAGAGCATCGAAGTCCTGGCTTCTGGCCTGCGCGATAAAACGTGAAAAGCAACCGCTTAAGGGGTGGAGATATCGGAGAGATAACAGGATCTTATAGGCCTATTTCTGTGAGTAACGGTCGTTTCCTGTTGCCTTATTTTTGAGTGATATGCGCCAATTATGTGAAACTCCTCCATATCTGTAGTAGGGCCAATAAACGGTGGTCTATAGAAAGCACACGTAGAGTTATTCACGGTGAATGATATGGTTGCGTTGAAACAAGATTTGCTTACAAGTGGGTTATCAACTCAAGTTGGACAGCACCCAACGACTGAGGGCCTGAAGCTCCATGGCGAACGCCTTGATACTCAACGTGCTGGCTCTCTACAATACAGGGAACAGCTCGCGCCAAAGCGAAAGCTAGCTGATCTGGCCGCTGCTAGTGAGGAGCAACATCGTGCTCAGCAGGTGCGACTAGAGATTATTGAAGAAAATAAGATTGCCGAAGGGGCCGCACGCCCAACCGAATTATCAGCAGCCGCAGTCAAAGCGAATCTGAGCCTGCACACACCAGTAGCTCTAGTGAATCGCTCTACGCCGCCAGCTCAATCTGAGTCGCGGCCAGCTCTCGCCGATGCAACAGCAGCTCCTGAAGCGGCAGCTGCACCTAAGCAGGGCATGTTAAGCTCAGTAATATCGACCGTGAAGACGACTGCAAGCCTCGCCTGGAACGTGGCTAGTGGCTTAGGCAGTCAGATGCTGAGCGGTGGGCGATTAGTTACAGAGATGGGTGGGGCTCTTCTCAGTACTGTTGGCGGTTTTATCTGCGATGCAGTCGGTCTGACCAAGATCTACGAAGGAGTCCGCGAGGGCGATTGGAAGAAGATCGCCATCGGAACCGCTCAGCTTGCGGGCACCGCTATAGCCTGCATGACTGGCGCAGGCCTTGGGGTAATGATTGCAGGGGCGGTGCTCGCCAATACAGGCACGATCGTCTCTGCACTCTCTTCGGGTGACCCCGCAGCAATGGCGGGAGCTGTCTTGGCCGTTGGCCTCTCTGTTGTTTTAAGCAAATACGGCAACGTTGTTGCTCAAAAAATAATGACCAAAATCGCTCCGGTCAGCCAAGAGGTTGTTAAGGAAGGGATGCTTAAAGTTGGTGAGGGGCTCGGCAAACGCGTAGGAGCTGAGATAATTACCGATAAGGGGGCCGAAAGGGTAACCGCTCTCGGAATTGAAGCGGGAACCAAGGCAGCTAAAACATTCTCTGAGCAGCTTGAATCGTTTGCTGGCCCAGCTATCGAAGCAGCCAAGCTTAAGTTTGGAGCGGCAGCAACAGAGGTCGGCGAGCTTGCCGGTGAGAAGGCCAAAGAGCTAGCGGTTAATTCGCTCACCCCTGAGATAAATGCAGTAATGACGAAACTCGGCGTCACTGATCGAGTTGCCAAGGTAGTCCGCAAAGAGCTCGTTGAAAAAGCAAG
This sequence comes from Bdellovibrionota bacterium, assembly GCA_044356425.1. Lineage (GTDB taxonomy): Bacteria > Bdellovibrionota_C > UBA2361 > UBA2361 > OMII01 > OMII01. Next base: position 5,347 of record JBIKWG010000129.1, on the reverse strand, counting down.
CGGTGCCGGAATTCTAGGACAGATGGGGTTTGGTGGTGGCAAAGTGCTCAGCTATCTGGGGCTTGGAAATAGCTCACTTCGAAACTCAATCCTCGCCGCTGCGCCGGAGCTTGGTGAAGAGGGCGCTAAGCAGCTTGCTAAAAATCTCTGTCGCGCTGTGCAGCAGAACGCGCACACAGAGCTCGTTAAAGAGTCGCTCTCTGCCGGCATCACCGGTGGCCTTCGCACCAGCCTTAAGGAGGTCCTGGAAGATCCGATGAGAGACTCTTTCATGAAGGGCATAGCGCCGAGTATCCAACAATTTGCACAGCGCCATGGCATCGAGGCGTTTGAGCATAAGATGCTTGCAGGTGCCCGGGTGGGTTTTGATGATGCCTACGGCGCCGTCCTCGCTAAGCACGTTCGTGCCGGTGTTGACCGTGCCTTTGCACAGAAGAGAGGGGGCGGCATCAGCAGAAGCACCGTGCCAGGAGTGGCTGTCGCTGCTGAAAAATTGAACCAGGCCGAGGGTGACCCGCCTACAGACGAGACAAAAGCCGAAGAGAAGCGCCCTAATGCTGCCGCGCAGCCAGAAGGCGAGGTTCTTGGCTCTCGCACTGAAACTGTTCGCGTTGGTAACAAGAGCGTTACTCGCACCTTTGAACGCGTGAGAGGCGTACAAGGAGATCAGTGGCACCTAGTCGCGGAATCTTCAGTTGAGGAGGCTGCTGCACAGCTTGAGCGTAATAAGTCCGCGAACCAAGAGCGCGAACACAGCTAGGTTTAGGCAAGATGCCTCAAGTAGGGGCTAACGTTTCGCAGACGCTGAAACCGGCTTTCGCTGTTTAACCAGAAAGAAACAGCTCAACATGATGATTACAGTAAGCTGTTAAGGACGTGTGTCAGCGGCTCCCAAAGAAAAGCGCCTAAGGAAGCACAAGCGACCCGTTAGTGATACGCTTAATAGTGTCTATATAGAGCGCATGCTCCACACGCAACACCCGCTCTGCTAGGGATTCAGGGGTGTCTGCGGGCTCTATCAACACCTTGGTTTGAGCAAGGATTGGCCCCTCATCATAGTTTTCAGTCACTAAGTGAACCGTAGCACCTGTCTCTAACTCACCGGCTGCAAGGACAGCGCGGTGCACATGCATGCCATACATCCCCTGCCCTCCAAACTTCGGAAGAAGTGCTGGATGAATGTTAATTACACGGCCATGATACCTTTTAAGAATAGTTTTACCGAGCAGCCGCATGTATCCAGCCAAGATAATAAGATCGATCTTATTTGTCTCAAGCACAGATAAGATTCCTGCCTCCAACGCCGTTGGCGAGCTGTAGCTCTTCTGGCTGAAATGAAATGCTTGAAGTCCCGCCGTTCGGGCTTTAGCCAGCGCCCCAGCTTCAGCGTTGTTACTTATAAGTAAAACAGGCTCGGCTGTTATCTGCCCGGCCCGGCACGCATCAATTATCGCTTTAGCGTTTGACCCGTTGTGAGATGCAAAGAACGCGAGCTTCATAATTTCGTAGTTACACCCCGACATTGCAGATCTTGAAAGCGCTTGGTGAGCGACACAGCGCTACTATCTGTAGCCGCTTGAGCGTATCCCTCTCTACAGCGTTAAAGCAAGCGCACAGCGACCTCCGAGCCGACTATCGCATTGCTCCATGAGTGTGCTACTTCAAGGCGTAAGAGAAGTGCGAGTTGGCAGCTGCTGCCTCTAATACACATACGACCTCTCCCCTATTTAGTTTCTCAGGAGCCCTCGGTGCGACGACACGGCCACCAAACTCATCAAAATACCGACGGAAGGCCGATGTGCTATAGCTGTCTGCGCCCTCCTGCTCATTGCGTATGTGCATTGATTGAGCCGTTTTCGGCCCATACTAATATTCTTTTACTGCAGCATCCAAACGAGTTTCGTAAATACTATTCGACAGCCAAGCTTGTGCGCGCCTCAATTGCTAACTGCACTCTGATGCGGGGCGTTGTTTTCTGTGAAAAGATGCTTCAAGATTTTTTTTCAGCCTATGAGCCACTGCTGCTCTTTCCTGGCGCGCAGGCAGCTGATTGCGAAACATTCCCCCTGTCGAATAAAAGTATAATTATCGTTATCGATGGCACCTGGGATGAGGCGCAGAAAATTGTGCACCGCAATCCCCTACTCCACTCGATTCCGCGTATCTCTTTTCAACGTCAGCTTATTTCAAACTATCGCATTCGCCGACCTCCCAAGAGCGGATATCTCAGCACTGTTGAATCTGTTGGTCACTTACTCACGCTCAATGCAGTGTGCTCAGGGGCGGCACACATGATTCCGAGCTATCAAGGGCTTTTTCGGGTTTTTAATGAGATGATTGAGCGCCAGCTGGCCCATTTAGGAACTGCGGCTACAACGCGAGTATAATACCCTGCAGCATTCTATCGAAACTTGATTGAAAAGTTGCCCTACCCTTCGTTGCTACCGAAGAAGAAGCTGCCGTACTTGTTAAACATAAACTGACGGAAGCTTTTATCAAGGCTGTGTGGCTCAGGACCATCTTGCTCTGCCTTGCTATTGTCGCTGTTTGCTGCAGAAGCGTCAGAACCTTCTGCCTCACCAGAATCCCATCCACGCACCTGAGCAGCTATCTGCTGGAGTGGTGAGTGCCCGGCGGTTTTATTAACTTGAGGCTTGCTTGACTCAGCTGGGCTTTCACTTGATGACGAGAGGTGCATTGGCAGTGTTGCAGAGGCACCCAGCTCTAAGGGCGAAACAATCGCGATGCTGCTGGCTAGAACAGCGAGTGAGGAGAGGAGCTTTAACTGGGCGGACATCATATATGTTCAACAACGATAAGTAATAACTAGAGTGTAGTTATTTCAGTATTTTGAGCAATAAGAGCACGGTTAGTTGATTGTCAGGGGATTGTTAGAGTTCTGTTAGCGCGTAAACGTTTCAGATAGTTATGCCTTATTCGACGGCTTCTTGTGCGAAGTATCAACCTTAGTTGAGCCCTGTAAATGGCCTGCTTGTGCGAGGGAATCTAGAGCGCTTGCCTGGCTACATACTCGCTATAAAGTCCCGGTTGGGTGCGCAGTTCGGCATGTGTCCCCTGTGCAACCAGGTGGCCCGCTTCAACCACCAAAATAGCATCAGATCGACAAATGGTGGCTAATCGATGAGAGATGACAAGGATAGTTGCCTGAGGTAGGTAGTCGCCAACAGCGTTAAGTACCAACTCTTCAGTTTCACTATCAAGGCCAGACGTGGCCTCATCAAGAATAAGCACCCGTGGCCTTCTCAGAAGGGCTCGTGCGATTGCAAGCCTCTGGCGCTGGCCGCCGCTTAACTGTGTGCCCTGCTCTCCTAGCGACGTGTGAATGCCCTTGGGCAAGGTAGACAAGAAGTCCATAAATCCCCAGGACTCAACCACCGAAAGAATCTGTTCGGACGGAGCGTCAGGATTACCAAAGATAAGGTTCTCATAGATGGTAAAGCCGAAAAGCTGCGGCTCTTGCGGCACCCACGCTATAGTGGCGCGCAGCTCTTGCTCTGGTAGCTGTAAGAGATCTCGCTCGTCGAGTGTTATACGACCTGACTCTACTGCATAAAACTTAAGAATCGCCTGTACAACAGAGCTCTTGCCCGAACCTGAGGGCCCTACGAGCGCTGTCTTCTTACCGCCCTGAATAACAAGCGAAAGGTCTTGCAACACTTTAACGTCGGGACGGCTTGGATAGGTAAGCGTCACATTATGCAGCGCTATGGTCGGGCCCTGCGGACTGCCTTTGTTCAAGGTGCCAGCTGCATCATCTGCGCTCATCGAACCGTGAACCTCGCAATCTAGCAGCTCAAATACCCTCTCAAGACCGCCGATGCTCTGCATCAACTCGGTATAGGCTCCCAAGAGGAAAGAGAAAGAGACTGCAACGATCGCGCCGTATAGAACAAAGGCTGCCAGATCGTTGAGTGGCAACTGGTCAGTAAGAACTAGAGTAATGCCGTACCATTGAACTAACAGGAGCAGCAGATTAAGCAGCAGACTAGCCCCAGACGAAAATGCCGCCGAAATAGCGCTGCGCTTCTCGGCTGCCGTCAATGCTTGAGTGTTAAGCTGCTCAAACTGCACTGCCGCATCCTGCTGAGCGGCCAGCGCCCTCACCACCTTTGCCCCACTGAAGCCCTCTGCAGCATAGGCAGTGAGCACGGCAAGAGCGGATTGGTACTGCCTTGAAGCTGCCTTTAAGCTCTTGATGAAGATGCTCGATGTTGCCACCATCACCAGAACGCTTACGACGATCGCTATCGTGAGCTGCCACGACATCCACGACATAAGCACAACGCCCAACGCAACCTGCACACCGTAGCGCACAATAATAGAAAGTTTAACTGAGACCGCATCCTGAACCAACGCAGCATCAGAGGTAAGTCGCGAGGTTAGGTCACCAGAGCGATTCTGGTCGAAAAAGGGGATCTCCTGCAGGGTAATCGCGCGAAATAGACGAGCCCGCACCTCTGAGAAGACACGCTGTCCTACCAATCCAAAGTACAGCGACCGCAGATAAAATGCGGCACCCTGTAAAGTAAAAAGCGCTGCCAATCCTACTGTAATTACTGCCAGGTGCTGAGCAGCCCAATCGAAAGCACCTGGCGCTAAAATACGGCGGATGACCTCAGGAAAAAGAAGATTAATACCACTGCCGATAAAAAGCGCGATCAGGGCGGCGATAAAATGACGCTGATGCGGCCTTACCAACCCAATCAACCGACCTACGGCCCGTAATGAGGATTTCGATAGCTGCTTAACAGGAGCTGCTGATGGGCGCGTGTTCATGAATTATTTTTTTGATTTGAAATGAATTATCTAATGCGCGAAACCAAACGATAGCCTATACGAAGATTACAGGTCAAAGAAATCAGGGAGCCGATTGTACCGTGAGTAAAGACGAGCTACAGCAATGCCTAGAGCAGCTCCATAATCACGATCTGGTTAAGGACGCACTTACACATCTGCGCCGCGAGTTAGCTGCAGACCTGCTCTACCACTCGTATGCTCATACAGAGGATGTACTGGCTGAAGCTGTGCGATTTGCCCTGATTGATGGCGTGTCATCGCGCGATATAGAGCTCTTAGCGATTGCTGCTGCTTATCATGATATGGGCTTTCTGCAGACTCGAACTCACAATGAGCCAATTGGTGCTGAGTGTGCTCGTAAAGCTATGGTTAGGCTTGGTGGCTACTCTAACGATGAAATATCGCTCGTATCCCAGATGATCCTTGATACAGCGCTGATCGAAACAGCTAGCGGCCCACAACGAAACTGCTCAACACCCCTCTCCCGCTATCTGCTCGATGCTGACCTTTCTACGTTAGGTCGTAATGA
>JBIKWG010000137.1:0-8035 GCA_044356425.1 Bdellovibrionota bacterium | reverse complement strand
GTGGGGACCCTCAGGGATATGTCGCCTGACCGAGTTTCGGATCCCCTCAAGCTCCTGCATCAAATTCGCCTTGGTGTGCAAGCGCCCGGCTGTATCAATCAACACAACGTCATAGGCACCCTGCTTGGCCTTGAGCATTCCATCAAATACAACCGAGGCTGGCTTTGCCCCATCTGCGCCCTTAATAAGTTCAAAACCGATCCTGCGAGACCATTCTTCAAGCTGCTGAACGGCGGCCGCTCGAAAGGTATCTGCGGCCACGACCAAGACACTCTTCCCCTGCCCGCGATAGCGCGAGGCAAGCTTGGCGACCGTGGTTGTTTTACCCACTCCATTTACGCCCACAACAAGAAAGACCTGCGTTCCGCCTTGGGGATAATATACTGGATGCTGCGCATCCACCTCGATTAAACCTGAGCGGATCCCCTCTTTCAGGAGCTGCCGTACAGCCTCTTGATCGACCTGATGATGAGCCTGAACCGCACGTTTTACTCTCTCTACCAGCTCAGCTGCACACCTTGGTCCAACATCACTGAGTATCAAAAGCTCCTCTAGTTCGACTAGGCCACTCTGGTCGACCGACGGTCGAGAGGTAAAGAAGCTCCGAAGCCGATCGATAAAATTCGTGCGCGTCTTCGCCATCCCGGCTGATATTGAAGCCCGCCCTGCCAGGGCAATTTCTGAAGAGGGCTGCGCGTCAGCGAGCTTCGGAGCCTCAGGCATGGCGCGCGGAACCGCTACCAACGGCTGCGACCCACTTTCGAGAGCTACTGTTTCTTGCGGCTCGCTGAGGACCGTCCCTTGACCAGACTCAGCCGTCTTGTCTCGCGTTTTCTGACTTACAGGTGTCTGGTCTACAGGCAGCTCAGCAGACTGCTGTGCACGGCCGGATCTGAACCTATTCCAGCGCACGGCGGCTAGCAGCACACCGAGAATTACAGCAATGAGCACCGCAACAAATAGCTCTAACCGGTCTGGCGACGTGCCAATGGTCTCGCTCACATGGCTAAAAAAATCCACAGCTAACCTCGAAACTATACGATTGCCTAGGCTACTTGCTTAACAGCTTCCTGTAAAGAAACCGTAAGGACCTTTGAAGCACCAGGTGTCGGCATCGTGACACCAACAAGTGTGTCCGCCGCAGCCATCGAGGCCTTATTGTGAGTGATCATCAGAAACTGTGTGCGGGCACTCATCTCTTTGATAAAGGCTACGAAACGGTGAACGTTCGCTTCGTCAAGTGGCGCATCAACCTCATCCAGTACGCATAGCGGGCTCGGTCGCACCATAAACATGCTGAACACGAGTGCAATGGCGCACAAAGCCTTTTCGCCACCCGAAAGCAGGTCGATGCTCTTCGGCTTCTTACCTGGGGGCCGCACAAGAACCTCAACACCGGTCTCGAGTGGTTTCGACGGATCAACCAGAGCAAGCTCGGCACTGCCTCCACCAAAAAGCTTAGGACCAAAATATGCAAAGTTCTGCCTGATGGCCTCAAATGTCGCCGCAAAGCGGCGGGTACAAGCCTCAGAGATCTCGATTAACGTGGCCTGCAGGGTGTCTGTTGCTCTAACCAGGTCCTCTCGCTGCTGCGTGAGATCTTCCAATCGCTTGCTCTCTTGCTCATGCTGCTCTACCACGCTTGGGTCGACTTCCCCCTCACGCTCTAGTCGCTGACGCAACCCTGCTACACGCCCTTCCAAATCACGTCGAACATCATCTGCAAGAAGCTCGACGGTTGCACACGCCGCCAGAACCTCTTGCAAGCCCTCCTCACCAAAGCGCTCAAAGATCTGGCTCTTAACCGCTGACACCTCACCTTTAAGCCGTTCTGTCGTCATCCGCTCTCTGATAAGACGCTCTCTCATGGCCTCGTGAGCTTGCCGTCGAAGCTCTACGGTCCTGAGAAGCTGTGCGGACGCCTCACGAATCACGCGGCGCTTCTCTTCAAGCTCTCGCAGGTTAGTAGAGACTTCCGTTAAAGCCAGTTCGACCTCTGAATTATCACGTTGACGAAGCACCTCAATCTCTTCAGCAACCTCGGCCGACGAGAGCTCAAGCTCCTCTATATGTTGCCGAAGCTCTGAGAGCTGGGGCTCTGTACGCTGCAGGTCGGCGTCAAGCTGCTGTAGCATGCGCGACTCGCTCTGGATCCGGCCACGCATCTCGGATTGACGGTTACTCAACTCACGCAGCTTAGCTTGCGCCTGCTGTATGGTGCGAACAAGCTCAGCAGCGCGCGCCTCGCCTGTCTGAATGCGGGCCAGCAGCTCATCGCGCTCAGCAACCAGCAGGTCATACCCTCCCTGATTCTCTTCGATAACACGCGCAGCCTCATCGACCTTACTCTTCATCTGAATAACGCCGCCCTCATGTCGAAGGCTATAGAAGCTCCACGGCGAGAGCAGGTCGCCGCTCTCGGTAACAACTACCACCTCTGGATCGGCTTTACCGTTGCTCTTTAAGAGCTCGATAAACTGCAAACCGCTGTCTAGGTCTTTTGCTACCCATACCTTTGACAGCAGCCGGCCAACGATGCCGGCACTCCAGGGCAGAGTCTCAACCACCGATAGGATCGGTGTAACTCCAACCGCACCAGAAGGCAATTTGTGGTCCACCGATTCCGCTGCAATTGCTGCAAACAGCCCAAGACCGATCCCTTTCTTATTGTGCGGGTCTGCCTTGAGAACCAACTCCTGAAAGGAGCGCGCCACGGCGCTAACTTCTTCGACTACTAGAAACGACGCCCGCTCAGCAAGCACCGACTGCAGCGCCTTGGTGTACTCTTGCGGCACTTTTATGCCATCCACTAGCAGCTTGTAGTCGCCGGTAATCTGTGGCGGCATCTTATGCTCGCCACCCAGCGCACGCTTGAGGTGCGTCAACGGCGACGAGGCAGTAATCTGTGACTGCAGAGCATCTCGCCGGCTCTGCGCGGATACAAGCCTATCACGAAATTCGCGAATAGTTCGATCCTTGCCGCGCTGCTCTTCACGCAGCACCTGCAGTGCGCTGTTGAGCGCTTTGAGCTCCTCGTCACCCGATAGGTCTAATGACTGAAGCTGCTGGGTTACCTCGCTTTCAACTCTATGATGCTGCTCAAGAGCCTCTGCACTATCGCTCCGACGTTGCGTTAAGGTTACACGTCGCTCTTCAAGCCGTCGAATCTCTGTTGCTCGGGCCTGCAGCAGCGACTGCGCCTCGCGCAATCGTGACTCCTTAACTGAAACCTCACGATTACGACGACTAAGCTCATCACGCAAAGAGTCACTCTGTTGCCGCAGTGCAACAACTTCGCTCTCAATCGCCTCAATCCCTTCTCGAGCTCCTACTTCTTGATCGCGAATCTCGGTTAGTGCAGCGAGCGCCTCCTGCTCATCGGTTGCGATTGTTTCTGCCTTTGCGGTGCTTTCATTTACTCGTTTTCCAAATCGAGTAACCGTGTCTTGATAGAGAACCCGCTCTGACACAAGCAGCTCACTCTTCATCTCTGCTCGCGCCACAGCGCGCGCTGCCTGACGCCTAAGGTTACCTACCTGTCGGGCAACCTCTTTAAGCACATCGTCTAAGCGAACAACCTGCCCCTGCGTATCAGCAAGACGCCTTGAGACGGCATTCATGTGCTCTCTAAAACCCGCGATGTGCGCAGCCTCTTCAATCACCATGCGCCTGTCGTCAGGCTTAGCTGAGATGATACGGCCGATTTCGCCCTGCGCAATAATTGTATATCCGCGCGCTGCCATCCCTAGAACTCGGAACAGCTCTTTAAGGTCCTTCAGGCGGCAGGCGACCTTATTGATGAAGAACTCTGACTCTCCGCTGCGATACAGGCGACGTGTCACCTGAACTTCAGAGACTCCCTTGAGCCAAGAATATTTAGAGAGTGATGCTCGAATGTCAGACAGGATATCAGCAGATACGGCCACCTCGCTGGCTGGGGCGACAGCTGACACCGACGATTCACCCGTCGCGGCGTCGATGGGCGCTTGCGCCCCGTCTATTGACGCAGCTTCAGTCACTGCTTGCACTGCGTCTGAGCTAGCAGCCGAAGCAGCTTCGGCCTGCTGTGCGACTTCCACCGTGTCAGAATTAGCAACCAGCTGCGATGCTAACAAATCGTCACCCTGCTGCGCTTCAGTCACCACTACCGTTGGCACCTCAGCCGACGTCTGCGCCAGCTCAGTTGACGCCTGTCCTGGTTCAGCCGACTGCTGCGACAGCTCAGAGGATTCATAGTGCGCTAACAGATCTCCGAATAAACTCTCCCTTTCAGCCCTGATAACAACCGACACCTCGGCCAGACCGAGCGGTCGAAGCGTCTCTGTGCCGTTAAAAATAACATCTTCAAGAACATCACCGCGCAGCTGCGAAGCTCTAGTCTCACCCAACACCCAGCGAAGGGCGTCAATTACGTTTGACTTTCCGCATCCATTTGGACCTACGACTCCGGTAATTCCGGACTCAAGCGGCAATATCAGCCGCTCCATAAAGGACTTAAAACCGAAGACTTCGAGACGCTCTACACGCATGTCAACAACTTACCTTACTCAACGCTTACCTTAAACAACGCTTGCCTTACTCAACGCTCAGCGGGTCTTAGAAAGAGGAGCCTAACCAATACACCTCTTAACCACATGTCTTTAATCAGCTGGTCCTAACCAGAGGGTGAACCAACGAGTCTCAGACACTATATCTCTCAGACACCATATCTCTCAGACACCACACCGCGGGGTAACAAGTTCACCTAAGAGGACTCGGCTCCTCGGGCAGAATTGCTTTCCGCAAAACAGCGATATATTAACGGCCAATAGGCTGACCCTTCCGATCCGCACCTCTGCAGGTTTAACACTGTTAAAGCAAGAATGCACTACCTATAGTGTGTAAAACAGGTCCAGTAGTCGCCCCAAGAACCAACCTACAGTAAGGGCACTACACTTTATGACAAGCCTATCCAACCCCCCTTACCCTATCTTTGGCTTTTCGCCCGCCTCATCCTTCACCAGCGGGTCTGAAGGCAAAGGATCCGTCTGCGGCTCACCACCTTGTACATGGGGCTCCAAAGCTCCATCAGCAGCAGCGTTAGTGCGGAGAGCCTCACCAACCTGTTTTGTTATATCCGCCAGACTTCCACGCTCAGGCGCAAAGATTGCAAGCGAATAGTCGACCGCGGAGATGTATGAAAAAACCAAGGAGATCACTAAAAGATTGAGACCCACAAACTGCATCGGCACCCGAAAGCCAAGCGCCGTCGCCGAATATTCGTGCAGCAGAAGCGCAAGGATACTAACCATCTGAAGCGCACTTTTCACCTTTCCACCCGACTTCGCGGAAACCACTGTGCCGTCTTTTGCAGCAAAGGCTCTTAGACCTGTAATCCAAAGCTCGCGCGCCAAGATGAGAACCACCATCCAAGCCGGTATTATCGGTCGGCACGAACTGTCCTGCACACCCACGAGCATCACGAGTGCTGCCATCACCAGGATCTTATCTGCCAGTGGATCAAGAAGCTTGCCAAAGTCAGTAATAGCCGCATAGCGACGAGCAAGGATCCCGTCAGCATAATCAGTAAGTGCAGCAAATACGAAGATAACAGCTGCTGTGCGTAGCGAGTCCGGCGTAGGGTTTAAAAGAAAAAAAACAAAGACTGGTATCAGAGCCAGTCTAAGGAAGGTTAACCAATTAGGGAGCCGTTTATACCAATTAGCCATTTGTGGCGGCACTATACTGCTTTTTTAGCTGTAGTACACGCTTTACATAGTTAATCGTCTCAGAGTACGGCGGGATGCCGTTGTAGCGCTGGACTGGCACGTCCCCAGCATTGTAGGCCGCCAGGGCATGGTCAAGCCGTCCGTGCCGTCTGATAAGCTGCGCTAAATAACGTGTTCCCCCTAGGATATTCGACTCGGGCGCAAAGGCATTGTTCACACCCAGCATGCGCGCAGTGCTCGGCATAAGCTGCATGAGGCCAAGAGCTCCCTTAGGCGAGATAGCACGCGGGTTAAATGCCGACTCAGCGTGGATGACTGCCTTAATGAGGGCAGGGTCTACGCTGTTCTCCTCGGCTGCACGCTCAATGTATTCATCGAAACGGTTACGGTGAAAGCGCCTCACGCCCCCCCCCCTCTTCGATGGCTGCTGGCTAGCAGGATAGTAAGATACGCTGCTTGAACGCGCCGTAAAGACCTCTGCTATCTGGTCATCCGCGGGCGGTCTGTTAGTGAACCGAATCGTTCCATCGGCCTCTCTGATAACGAATATGCGAGCCTCATCAGCGTGCGCCGGACATGCACCCATGCTAACGCAGGCTATCATCAAGACGGCAACAGCTAACAGCTCACGACATATCTGTTTTAATTCACTCATAGTGTTTGCTAAAGAAGGCACTTACCGAGAGGCCAAAGAGACTACAGCGTGACCTCATCGATTAAGCGACTTGATTGTTTTACATCGTGGCAGCAGATGCCAGGCCAGCGGGGCTGTGCCGTAACTGCCCGAAAACGACACTGCCACGGGCTAGCTTTATTGGGATGCAGAAAGGCTGCAAATGGCACGCTACTTTCGGGCAGCATGCACTGCTAACATCGTCTAAGATACTGATTCGACGCAAAAACAGCGTCTTATAAAAGATGCAAACGGAAACGGGATTAGCAGATGCCGGAAGCAACCACTAACCCCGCTCAAGAGCAAAGGTATCAATCAAGAAGAGAGATCGGGGGCCACGTACCCCGCACAGGCCGATGCGCCACACCGCGCACCGAACCCTAACTTACTGCAGCAGCTGAAGTGCTAAGCCTGGTGCCTGGTTTGCCTGTGCAAGCACTGCGGCCCCTGCCTGCTGCAGGATAGTAAGCCTAGTTAGCTCTGCTGACTCAGCAGCCACATCTATATCGCGGATGCGGCTATCAGCAGCAGCCAAGTTCTCACGCGTTGCACTCATTACGTTTGAGATCACCCTTAGGCGTGACTCTGTTGCGCCGATCGAAGCACGATAGGTTGCAACGCTAGAAATTGCCGTTGCGTACGCCGTCATTGCTGTCTGTGCATTACTGGAGCTACTGAACGAAGACGAGTCTATTAAAAGATTTTGGGGGGTTACGTTAAGTTGGTCGATCGTGAACCGAGAGTTGACGGATCCGTCGAGCCCAACCTGCAAGGTCAAGCTGCCAGTACCATTTAAGAGACTGACTGAGCCGTAGGAGGTTTGGTTGACTATTCGCCCTATTTCCGTCGTCAACACTGCTCTTTCGGCCTCTAATGCAGTGCGCCCAGATGAGCTCATGGTCCCGTTTGCTGCTTGCGCAGCCATCTCTGACATACGCGTAAGGATGTTGGTTATTTCGCCTAATCCGGCATCGGCGATGGTAGTAGCCGATATACCCTCGTTAGTATTTCGCACAGCGACTGCGGCTATTCTGGTCTGGTTGCGAAGAACATCTGCCAGGCCCAGGTCTCCAGCTCCGTCTGCAGCCCGTGCAACGCGCTGTCCAGATGCGAGCCGGGCATAGGTTCCCTGAAGAGCATCTGCGGTTTGTGATAATCTACGCTGCACCTGCAGCGAGGCGATATTACTTCCAATAGTGACAGCCATGTCTTTACTCCTCCGTGATTCAACACATCCTAGTGCTGAATTTTTTTCTTCTAGCTACAAACTCCTTATGAGCTAGAATTGCTTTCCTTTGCTATAGGAAGTTACGTCACTGTCTGCATTCTTCTTAATGTTTGCGCTCACTTTTCTTCTTGCCTTCATCTTTTTTTATACTCTTCAAAAACTTTAGCTGCGGGACTATTCCGACGCGGGTTAGTGTCAGAACGTGCTGCATCACCAAACAATCATCCATCGGCTTCCGTTGATGAACAAAGGTAAGCAGGATGACAGACAGAGAGAGAGAGAGAGAGAGAGAGAGAGAGTGTGTGTGTGTGTGTGTGTGTGTGTCTGTGTGTGTGTCTGTGTGTGTGTCTGTGTGTCTGTGTGTGTGAAAAACCAACCTGCCACAATCAAAAAAGGGCAAACCGTTTTGGCGGTTCGCCCTCTCTC